>NZ_CP063832.1:2614375-2918750 GCF_023277925.1 Pseudomonas entomophila
ACCACCTGAACCAGGTGCTCTTCGCGCTCGGCCTGGGTCAGGGTGTCGGGCACCGCCTCGCAGACCACGTCGGTCTGGTCGAGGTGGGCGACCTCGCCCTGCAGCAGGATCGCGCAGGCCAAGGCCACACGCCATCCCGCCGGGTCCAGCCCTTGCGGCAAACCAGCCAGCGCCGCCTGCAGGGTCGAGACCCGCAGCACCGCGCGCCAGGCCTGCTGCTCGGCGCTGGCGTAGTGGCGCAGACGCTCCAGCGCACCCTGCCCGGCCTGCGCGGCGAACGGCGTACCGACCTGGTGATAGCTCAGCTCACTGTTGCCGACCATATAGGCCAGCGCATGCCCCTGCGCGGCCACGACCTGCGGCTGGGCCTGCAAGCAGCGGGCGGCATTGTCCAGCGCTGCAGCCAGGACAAAGTCGGCATCCAGGGCCAGGCACACGAACGGCGTGCCGACCTGCGCCACGGCCGATGCCAGGCGCTCGCCCAGCTGCGCGACCGATTCGCCGCCCTCTACCGGCTCCAGGCCAAGGCAAGGCACACCGGCCTGGCGATAGTAGTGGAGCGCGCGGGCGCGGTGATCTGCCTGGTCATGCCCCAGCATGACAACGGTCACTTCATTGCGCGACCCGATTGCAGTTTCGATCATAAGGCACCTGTTCAGATTGTCGGTTTCAGTCAGCCAGCCAGGCGTTGGCCCAGTGCTGCAGATGGTGTTCGTTCAGTACGTAATCGCGCAGCACGGCTTCGCGCAGCGCATCCCCCTGGCGGTAACTGGCCAGTGGGTCGCTCAGGTGCATGCGGATCGCCTCCAGCCATTGTTCGGTGGTGTTCTCGCGCACCCGGGTGCACGGCAGGTAGCCGGCATAGGCCTTGGTGTCGGTGCAGATTACTGGGAAACCGCACGCCCCATACTCGAGCAGGCGCAGGTTGCTCTTGCAGTCGTTGAACAGGTTCTGCTCCAGCGGCGCCAGTGCCAGGTCGAGGTTGAGGCTGGCCAACTTGCGCGGGTAATCGGTGAACGAGATACCCGCATGGAACTCCTTGACGTAGGGCCGCAGGATCTCCGGGCACATGCCGAAGAACACCCAGTCGACCTCTGCGGCCAGGGTCTTGATCACCTCCAGCAGCAGTTCCAGGTCACCGCGGTGACTGGTGCCGCCCGCCCAGCCGACCCGTGGCCGCGCGCTGCTCTGGCGCTGGCTGACCAGCCCCGCCCACAAGGGCGCGGCGAGCATGTTGGGCACCACGCGGATGTCCTGGTGCATGCTCGACAGGGCGTCGGCCAACGGCTCGGTGGAGACCACTACCCGGTCGCACAGGGAAATGGCACGACCAACCAGCTCACGCATGTTGCTCGGCATGTTGCGCGCGTGGTCGTTCTTCTTCGGCGGCTCGATGATGTAGTCATCCAGCTCGTAGATGCGCCGCGCATTGGAGAAGCGCTTGTACTGCTCGATATCCTTGACGTTCGCCGGGGTGTAGCGGCACTGCAGGATCATCACGTCGGGCTTTTCCCGCTCGAGCTCGACCAACCCTGGAGCGCTGAAGTCGATTCGCCCCTGGATCCAGCCCGCCTGCTCCAGGTCGGTGAACGGCTGGACCACCCGGTATTGCCCGGTGGCGTTGGTGCTGCTGGGCAGCGCCAGTACCGACGGCATGGCCCGTGCGATGAACGGGTCCCAGCCACCGCGCAGGCCTGGCTCGAAATTGAAGTTCGGCAGTTTCAAGCTGAGGTGGCGGTTGTAGGCCGGGTCGAGCGCGATCCACGCCATCCAGCGCTCGTGCAGCAGGTCGCGGTCGGCTTGCAGGTCCGGTTTCGTGGCCTGCTCGACCGGGGGCACCGGCAAGCGGGCCACACGCGAGAACGGCGTCCACACCGAGAGGTAGCCCGCCGTGCGCGCGCGCAGGCAAAGGTCGGCATCGAACAGCGAGCCTTGCAGGTTGGCCACGTCCAGCCCACCCAGCTCGGCGAACAGCTCACGCCGCACCAACAGGCAGTCGAGGCTCAGCGCGCTCCAGTTCTGCACCAGGCGCAGGCGGTTCATGTAGCCGTCCGCGCTCGTTGCACAACCAAGGAACGGGCTGCCTGCCGCGCCTTGCATCCCCAGCACCAGGCCGGCGGAAACGATCGTGCCTTTGTCGTCGAACAGTTTGGGGCCGACCATGCCGACTTCCGGGCGCTGCCCCAGGTGCATCAGCTCGACCAGCCACTGGTCATCGAACAGCACGCAGCCGGCATCCAGCAGCAGCAGGTAATCGCCGCGTGCCTGCAGGCTGGCTTCGTTGAGGCTCTGGGCCAACCCACTGGCACGCACCTCGACCACGCGCAACTGGTCGCTGCCCAACCCTTGCAACCCGGCCAGCCAACCACGCACCTCGGCCGAGGTGTCGGCACTGGCGATCAGCAGCACCTCGAAGTCGCGGTACGCCGTGCTCGTGAGCAGCGACTCGACGCAGCGCGTCAGTACCGCCAGGTCGGCGCCGGCATGGATGAGGATCGAGACGCCGGCGGCCTGCGCATGGTGATAAGTGACCCGGGTCATCATGCTGCCTTCGATGCCGGACACCTGGGCCTCCACGCCCAGGCGCCGCAGGTGAGCCTCCAGCACGCGAGGCGCCTGAGCATGCCCGCTCGGCTCGGCGAGCCAGTCGGCGTAGCGGTACTGGCACTGCACGAGCACTTCGGCGATATGGTCCACCACCTGCAGACCATGGGCCTCGACCAGTCGCCACAGCAGGTCGTGGGGCGCCAGGCCGTCGAAGCCCACGTCGAAACCACCCAGCTCGCGCAGCGCCGCGCACTCGAACGCCAGCAGGCGACCGACGTAGGGCAGGCTGCGCATCAGGTCGAGGTTGAAGTCCGGCTTGAAGATCGGCGCCGACGGCGCGAGGTTGTCGTTACTGCCTTCATCGAGGTAAAGGCACAGGCCCTCGCCGCGCAGCGCCATGCGTTCGGCCATGATCACCAGGGCATGAGTGTGCAGGCGATCCCCCGCCTGCAACAGGAACAGCCAATCCGCCTGGCCGCCTGCGGCAAGCCATTGGTTGAGCAGGTCGAAACCGGCGCCGCGACGCGTCAGGTAGCGCACATTGTCCCGCACCACCGGTTCAAAGCCATCGGGGGCGAGCACCAGGATGCAACGGGCCGGGAAGGATTGCTGGGCCAGGCTGTCCAGCGTCACGCGCAAGGCTTTTTCATCGCCGTCCCGGCAGAACACCACCGCCGCGATGCGCGGCTGGCTGGGCCATTGCTCAATGCGCTTGGGCAGCAGGCGCTCCTGCCCGGCGGACAGGCGACGGTACTCCAGCCACTCGGCATACAGCTCATCGAAACTCAGGCTGAGCGTACCGACCTGCTGGTTGAAGTTGGCCATCTGCGCAGTGAACAGACGACGAAGATCGAGCTCGTCCCATTTCTGCCCAGGGTCGGCAACGTAGTCGGCCAACGGCAGGTAGCGCACCCAGCCTTCGGCCGGCGCGGCCTCGCCGGTACGCCCCTGGAGCATCTGCAGCAGCCAGTCGGTCTCGGCATCGAATACCTTGACCATGCCGCTCTGGTGGCTCAAGCGCCCTGGGTGCACGCGCTCCAGGCTCAAGACCTGATCCAGGCTGCACAAGTGCCCGCGGCGCAGCAGGCAGGCGTAGAGCGCCAGGTCCAGGCGTGCGGCAAACCCCTGCCCCTCCTGTACCAGGGTCGGCAAGTATGCCTCGACCTGCGCGCGACGCAGCAGTGCGTGACTGAGCCCACCGAACAGATTGACGCCGTTGTCGGAGATACCTTCCAGCAAGTCGTTGCCGTTGAGCACCGCACTGCACATGGAGATGACGAAGTTGAGCGAACGCGATGGCAACAGGACGTCATCGGCGGCGCACAGCAGGCGCTGGCAGATGACCATGCTGACCTGCGGCAAGTCGCTCAGCATCCCGGCCTGTTGGCTGATGCACGCCCCGAACAGCGTATCGTCGTCACAGAGGAACTTGATGAACTCGCCGCACGACTGCTCCAGGCACGCCAGCAGGTTGCGGGCAAACCCTTGCCGCACCGGGTTGCGCACGTAACGCACAGGCACCGTGGTGGTGGCACGCAGTTCGTCGCAGATCGTCTCGATCTGCGCATCCGGGCTGTCGTCGCAGACGACGACCTCCAGGTTCGCGTAGTCCTGTGCAATCGCGCTGGCCAGCGTGCTGCGGAAGAATTCGGGGTTGTACGCGGGGATGGCGATACTGACGAGGGGTTGGGCGCTCACGGGTACTCACTCAAAGCTATTGATCGATGCCGCCTGGCTCGCCCCTGCCCCGGTCCGGCATCCTGCCATGGCCGGCGCCATGGCCGAGCCGCCTCGCCTACCAGCAGGGAGCGAGGCGGCCCTTGCGGGTGATCACCCCGCTCGGCACGGCATCGTGAATCAGATGTAGTTGACCAGCGACAGGCCGGCGATCTTGGCGTAGGACTGCATGGAGGCCTGGAGCATGTTGGTCTGCATCTGCAGGCGCAACATCACGGTCGCCGGGTCGACTTCGCGGATCGAGCTCTGGGTCTTGGTGTTCTCGGTGCCCAGCGCCTCGTTGGTTTCGGCCTGGATGTCCAGGGCCTGGCCACGACCACCGATGGCGCTGATCGACGAGGTCACCTGGTTGGTCGCGCTGGCGACGTTGCCGATTGCCGAGTCCAGGGAGGCCAGGAAGTTCTGGCGGGCTGCCGGGTCCTTGTCCATCGGCACCGACAGCGCGGTGCGCAGCTGGCTGATGGTCTGCAGGATGTTCTGGGTCTGGTGGGTATCCACCTGGACGCCGAACGAGTCACCCGCGGCCGGCGCACCCGACAGCTGGAAGCTCACCCCGGATGCCGTGGCCGTCGTGCCGGACAGCGTGCCGGTGGAGATCGGCCGGCTGTTGGCCGACATCGGCGCCGAGTACAGCTCGAAGTCGGTCGGGCTGGTGAACTTGAGCACCGCGCCACCGCCCGGGAACGAGGCGTTGTACTGGGCCTGGTTGGTGATGCTGGCACCGTTGACCTGGGTCGACGAGCTGTTGCCCGGGCTGCGGCTGCCGGTAATGGTGTCAGGCTTGGAGCCCAGCGAGAACGAGTGGCCGGCGATGGCAGCGTCCGGGTTGGCTTCGTCGCCCGGCTTGAAATCGATCTTCAGGCGCAGGTCGACGCCACGGAAGGAAATCGAGGTGTTCACGCCTTTCGGGTCGAAGTTGCCGCCCTGGCTGGCTTCCAGCGTGACGTCGTTGCCGCCGGCATCGAGGATCTTGTACTGGGTGCTGCTGGTGAACTGGACACTGTACGGCTCGCCACTGCGGAAGCGGTCATTGTAGGCGACGCTGCCGGACACCTGGCCATTGGACAGGCTGACACGGCCATCGTCCACGGCAGGCGAAGTGAGCTTGGTCTGGCTGCGGCTGGTGTTCAACGCCTGCTCGAACGCGTCGTAGCCGGTCTCGTTGGCCGCCAGGCTGAGCATGTCGCCCACCTGCAGCTTCAGCTGGCTCTGGTCGCCCTGGTAGCTGTAAGTGCCATCGCTGTTGCGCACATACGGCTGGGTGTCGCCCTTGGAGCCGGAGAACAGGTACTTGCCGTTCTCGTCCTTGCTGTTCATCAGCGAGAACAGTTGCTCTTCCAGCGCCGCCAGCTCGGAGGCGTTGGCCTTGCGGTCGGCGTCGGTGAAGCCGGCGTTGCCGGAGGTGACCGCCAGCTCGTTGACCCGCTGCATCACGGCGCCGATCGCGTTGAGCGTGCTTTCGCTGGTGCCCAGGGCGTTGCGCACGTTGGTGATGTTGCCCTTGTACTGGTCGAGCATGTTCTGCTGTTGCTCGAGCTGCAGCAGGCGCGCGGCCCCCACCGGATCGTCGGCGGCAGTACGCACGCGGATGCCGTCGCTGGATTGCTCCTGGCTCTTGACCGTGTTGGCGAGGCCGCGCTGGTAGTTGGCGCTGCTGCTGTTGTAGAACTGCGAAGTGGGGATGCGCACGATCTACGGCTCCTTAAAGACTGTTGATCAAAGTGGCGAAGGTTTCCTGGGCCGCCTTGATGATCTGCGACGACGCGGTGTAGTACTGCTGGAACTTGACCAGGTTGCCGACCTCTTCGTCGACCGACACACCGGACGCGGAATTGCGGCTGCTCAGCGCCGAAGACTGCAGGGCATTGGTGGCATCGGCGTCCATGGTGGCCTGGGAGGCCTTGCCGCCGACATTCGATACCAGCTTGGCGTAGGCGTCGGTCATGCTGATGCCCTTGCCGTCAGCCCCCACCTCGACCGTGGACTTGGTCTGCAGGCCGATCACCGACTGGGCATTGCGGTTGTCCGCCGAGCCGGAGCCGGTCAACGAGACGGTGAAGCTGTCGCCGTTCTTCGGCGCGCCGGTGATGTCCATCTCGAAGTTGAATTTCTTCTGAACGCCTGCGCCGTCGTTGATCGGGTTACCGCTGCCATCGACCATCGGCACGGACAACTGCAGCTTGTTGTTCTGGCCAGGGATGATGGTACCGCTGCCGATGCTGTTGCCTTGAGCGTCGAACATCGTGTACGCCTGGGGCGAGGTTTCGTTGCCGAACACCAGCTTGACCGGGGTCGAGTACTTCAGGCCGGTCTGCAGGTCGCTGCGCTGGGTGGCGTTGTAGATGTCCAGCTTGGAAGTCAACGTGGGCTGGGTGATCTGCCCGGTGCCCTTGTTGCCCGAACCGTTGACGGCGGTCAGGGGCGCGGCGAACGCCAGGCGCTTGGGGTCGGTGAGCGTCGAGTCGATGGTCCCGGCGGCGTTGCGCGTCGGGGTGATCTTGAAGCTGTCGCCGACACTCGGGGCGCCGCCGTTGAGCGCCAGGCTGAAACCATCGATCACCGGTGGTGGGTTGGTGCTGAGGTCGAAGTTGCCCATGTCGGTGCCGTCGGGCAGCCGGCGCACGTTGTAGCCGGTGGCGCTGGTGAAGGTCACCTGGTAGTCGTTGGTAGAGAGCTTGCCGGTGTCCTTGATGGTCACGTTGAGGTTGCCGGTGGCTGGGTTGTTGCCCAGCTTGGGCACGCTGCGCTCGCTGATGGCCTTGGCACTGTTGATGTCACCGAACAGCAGCGCACCGAACTCACCATTCTTGTCGATACCCTGGGCCAGCTGGCTGTTGATGGCGTCGGACACGACCAGGGCCACCCGCCCCAGCTCGTTCAGGGCCGGGTCGAGGGTGTCCTTGCGGTAGCGGATCAGGCCGCCCATCTCGCCACCGGTGGCGCTGTTGGTGATGTCCATCTTGGTGCTGCCGCGGTTGAGCACCAGGCTCATGCGCGTCGGGTCGGTCGGGCTGGGCGCTGTTTCCAGCGTCTGTGTGCCGGTGCCCAGCACCAGCGACTGGCCGTTCTTCAGGTAGATGTCGTAGTTGCCTTCGCGCTCGACCACGTCCACGCCGATCAGCTTGTTCAACTCGCGCACCGCGCCGTCGCGCTGGTCCAGCAGGTCGTTGGGCTGGCCGGTGATGGCGCTCATCTTCACGATCTGCTGGTTGTAGTCAGCGATGGTGGAAGTGAGCTTGTTCACCTGGTCGGCGATCGACTTCATGTTCGAGTTGATGTTGCTGTTTTGCTGGTTCATCTGCGCCGACAAGGCGTTGAAACGCTTGGCGAGGGTCTGCGCGCTGGTCAGCAGCAACTGGCGGGAAGCATCTTCGGTGGGTTTGGCCGAAGCGTCCTGGGCGGCGGTGAAGAAGCTCTTCAACGCGGCGGTGATGCCGGTATCGTTGCCGTACAGGGCCTTGTCCAGCGGCGTGACCTGATCCAGGTACGAGGAGGCATCGGCGGACAGCGAGGTGGTGGTACGCAGCTGGTTTTCGAGGAACGAGTTGTACACCCGGCGCACGTCGGCCAGCGTGGTGCCAGTACCGATGAACACCTGACCGGTCTGCTGGCCACCCTTGGTCTTCTGGACGATCTGCTGGCGAGAGTAACTTTCGACATCGGCGTTGGCGATGTTGTTACCCAGGGTGTACATCCCGGACTGGGCGGCACCCAGGCCCGACATACCGATATTGATCAAACTCGCCATGGTTCCCTGCCCTTAAAGTTGCGTGGTGGTACCGAGCATTGCGTAGCTCTGTTCCGACTTCATCTGTCTTGCGATCTGCGAGATCTTGCTGGCGTAGTTCGGGTCGGTGGCGTAACCGGCCTTCTGCAGCTCTCGCACGAATTGTTCTGGTTTATCGGCAGCCTTCACCGCATCTTGATAGCGCGAATTGTTCTGCAGCAGGCTGACCAGGTCGTGGAAGCTGTCCTGGTAACTGTCGTAGGAGCGGAACGCCGCCGTTTCCTTGACGAACTGGCCATTGCGGAACTCGCTGGTGATCGCCCGCGCCTCGCCGCCCTGCCAGCTGCCAGTGGCCTTGATACCAAACAGGTTGTGGCTGCTGCTGCCGTCGGGGTTGCGCATGACCGACTTGCCCCAGCCGGTTTCCAGCGCGGCCTGGGCCACCAGGTAGCGCGGGTCGATACCGATGCGCTTGGCGGCCTGCTCGGCCATCGGCAGCATGGTGGCGACGAAGGCGTCGCTGTCGGCGAAGGCTTTCTTCGGTGCCAGCGGCGGCTGCGCGCGACCAAGTATCTGCAGCTTGGCGTCCGGCGCGGCGAACGTGCGTGCCGGCGCCCAGTCCCGCATGGCCACGCCACCGGCCGGAATATCGGCGCGGCGCGGCAGGGCGGCATTGGTGGTCGCCGCAGCAGTGCCGGCGGACGGCACGATACCGGCCAGCAGGCGGTCGGTGAGCTTGCCCGGCAAGGCCAGGCGCCGCGAATTCAGCGCGGCCACATCATTGCGCGTGGCGGCGGTTTCGGTTTCCCGCACTGGGGCTTCTACCCGCGAAGCCCACAGCGCCGGGGCAGCCCCCTCGATACGCGGGAACGGGCTGGTGTTGGGGTGCACGGCCTTGTTCTTCGACAGCTGGCGCACCAGCACATCCTGCAGGCCGATACCGCCACCCTCGCGCGACATGCTCACCGCCAACTGCTGGTCGTACATGTCGCGGTACTGCTTGACCGTGTCGCTGTTCATCGGGTCGTCTTCGGAGGCCATCACATCAGTGGCCTTGCGCGACGCCTTGAGCATCTCGCTGACGAACAGCGACTCGAACTCCTTGGCCACCTTGCGCACGTTGGCGTCGCTGTCGCGATCACCGTACTTGAGCGAGCTCAGGCGACTGAGGTCGGTGTAGGCACCGCTGTCGGCGGGCGTGGACACCAGGCTCTTCGAATTCATCCGTGGCGTCCTCAGATCACGATCAGGTCGGCTTGCAACGCGCCGGCCTGCTTCAGGGCTTCGAGGATCGCCATCAGGTCGCTCGGCGCCGCGCCGACCTGGTTCACCGCCCGCACGATCTCATCCAGCGTGGTGCCTGGGCCGAACTTGAACATCGGTTTGGCTTCCTGCTGGGCGTTGACCCGCGAGCGAGGCACCACGGCGGTCTGGCCATTGGAGAACGGCCCCGGCTGGCTGACGATCGGGTCTTCGGTGATGGTCACGGTCAGGCTGCCATGGGTGACCGCCGCCGGCGAGACTTTGACGTTCTGGCCGATGACGATGGTGCCGGTGCGCGAGTTGATGATGACCTTGGCCACCGCCTGCCCTGGGTCGATTTCCAGGTTCTCGAGAATCGACAGATAGTCGACGCGCTGGCTCGGGTCCATCGGCGCGGTGACCCGCACCGAGCCACCGTCGACAGCCTGGGCCACGCCGGGGCCGAGCAGTTCGTTGACCTTGTCGACGATGCGCTTGGCGGTGGTGAAGTCCGGGCGATTGAGGTTGAGGGTGAGGCTGTTGCCCTGGTTGAAGCCACTCGGTACCGCGCGTTCGACGGAAGCGCCACCGGGGATGCGGCCAGCCGACGGAACGTTGACAGTGATCTTCGAACCGTCGCGGCCTTCGGCATCGAAGCCACCCACCACCAGGTTGCCCTGGGCGATCGCATAGACATTGCCGTCGATACCCTTGAGCGGGGTCATCAGCAGGCTACCGCCACGCAGGCTCTTGGAGTTACCGATCGACGACACGGTGATGTCGACCACCTGGCCAGGCTTGGCGAATGGGGGCAGGTCGGCATGCACCGACACCGCGGCGACGTTCTTCAACTGCACGTTGCCCGACCCCGGCGGCACCTTGATGCCGAACTGCGACAGCATGTTGTTGAAGGTCTGCAGGGTGAACGGCGTCTGGGTGGTCTGGTCACCCGTGCCATTGAGCCCCACCACCAGGCCGTAGCCGATCAGCTGGTTGGCGCGCACGCCGGAAATGCTGGCGATATCCTTCAAGCGCTCGGCGTGAACACCGAACGCGCAGGACATCAGGAGTGTCGCGGCAATCAACCGCCTAGCGTTGAACATGGTCATCCGTACTCAGAAGGGCCAGAGCGGGCTGATGAAGAAACGGTCCAGCCAACCGGGCTGGCTGGCATCGGCGAACGAGCCGGTGCCCGAATAGGTGATGCGCGCGTCAGCCACACGGGTGGACGGCACGGTGTTGTCGGTGGCGATATCGTCGGCGCGTACCAGCCCCGCGATGCGCACCAGCTCCTCGCCG
Source organism: Pseudomonas entomophila (assembly GCF_023277925.1). Classification (NCBI taxonomy): domain Bacteria; kingdom Pseudomonadati; phylum Pseudomonadota; class Gammaproteobacteria; order Pseudomonadales; family Pseudomonadaceae; genus Pseudomonas; species Pseudomonas entomophila. The sequence goes on from NZ_CP063832.1 coordinate 2,624,928, forward strand.
GTGTTCAGGGTCATCCACTTCTCGCCACGCACGGCGATGATGCCATTGGGCAGCACTTCAGCCACGGTAACGGTGATCGAACCGGTCAGGGTGTTGCCCTGGGTGGCCTTGCTGTCGCCCTTGGTGGTGCGGTCGCCGCTGTAACCAGCCTCCAGCGACAGATCGCCGCCGCCGAACGGGTTGTTGGTGTTCGGGCTGCTACCGAACAGCGAGGTCAGGCCAATGTCGGCCTTGCTGTTCTTCTGGATCTGCGAGCCGGCGTTCTTGCTGGCCGAGGTCCGCTCGTTGAGGGTGATGGTGATGATGTCACCGACCCGGAACGCCTTGCGGTCGGTGTACAGGCTCTGCTCGAAACCGGCCTGGTAGATCGAACCGTTGTTGGCCGCTGCCGGCAGCGGGGTGCGCGGCAGGACCGGCGCGTAGTACGGGTCGTTGGGCTTGGGCGTCGGCGCGACGCAACCGGCCAGCAACACCGCTCCCCCCAGGGCGAAAACGGACAACAGATGTTTCATGACGCTTACCTCACGGTGGAACAGGCGCTGCAACAGCGAGCGGATGGTCAGTGGCCCGCGCCAGGCGGGCCACCCGGGCTTACAGCTGCTGGGTGACGAACGACAGCATCTTGTCGGCGGCGGAGATGACCTTGGAGTTCATCTCGTAGGCACGCTGGGTGGTGATCATGTTCACCAGCTCTTCCACGGTGCTGACGTTGGAGTTTTCCAAGGTCTTCTGCAGGGTCAGGCCGAAGCCGTTCAGGCCTGGGGTGCCGACCTGCGGCGCGCCACTGGCGGCGGTCTCGAGGAACAGGTTGTTACCGATGGCCTGCAGGCCGGCCGGGTTGATGAAGTCGGCGGTCTGGATGTTGCCGATGACCTGGGCGGCCGGGTTGCCGGCGGTGGTGATCGATACGGTGCCGTCCTGGCCGACGGTGAAGGTCTGCGCTTCTGGCGGCACGACGATGGCCGGCTCCAGGGCGAAACCGTTGGCGGTGACGATCTGGCCGTCGGAGTTCAGGTGGAAGGTGCCGTCACGGGTGTACGAGACGGTGCCGTCCGGCTGCAGTATCTGGAAGAAACCACGGCCGTTGACCGCCATGTCCAACGGGTTCTCGGTGTTCTGCAGGCCACCGGTCTGGAAGTTCTTCTGGGTACCGACGACACGCACACCGGTACCGACCTGCAGGCCCGAAGGCAGCTCGCTGTCCTGGGTGGACTGCGCGCCAGGCTGGCGCTTGATCTGGTACAGGAGGTCCTGGAACTCGGCGCGATCACGCTTGAAGCCGGTGGTCGAGACGTTGGCCAGGTTGTTCGAGATGACCGTCAGGTTGGTGTCCTGGGCGGACAGGCCGGTTTTAGCGACCCAAAGAGCCGGAAGCATTTAGTGTTCTCCTCGTGCGCCTGTTTTACGGCACCCGTTCAAATGTGATTAGCCGATTTGCAAAACCCGAGCCATGGCTTGATCGCCTTCCTCGGCCGCTTTCATCATCTTGACGTGCAACTCGAACTGGCGGGACAGCGCCAGCACCGACGTCATTTCTTCCACGGCATTGACGTTGCTGCCTTCCAGGAAGCCCGATACCACGCGCACGTTGACATCGGCGTCGGCCGGCTGGCCGTTCCTGGTGTGGATCAGCCCGTCCGGGCCCTTGATCATGTTCTTGACGTCGGGATTGACCAGCTTGATGCGGTCGACCTCGGCCATTACCCGCGGGTCCTCGCCCATGGCGCGGATGCTGATGGTGCCGTCGTCACCCACCTCGACCTTCTGCTCCGGCGGAATCGCGATCGGGCCACCATTGCCCATCACCGCCATGCCGTTGCCGGCGCGCAGCACGCCCAGGGCGTCAATGTTCAGGCTGCCGGTGCGTACGTAGGCTTCGCTGCCGTCGGGGGCCTGCACGGCCATGAAGCCATTGCCAGTGACCGCCACGTCCAGCTCGCGGCCGGTCTCGACCATGGGGCCGGCGCTGAAGTCGGTGGCCGGGCGTTCGCTCATGGCAAAGGCACGCGCCGGAAAGCTGTCGCCAAAAACCGGCATCGAACGCGCCTGCTCGAGGTCGCGCTGGAAACCGTTGGTGGAAACGTTCGCCAGGTTGTTGGCGTGGGCCTTCTGCGCCAGCGCGTTCTGGCTGGCGCCGGTCATGGCCACGTAAAGCATCTTGTCCACAGTCATCCTCCGCTGCACGGGCGATCGATTGCCGCTCGCCGTGGCTTTGCGGTGCTTGGAGCAAGTTTCGCGCCAAGTACTGTAGAAATGGCAAAGGCCCCGTATTTACGGGGCCTTTGCCGGACATGTGAGAATCAGCCTCACGCGCAAAGACAAAATCTCGGCGCTCCGCTGCCTGACAGCGGCAAGGGCTCGCCGCCCCAGCCTGCCAGGCGAACTCACTCAAGAAATGGTGAAGCTATCTCCATTGTTGGTCTGGAACGATTCGATCGTGTTCCCTCCGGCATACCAGTTACTCAGCACCACCCCGGAATCGAGGTTGCCAGCATCCCAGTTTGCCTTCGAGAAGATGTAGACACTGACGCCATCGTTCTTCACCACGACATCATTGAAGGTCTCGATGTTCTTCAACATCACGACATCGATACCGCTGCTACCGGTGTCCTGGATGTACACCGGCGTCCGCGAATTGACGTTGTAGACATCGCTGCCCTCGCCACCATCGGCAAAGCCCGACGACATCATGTCCATACGGTCGGCACCGGCACCACCATACAACTCATAGCCGTTGCCATTGCCGACCAGACGGTCACTGCCCTCATCGCCATAAGCCTTGCCGCGAGCGGTCTGAATGAAGTCGTTGCCGGCATCACCATGAAGCACGGCACCGACATCATTGCTGCCGCCACCATAGATGGTGTCATCACCATCGCCACCATTAATGATGTCGGCCTGGGCGACTTGCATGTTTTCCTTGCGAGTCAGCACGCCAAAGTCATAGTAGATACCGTCGCCATACAGGAAGTCGTTGCCAGCCCCTCCATTGATGACGTCATTGCCCTCGGCACCAAAGAGCGTGTTCGAATTGGCGTCACCATTGAGGACGTCATCAAAGGCGGAACCTGCCAACCCCTCGATACCAGACAGCACGTCGCCTTCGGCGTCGCCGCCATGGGCAGTGCCCGCCGCCAGGTCGATCGACACACCGGCAGCACTATTGACGTACCACGCCGCATCCTTGCCGGCACCGCCATTGATCACATCGGCACCTGCGCCACCGATGAAGTTCTCGTTGGCTGCGGTACCGATGAACGTGTCGTTGAACGCAGTGCCTTCGTAGGCCTCGATGTTGAGGTAGGTGTCACCTGCCGCCGCCCCCGTCAGAGGCTTGGTCAGGTCGAGCACGATTGCCTCGCTCTCGCTGGCGAAGCTCACCAGGTCAGTACCACCAGCACCGTCGAAATAGTCCGCACCAGCGCCGCCGACAAAACTATCCGCGCCATTGGAACCCATGAACCTTTCAATGCCGACGAAGGTGTCTCCCTCGGCATAACCGCCGTGCTGACCAGTCTTGAAGTTCAACGATACGCCAGCGTTACTGTCCATGTAGGAGGCGGTATCGATGCCGCGCCACCGATCAACTGGTCGGCACCAAGGCCACCGAACAGGGTGTCGTTGCCGTTGCCGCCAGTGATGATGTTGTCGCCCGAGTTACCGTAGCCGGCGAATGCACCGGTGCCGGTATAGGTCAGGCGCTCGACGTTCGCCGCGAGGGAGTAGCTGCCCAGCGAGGTGCGCACCTCGTCGTCACCACCACCCACCTGCTCGACAACTCGCACGGAGGGATTGTTGACCACATACACGTCATTGCCCGCACCGCCTTCGAAGATGAAGCCGTTGTTCGCCGAGGTGAAGGTGTCGCTGAAAGACGTGCCGATGAAACGCTCGATCATCGAGAACTTGTCGCCTTCGGCGTCGCCACCAGCGCCGGTGCCGGCACCCACAGCATCCAAGGTCAGGCTGATCGCCTGGGCCGAACCCGAGTAGTCCAGCGTGTCGGTACCATTGGCGCCGACGAAGGTGTGCGCCGTGGCATCGCTGACGAAGGTGTCGTCGTAGTTGGAACCACGGAAGATCTCGATGCTGTCGTAAGTGTCACCTGCGGCCAGGCCAGTGTGTACGCCGGTCTTGAAGTTCAGCGTGACGCCACCGGAGCTGCTGTCCTCGTACGAGGCCGAGTCGATGCCCGCGCCACCGATCAACTGGTCGGCACCGAAGCCACCGAACAGGGTGTCGTTGCCATTGCCGCCAGTGATGATGTTGTCGCCCGAGTTACCGTAGCCGGCGAATGTACCGGTGCCGGTGTAGGTCAGGCGCTCGACGTTCGCCGCGAGGGAGTAGCTGCCCAGCGAGGTGCGCACCTCGTCGTCACCACCACCCACCTGCTCGACAACTCGCACGGAGGGATTGTTGACCACATACACGTCATTGCCCGCACCGCCTTCGAAGATGAAGCCGTTGTTCGCCGAGGTGAAGGTGTCGTTGAAAGACGTGCCGATGAAACGCTCGATCATCGAGAACTTGTCGCCTTCGGCGTCGCCACCAGCGCCGGTGCCGGCACCCACAGCATCCAAGGTCAGGCTGATCGCCTGGGCCGAACCCGAGTAGTCCAGCGTGTCGGTACCATTGGCGCCGACGAAGGTGTGCGCCGTGGCATCGCTGACGAAGGTGTCGTCGTAGTTGGAACCACGGAAGATCTCGATGCTGTCGTAAGTGTCACCTGCGGCCAGGCCAGTGTGTACGCCGGTCTTGAAGTTCAGCGTGACGCCACCGGAGCTGCTGTCCTCGTACGAGGCCGAGTCGATGCCCGCGCCACCGATCAACTGGTCGGCACCGAAGCCACCGAACAGGGTGTCGTTGCCATTGCCGCCAGTGATGATGTTGTCGCCCGAGTTACCGTAGCCGGCGAATGTACCGGTGCCGGTGTAGGTCAGGCGCTCGACGTTCGCCGCGAGGGAGTAGCTGCCCAGCGAGGTGCGCACCTCGTCGTCACCACCACCCACCTGCTCGACAACTCGCACAGAGGGATTGTTGACCACATACACGTCATTGCCCGCACCGCCTTCGAAGATGAAGCCGTTGTTCGCCGAGGTGAAGGTGTCGTTGAAAGACGTGCCGATGAAACGCTCGATCATCGAGAACTTGTCGCCTTCGGCGTCGCCACCAGCGCCGGTGCCGGCACCCACAGCATCCAAGGTCAGGCTGATCGCCTGGGCCGAACCCGAGTAGTCCAGCGTGTCGGTACCATTGGCGCCGACGAAGGTGTGCGCCGTGGCATCGCTGACGAAGGTATCGTCGTAGTTGGAACCACGGAAGATCTCGATGCTGTCGTAAGTGTCACCTGCGGCCAGGCCAGTGTGTACGCCGGTCTTGAAGTTCAGCGTGACGCCACCGGAGCTGCTGTCCTCGTACGAGGCCGAGTCGATACCCGCGCCACCGATCAACTGGTCGGCACCGAAGCCACCGAACAGGGTGTCGTTGCCATTGCCGCCAGTGATGATGTTGTCGCCCGAGTTACCGTAGCCGGCGAATGTACCGGTGCCGGTGTAGGTCAGGCGCTCGACGTTCGCCGCGAGGGAGTAGCTGCCCAGCGAGGTGCGCACCTCGTCGTCACCACCACCCACCTGCTCGACAACTCGCACGGAGGGATTGTTGACCACATACACGTCATTGCCCGCACCGCCTTCGAAGATGAAGCCGTTGTTCGCCGAGGTGAAGGTGTCGTTGAAAGACGTGCCGATGAAACGCTCGATCATCGAGAACTTGTCGCCTTCGGCGTCGCCACCAGCGCCGGTGCCGGCACCCACAGCATCCAAGGTCAGGCTGATCGCCTGGGCCGAACCCGAGTAGTCCAGCGTGTCGGTACCATTGGCGCCGACGAAGGTGTGCGCCGTGGCATCGCTGACGAAGGTATCGTCGTAGTTGGAACCACGGAAGATCTCGATGCTGTCGTAAGTGTCACCTGCGGCCAGGCCAGTGTGTACGCCGGTCTTGAAGTTCAGCGTGACGCCACCGGAGCTGCTGTCCTCGTACGAGGCCGAGTCGATGCCTGCACCGCCGATCAACTGGTCGGCACCAAGGCCACCGAACAGGGTGTCGTTGCCATTGCCGCCAGTGATGATGTTGTCGCCCGAGTTACCGTAGCCGGCGAATGTACCGGTGCCGGTGTAGGTCAGGCGCTCGACGTTCACACCCAGGGAGTAGCTGCCCAGCGAGGTGCGCACCTCGTCGTCACCACCGCCCACCTGCTCGACGACTCGCACGGAGGGATTGTTGACCACATACACGTCATTGCCCGCACCGCCTTCGAAGATGAAGCCGTTGTTCGCCGAGGTGAAGGTGTCGTTGAAAGACGTGCCGATGAAACGCTCGATCATCGAGAACTTGTCGCCTTCGGCGTCGCCACCGGCGCCGGTACCGGCACCCACAGCATCCAAGGTCAGGTTGATACCCTGGGCCGAACCCGAGTAGTCCAGCGTGTCGGTACCATTGGCGCCGACGAAGGTGTGCGCCGTGGCATCGCTGACGAAGGTGTCGTCGTAGTTGGAGCCACGGAAGATCTCGATGCTCTGGAAGGTGTCGCCCGCCGCCAGGCCGGTGTGCACGCCGGTCTTGAAATTCAGCGTGACGCCACCGGAGCTGCTGTCCTCGTACGAGGCCGAGTCGATGCCTGCACCGCCGATCAACTGGTCGGCACCAAGGCCACCGAACAGGGTGTCGTTGCCATTGCCGCCAGTGATGATGTTGTCGCCCGAGTTACCGTAGCCGGCGAATGTACCGGTGCCGGTGTAGGTCAGGCGCTCGACGTTCACACCCAGGGAGTAGCTGCCCAGCGAGGTGCGCACCTCGTCGTCACCACCGCCCACCTGCTCGACGACTCGCACGGAGGGATTGTTGACCACATACACGTCATTGCCCGCACCGCCTTCGAAGATGAAGCCGTTGTTCGCCGAGGTGAAGGTGTCGTTGAAAGACGTGCCGATGAAACGCTCGATCATCGAGAACTTGTCGCCTTCGGCGTCGCCACCAGCGCCGGTGCCGGCACCCACAGCATCCAAGGTCAGGCTGATCGCCTGGGCCGAACCCGAGTAGTCCAGCGTGTCGGTACCATTGGCGCCGACGAAGGTGTGCGCCGTGGCATCGCTGACGAAGGTATCGTCGTAGTTGGAACCACGGAAGATCTCGATGCTGTCGTAAGTGTCACCTGCGGCCAGGCCAGTGTGTACGCCGGTCTTGAAGTTCAGCGTGACGCCACCGGAGCTGCTGTCCTCGTACGAGGCCGAGTCGATGCCTGCACCGCCGATCAACTGGTCGGCACCAAGGCCACCGAACAGGGTGTCGTTGCCATTGCCGCCAGTGATGATGTTGTCGCCCGAGTTACCGTAGCCGGCGAATGTACCGGTGCCGGTGTAGGTCAGGCGCTCGACGTTCACACCCAGGGAGTAGCTGCCCAGCGAGGTGCGCACCTCGTCGTCACCACCGCCCACCTGCTCGACGACTCGCACGGAGGGATTGTTGACCACATACACGTCATTGCCCGCACCGCCTTCGAAGATGAAGCCGTTGTTCGCCGAGGTGAAGGTGTCGTTGAAAGACGTGCCGATGAAACGCTCGATCATCGAGAACTTGTCGCCTTCGGCGTCGCCACCGGCGCCGGTACCGGCACCCACAGCATCCAAGGTCAGGTTGATACCCTGGGCCGAACCCGAGTAGTCCAGCGTGTCGGTACCATTGGCGCCGACGAAGGTGTGCGCCGTGGCATCGCTGACGAAGGTGTCGTCGTAGTTGGAGCCACGGAAGATCTCGATGCTCTGGAAGGTGTCGCCCGCCGCCAGGCCGGTGTGCACGCCGGTCTTGAAATTCAGCGTGACGCCACCGGAGCTGCTGTCCTCGTACGAGGCCGAGTCGATGCCTGCACCGCCGATCAACTGGTCGGCACCAAGGCCACCGAACAGGGTGTCGTTGCCATTGCCGCCAGTGATGATGTTGTCGCCCGAGTTACCGTAGCCGGCGAATGTACCGGTGCCGGTGTAGGTCAGGCGCTCGACGTTCACACCCAGGGAGTAGCTGCCCAGCGAGGTGCGCACCTCGTCGTCACCACCGCCCACCTGCTCGACGACTCGCACGGAGGGATTGTTGACCACATACACGTCATTGCCCGCACCGCCTTCGAAGATGAAGCCGTTGTTCGCCGAGGTGAAGGTGTCGTTGAAAGACGTGCCGATGAAACGCTCGATCATCGAGAACTTGTCGCCTTCGGCGTCGCCACCGGCGCCGGTACCAGCACCCGCGGCATCCAAGGTCAGGTTGATACCCTGGGCCGAACCCGAGTAGTCCAGCGTGTCGGTACCATTGGCGCCGACGAAGGTGTGCGCCGTGGCATCGCTGACGAAGGTGTCGTCGTAGTTGGAACCACGGAAGATCTCGATGCTCTGGAAGGTGTCGCCCGCCGCCAGGCCGGTGTGCACGCCGGTCTTGAAGTTCAGCGTGACGCCACCGGAGCTGCTGTCCTCGTACGAGGCCGAGTCGATGCCTGCACCGCCGATCAACTGGTCGGCACCAAGGCCACCGAACAGGGTGTCGTTGCCGTTGCCGCCAGTGATGATGTTGTCGCCCGAGTTACCGTAGCCGGCGAATGTACCGGTGCCGGTGTAGGTCAGGCGCTCGACGTTCACACCCAGGGAGTAGCTGCCCAGCGAGGTGCGCACCTCGTCGTCACCACCGCCCACCTGCTCGACGACTCGCACGCTGGGATTGTTGACCACATACACGTCATTGCCCGCACCGCCTTCGAAGATGAAGCCGTTGTTCGCCGAGGTGAAGGTGTCGTTGAAAGACGTGCCGATGAAACGCTCGACCATCGAGAACTTGTCGCCTTCGGCGTCGCCACCGGCGCCGGTACCAGCACCCGCGGCATCCAAGGTCAGGTTGATACCCTGGGCCGAACCCGAGTAGTCCAGCGTGTCGGTACCATTGGCGCCGACGAAGGTGTGCGCCGTGGCATCACTGACGAAGGTGTCGTCGTAGTTGGAGCCACGGAAGATCTCGATGCTCTGGAAGGTGTCGCCCGCCGCCAGGCCGGTGTGCACGCCGGTCTTGAAATTCAGCGTGACGCCACCGGAGTTGCTGTCCTCGTACGAGGCCGGTGTCGGTGCCCGCACCGCCAATGAGCCGATCTGCTCCAATGCCACCAAAGAGGATATCGTTTCCATCACCACCGTTGAGGACATCGTCCCCTCCCCGGCCGTAGATCTGATCATCCGCCGCGGTGCCAACTAGATTGTCGGCACCTTCCGTTCCCTGAATAACAGCCATGTCTACTCATTCCTTGCCAATGGTTGAACAGTCCTTGCCTGAAAACGCCAATCCTTCGATGGCGCTCACCCTTCCCTGAATGCCCGTTGCGCGTGGTCGCCTACTGGCTTGAGCAGATAGGACAGCACGGTGCGACGACCCGTCTGGATCATCGACTCCACCGGCATGCCCGGCACCAGCGTGAGGCCGTCGAGCTTGCGCTGCTCGGCCTGGTCGATATGAATACCGGCGCGGTAGTAGCCGAGCCCGGTCTGCGGGTCGCTCACCAGGTCGGCGGAAAGCCGCACCACCCGCCCCATGACTTCGGGGGTGGTGGCGCGATTGAAGGCGCTGAAGCGTAACAAGGCGTCCTGGCCGAGCATGACCTGGTCGATGTCCTGCGGGCTGACCCGCGCCTCGACCAGCAGCTCGTCATCAATCGGCACGATCTGCATCAGAGTTTCGGCCGGCGAGATCACGCCACCCACGGTATGCACGGCCAGTTGCTGGACCCGCCCGGCGCTGGGCGCCAGCACGTCGACGCGCTTGAGCTGGTCGGCGGCGGCGACCTCGCGCTCCACCCACTCCCCTTGCCGGGCCATGAGGTCACGCAGCTCTTCGGAGACCTGCTCGCGGAAGCGTTGATCGACCTGCAGCAATTCCAGCTGGGTCTCGGCAATGCGTGCACGGGCTTCGGCAATGGAGGCGATCAGTTGACCCCGCTCGCCCTGCAGGCGGGCGATGCCGCGCGCCAAGGCATTGACACGGTCAAGAGTCATCAGGCCTTTCTTCTGCAGCGTCTTGACCGCCTGGTACTCCTCGTCGATCAGGCGAATTTCCTCGGCTTTGGTACGCTGCTGCAGATCGTGGCCGCCGATGGTCTGTTTGAGCTGCTCGATGCGTTCGCGCAGTTGCGACTTCTGGCCCTCGCGGGACTGCCGGCGATCGGCAAACAGTTGCCGCTCGCTGGCGATGACCGCCTGGACTTGCTCATCGGCCTGGCGTGCCAACAGGCGCCCGGGCAGGTCGACCTGGCTCTTGCCATCCCGCTCGGACTCCAGGCGGGCCTGGCGCGCCAAGGCTTGGTCCAGCGCCTTGGCAACGATGGCATGGCTGGCCTCCTGCACGGTGGCATCCAGGCGCACCAGCACCTCGCCCGCCTGCACCGCCTGACCTTCGCTAACCAGCAACTGCGCAACCACGCCACCATTGGGATGCTGCACTTTCTTCACGCTGTCCTGCACGGCGACCGTGCCCGGCGCGATGACCGCACCGGCCAGCTCGGTGACCGCCGACCAAGCCAGAGAGCCACCCAGCAGCACCACCACCACTGCGGCCCCCACCCAGAGGTGATTGCGCAACGACCCCAATAGCTGCTTTTCGTTATCGACCGTCTTCATGCCTGCGCCCCTCCCTTCACGGCCACCGGCCGCGCCAGCACCGCATCACGCGGGCCAAACGCAGCCTGGGCGCCCTGCTCCAGCACCAGCACTTGGTCCATCACCGACAACAACCCCGAGCGATGGGCGATGGCGATGACCACGCCGCCCCGCGCCTTGACACCCTGGATCGCCCGGGCCAACGCCCGTTCGCCCTCGGCGTCGAGGTTGGCGTTGGGTTCGTCGAGCACCACCAGGAAGGGGTCGCCGTACAACGCGCGGGCCAGGCCGACACGCTGACGCTGCCCGGCAGACAGGTTTGTGCCACCGGCACCGATCGGCGTGTCGTAGCCTTGCGGCAGTTGCAGGATCAGCTCGTGCACACCCGCCTGGCGCGCCGCCGAGACAATGGCCGCAGCGTCGGCATCAGGGTCGAGGCGCGCGATGTTCTGCGCCACGGTCGCCTCGAACAGGTCGACGCTCTGCGGCAGGTAACCGGTCTGCGCCGCTCGCGTCGCATCCGGCCACAAGGTCAGCGCCGCACCGTCCAGGCAGACCTGGCCACGCGCCGCCGGCCATGCACCGACCAGGGCGCGCGCCAATGACGACTTGCCCGAGGCGCTTGGCCCGACCACCGCCATTGCACTGCCCGCAGCCAGCGTGAAGTTGACATTGTTCAATACCAGGCGTTGCCCACCTGGCGGCGCGACGCACAAGCCATCCACCTGCAACTGATGCCTTGCCATCGGCAGCGCGGTCTTTGCAGTGGGCTCGGGGAAGATCGCCAACACCTCCTGCAGCTGTTGCCAGGCCAGCCGCGCCGACACCAGGCTGCGCCAGGTACCGATGATCTGCTCGGCCGGCGCGAGCGTGCGGGCGACGATGATCGAGGCGGCCACGATGGCACCACCACTGAGGTTGCCCTGGATCACCAACCAGGCCCCCACGCCCAGCGACGCCGACTGCACCAACTGGCGCAAGGCCTTGGTGATACCACCGTAGAAACCACTCACATCAGCGCTGCGCCGCTGCAAGGTGGCGTAGTGCGCCTGCAAGCCCTGCCAGCGCTCGGCGGCGCGCCCGGTCATGCCCATCGCGGCGAGCACTTCAGCGCCGCCGTGAGCCTGCTGGCCCAAACGATTGCGCTGGCTCGCAAGCTCGGCAGCATCACGCATGTCCTGGCGGGTACCGCGATCGGTAAGCCAGGTCAGCAGCACCATCAGCACGATCATGCCCAACGCCAGCAACCCCAGGGAGGGATGGATATAGAAGCTGACCGCCAGGTACACCGGCATCCAGGGCAAGTCGAAGAATGCCATGAGGCCTGGGCCTGCGATGAAAGCGCGGATCTGCTCCAACTCATGGGCGGGTTTGAGCGGGTCATGGCGCATGACGATCTTCAGCGGCGCCCCGGCGATGGCACGGAACACGCGCATGGACAATGCACTGTCGAGCGCCGCCGCGACCCGCGACATGACCCGGGCACGGATGATGTCAACCAGCGCGAACACCAGGTATATACCCAGCACCAGCAACCCCAGCGCCACCAGTGTGGGCAGGCTGCGGCTGGGGATGACCCGGTCGTAGACTTCGAGCATGAACAGGGGGCCGACCAACGCCAGCAGGTTGATCACACCCGAGAACAGGGCCGCACCGATCAAACCCTTTTTCAGGGCCACGGACAGCCGCTCCGGCAGCACGCGTGCGCCAGCATCCTTACTGCTTTTCAAGTATTCCGATCCTTGGAAGAGAAGCGTTGCGAGGCACGCAAACGAGTGGGGATATCGCGGATCATACCCGAAGGAAATGCCGCAATCGATGGCTTCAAGCCATCATTTTTTGCCTTGCGTCAAAGCTCCCGGCAGGCGGCATTGTTGAAGGGCCCGGCAAAGCGTTTCCAACCATCGCCCGGCGACCATTGCGAGCAGACCAGGCGCCCATCGGCCTGGCTTTCCCAACGCCACCAGGGCGCCATGGCGGCCTGGGCCTGGAGCAGGCAGAACGCCGCGGCAACGGCAACGATCAGTGTTTTCATGAGCCAACCCTCGAAGACGACGAACCCCTTCGCGAGAAAGGGGTTCGTGTGGTTACGCGTAGTGCGGCGATCGGCCAGCGACCATCAGGTCATCTGGATGATGGTCTGCATGATGGTGCTTTCGGTGGAGATGGTCTTGGCGTTGGCCTGGTAGTTGCTCTGCGCCTTGATCAGCTCGACCAGTTCCTGGGTCAGGTTGACGTTGGAGGCTTCCAGCGAGTTGGACTCGACGCTACCCAGGGTGCCGGTCTTTGGTGCATCGATGCCTGGGATGCCCGAGGCGAACGACTCTTTCCAACGAGTGCCACCGATCTGCTGCAGGCCCTGCGGGTTGGCGAAGCTGGCGATGGCGACCTGGCCGATGGCGCGGGACTGCTGGTTGCTGAAGCTGGCGAACATCACGCCGGTGGAGTCGATCGACAGGTTCGACAGGATACCGGTGGCGTAGCCGTCCTGGGACTGCGACATACGCGCGGTCTCGGTGTTGTAGGAGGTGGTGCTGTTCATCGACAGACGCATGCCATCGGCGTTGCCGACTGCGCCATTCGACGCCCAGTTGCCGGCGGAATCCTTGGCGGCAGGCACCCAGCCTTTCATGGTGAAGATGTTGTTGGTGACACTCCACTCGAACTGGCCGACCGGCGTGGTTGGCACGCCAGTGGTGGCCGTCGCCATCGACTGCACGCTGCCATCAGGGTTGAAGGTGATGGTACCGGTCAGCGGCGTGGTGCCGGCAGGCGCAGCGGCACCTGGGGTGAACGGGTTGCGGCCATCGACCAGCGAGTACACGGTCCACTGGTTGGTACCGGTCTTGCGGTAGAACTGCTCCATGACATGCTCGTTACCCTGGCTGTCGTACACCTTGGTCGGGAACGACTTGGTATAGGTGCTCTGGTCAGTCGGGTCGAACGGCTTGTTCGGCACCATTACTGGCGGCGTGCTGTTGTCCAGAACCTGCAGCGGAATATCGAGGGCCGACGAGTTCAGGTTGATGCCCTGGTCGACGAGGGTGGTGGCCTTGGGGGCCAGCGCCGAGGTGTCGATCTTCAGGTCGGTCAGCACGCCCTTCTGGATCTTGCCGTTGGCATCGGCGGCATAGCCCTGCAGGCGCATGCCGTCGGAGGTGACGACAAAGTTGTCCTTGTTGGTCTGGAACGCACCGGCACGGGTGTAGCTGAGCGAGCCGTTGTCGGACAGGACGAAGAAGCCCTGGCCCTGGATACCCATGTCCAGCACGTTGCCGGTGTTGTTCACGTCACCCTGGCCGAACTGCTGCGACACGTTGGCCAGGCGCACGCCGTTGCCGACCTGGTTCTTGCCCACGCCCAGGCGGTTGGCGCCGGCGTAGACGTCGGCGAACTCGGCACGCGACGACTTGAAGCCGTTGGTGTTGACGTTGGCGATGTTGTTGCCGGTGACGTCCAGTTGCTTGTTGGCTGCGTAAAGACCGCTAAGGCCGATATTGAAAGACATGTGTTCGCTCCTTCTGCCGTTCTAGCGGCCTTAGATTCCGATGGTTTGTACTTTGGAGATACCCAGCTTGCCGATACCGGCAAGGTTGAGCATCATCTCGCCGCCGTTCTGGAAGCTGACGCTGTTCACCGTGGCCGGCAGCAGCGTGTACATGGTCGCCGCCTTGCCATCGACCATGGTGGTGGCGGTGAAGGTGTAGTTGCCCGGGCTGAGCTTCTCGCCCTTGTCGTTGGTGCCGTCCCAGATGAAGTCGGCGTTGCCCTTCTTCTGCTCGCCCAACTGGATGGTCTTGACCACGTTGCCATCCTTGTCCTTGATGGTGACCTTGCCCTCGGTGATGTTCTGCGGCACGACCACCTGGCCGGTGAAGCTCTTGGTGGTGTCGACCATGGCCTTCTCGTTCTGCACGATCACCGAACGCCCGACCAGGGACGAGGCCTGCAGCGCCTGGGACGAGCCCATGCCGGTGATGATCGAGTTGACCGAGCTGTTGAGGGTCTGGATCCCCTCCAGGCTGCTGAACTGCGCCAGCTGGGCCACGAACTCGCCGTTATCCTGCGGATCCAGCGGGTTCTGGTGCTTCATCTGGGTGACCAACAACTGCAGGAACGCATCCTTGCCCAGGGCGTTCTTGTCGGTCTTCTCGGTGGTGGGCTTCTTGGTCGTGCCGTCGCTGACGCCCGAGTTCTTCAGGACATCATTGAGGTTCACGCCAGTTGCGCTATCGACTGCCATGGTCCGGTATCCTTATCACTGACCCAGGGTCAGCACTTTCTGCATCATGGTCTTGGCGGTGTTCATCAGCTCGGCGTTGGTCTGGAACGCACGGCTTGCGGAGATCATGTCGGCCATCTCCTCGACCACGTTGACATTGGGGTAGTAGACGTAACCATCCTTGTTCGCCGCCGGGTGGTTCGGCTCGTAGCGCGCCTCGAGGTTGCTCTGGTCCTCGATGATGCCCTTGACCTGCACGCCCTGCCCCGCCTCACCCTGGTCCTCGAACAGCGACTGGCCGACGCCGCCCTGGGCCTGCTGGAAGGTGGTGGCGAATACCGGGTGCCGGGCACGGTAGGTCTGGTCGATGCTCGACGAGACGGTCTCGGCGTTGGCGATGTTCGAGGCAACGGTGTTCAGGCGCGTGTTCTGCGCGCTCATGCCGCTACCGGCGATATTGAAGACACTGGCAAGGGACATGGTCACTCTCCGCGCAGGGCTGCGACCAGCCCTTTGAATTTACTGTTGAGCAGGGTGAAGCTGGCCTGGAAGCCGACGGCGTTCTCGGCGTAGTTCGACTGCTCCATCTGGGCGTCCACGGTGTTCTGGTCGATCGACGGCTGCATCGGCGTACGGTACTGCAGCGTGTCGTCAGCCATCGCCAGACCTTCGGCCTCGATGTGACGGCTGTTGGTACGGTCGAGGGCGATGCGCCCCTTCTGCTGCTTGTCCGCCTCGGCGGCGAGCACCGACGAGAAGTCCATGTCACGCGCCTTGTAGTTGGGCGTGTCGGCGTTGGCGATGTTGTTGGCCAGCACCTCGGCACGCTGGGCGCGGAAGCCCAATGCCTTTTCGTGGATGCCGAGCGCGTTGTCGAAGCTGATGCTCATGTCGGGGAAACCTTCGAAGGTTGACCAGAGTTGCGTTGGCAAAGCTTTAGCAAGGGTTGTGCCAACCAGCAAACCCCTCATGAATGCTGGCTTCTCGCCCACCGCCACCCTCCCAGGCTGCCAGAAAAGCGGCAAAGTGCTTCCGCCTCGCGGCGTGCAAGCGGCAAATAGCAGGCGGCAAAAGCGGCAAACCAAAAATTTGACGTCAAACAAAAGTGTCAATGTGCCACTACCTGGGATAGCATGCGCTCCCCGCGCAGAGGCGTGCTGAAAGCACCTCCCCGTGAGCAACACAAGGTCTCACGCCACGCCTGGATGCGCGCCGCTCTTCAAGACGATTTCCAAGGAACGAAACGTGCCCGCGCCCACCTTCCGCAAGACCCTGCTGGCCCTGACCATCAGTGCCAGCCCACTGCCAGCCCTGGCTGTACCCGCGCCACAGACCATCACCCTGACGGACGCCGGCTACAACAGCCAGCACCAGACTTACGGCGACGACCTCAAGTTCACCGGGAGCTTCAGCGACATCAGCCGCACCGCCATCGACCTGGCCAATGCCAAGGTGATGGGCGACCTGGTTTTCGACAGCGCGATCAACGCCACCAAGGGCAACACCTACAGTTTGACGACCAGGGTCGACGGCATCCGCATTGCCGACAGCGAACTGGCTGGCTATTTCTATAACCGCGGCGTCGTGAAGACCACTAGCGCGGGAGGCTCCGCCCTGAAGATCAGCGCGACCACGCTCGACGGCGATCTGGTCAACGAAGGGCTGCTTCAGGCGGGAAGCGAATTGTCGTATGCGCTTGCAGACGCACCAAAGTTCGGCATCGACCTGGCCTCTCGCAATGGCGGCCGCACGGTCATCAACGGCGATCTGATCAATGCCAACGGTGCACGCATCGCCAGCAACGGCACGCAATCGCGCGGCATCAACCTGGCCGGTGCAAGCCTCGAAGGCCGAGTCATCAACCATGGTGAAATCCACGTCGTCGGCCCCAGCGCAATCGCCATCGACGCCACCACCGGCAGCGTCCTGGCCGGGGTAACCAACAACGGCCTGCTCTACATCGGGGCGCAGGATTCGATCGGCATCAATCTCGACGGCACCACCTTGGTCGGCAGCATTGGCAGCCATGTGGTCAACACCGGGCAGATCACCGCCGGCAACATCGCAATCAAGGTCGGCAACGTCGCCTACGACGGCCCGGGCCTGCAGCCGCAGTACAAGGCCAACGGCGACCTGAACATCTTCAACAGCGGCAAGATCTGGTCCAAGGTGGCTGTCGACGCCACCACCAGCAACCGCCCGGTGGAGCTGATCATGCGCGAGGGCAGCGACATCCTGGGCGACCTCAATGGCCTGGCCAACATCGAAGTCGAAGGTAATGCCAGGTTTGGCGCGAACTATCCCGACCAAGGCAACATCCGCTTGCGCAATGGCGGCTGGCTCGAGATCGGCAGCGCCGACGAGCCACCAATCACCTTCAGCCTGAGCAGCCTGCACACCAACCTGGTCGGCAACCTGCGAGTTGCCGACCACTCTTCGCTGGGCATGGAGCTTGGTGACGAGACCAACCCGGCCACGCCCGTACTCAAGGTCAGCGGCATTGCCGAGTTCGGCCAGGATGCGCGGATCGCGCTGACACCCGATGACGAGGACTACCTGCCTGCGGGCGGGCGCTACCTGCTGCTCGAAGCGGGCCAGGTGCAGGTGCTCGACGCCAGCGGCCAGGCCGTCGACCCCAACGGAAAACCCAAGGTGATCAGCACATCGGCGCTGCTGAACGTGCGCACCAGCACCCTGGAAGACAACAAGGTCTATGTCGAGGTCAACACCAAGTCGGAACAGGCCATCGACCAGATGGTCCAGGAGCAAGGCGGCGACAGCAACGCCCAACATGCCCTGAACGGGCTGGCCGGTTCCGGCCTGCTGGCGTTCCTGGGCAAGGACGATCCACTGCTGCGAATCGCCTCGCAGGCCGATGAAGCGCAGCTGACCCGACTGGCCGAGCAACTGGCACCCGATGTCAGCGACGGCGCCCGCCAGGCCGCCAGTGCCAGCCAGCGCCTGATCACCAACATCACCCTCAACCGCACCAGCGGCCTGCGCGGCGTCGCCTCCGGCGACACCCTCAAGGACACCGGCGTGTGGGTACAAACCCTGTACAGCGACGCCACCCAGCAACGCCGGGACGGCATCGCCGGCTACAACGCCTACAGCCGCGGCATCGCCGTCGGCGCCGACGGCAAGCTCGACGACCAACTGACCCTGGGCGTGGCGTACAGCTTCATCGACACCGACGTCAACGGCCGCAGCGGCAGCAAGACCGAGGTCGAGGGCCACGCCTTCACCCTGTACGGCGGCTATGAGCTGGGCAACTACTTCGTCGATGGCAACCTCACCTACGGCTTCAACGACAACGAAGGCAAGCGCGACATCGCCGGTACCCGCGCCAAGTCCGACTACGACAGCAAGCAACTGGGCCTGAACCTGACCGCCGGCTACATCTGGCAGGCCAGCTCGCAATGGCTGGTCGAGCCGCGCCTGGCCGCGCGCTACAACCGCGTCGACATCGATGGCTACAAGGAGAAAGGCTCGTCCGCCGCGCTGAAGATCGAAGACCAGCGCTACGAAGCCATCGAACTGGGCGCCGGCGTGCGCCTGGCAGGTAGCTATGCCCTGGGTGCCGGCACCCTGGAACCGCAGTTCAAGCTGATGACCTATCACGATTTCGCCGCCGACAAGGTGCGGAACACCTCGACCTTCCTGGTGGGCGGCACACCGTTCGTGACCAACGGCGCCAGCACCGCGCGCAACAGCTACGAGGCCGGCGTGGGCGCCGACTACAAGCTGGGCGCGGTCACCGTCGGCCTGAACTACGACTATGTCGGCAAGTCAGGCTTCGATGCCGACGTGTTCTCGGCCAAGGTGCGCTACGACTTCTAAACCCATTGATGCAACGAAACCTCTGTAGGAGCGGCTTCAGCCGCGATGCAGGCAGCGCGGTGTCTGGCACCCGCCTTGCGGGTGATCGCGGCTAAAGCCGCTCCTACAGGCGAACCACCCGATTCGCTAACAAAAAGGCCGGTATCTCGCGATACCGGCCTTTTTTTGCCTCATCCAGCCTTACTTGGCCTGGTAGATGATGCCCGGGCTGCACTGGACCATCTGGTAATGGTCCGGCAACCCGTTGAGCGCCTCGGAGGCACCCAGGAACAGGTACCCCCCCGGTTTCAGCGTGCTGTGGATACGCATCAGGATGTCCTTCTTGACCTGGGCCGAGAAGTAGATCAGCACGTTGCGGCAGAACACGATGTCGAACTTGCCCAGCGGCGCGTAGCTGTCAAGCAGGTTGTACGAGCGGAACTCGACACGGCTGCGGATCGGCGGCTTGATCGCCCAGCGCCCAGGGCCCTTGGTGTCGAAGTAGCGCTGCAGGCGCTCCTGGGACAAGCCACGGGCAATGGCCAGGCTGTCGTACTCGCCGGTCTTGCAGTTGTTGAGCATGGCACCGGACAGGTCGGTGGCGACGATCTGCGCGCCCATCTTCAATTGGCCAAGATTGGTGCGCTCGAACTCGTCGATCGACATCGAAATCGAGTAAGGCTCCTGCCCCGACGAACAGGCTGCCGACCAGATGCGCAGGCGCTGGCCCGGGTTATTCTTGATGAACTCAGGGATCACCTTGTTCTTGAGCACCTCGAACGGATAGGTGTCGCGGAACCACAACGTCTCGTTGGTGGTCATGGCATCGACCACCTGTTCACGCAGGCCGCCCCGTGGTTGTGCCTGGATGCGCTGCACCAGTTCACCAAGGGACTTGATGCCCTGCTGCTCCATCAGCTTGTTGAGACGGCTGGAGACCAGGTACTGCTTATTCTCGCCCAGCAGGATGCCACAGGCTTTCTCCAGGAATACCCGGAACTGTTCGAAATCCAAATTACCCGTAGACAATGCTGCCGCCTCTTTCTAAATCGCTAGCGCCGGGGACAAGCCCCGGCCGTTTCAATGGGTCGCCTTGATCCGGTCGACCACGCGCTGGGCGAGATCGTCCGGCTTGAACTTGGCCAGGAAGTCATCGGCACCGACTTTCTTGACCATCGCCTGGTTGAACACCCCGGACAACGAAGTATGCAAGCAGATGTGCAGCTTTTGCATGCGCGGATCGCTACGAATCTCAGCGGTCAGGGTATAGCCGTCCATTTCCGGCATTTCAATATCCGAGATCATCATGAGGAACTCGTCTTCCGGACGCTTGCCTTCGTCCACCAGCTTGCGCAGGTAGTCCAGGGCCTGGCGACCGTCGTTGAGCGCCACCACCTCGACCCCGACGGTCTGCAGGCAACGACTGACCTGCTTGCGCGCCACCGACGAGTCGTCGACGGTCAGTACCCGCAACATCACCGCCTTGTCCTGCACCTCGGCATCCACCACCCCTGCCGACACCGACTCGGACGACGGCGCCACTTCCGCCAGCACTTTCTCGACATCGATGATCTCGACCATACGATTGTCGACCCGGGTCACCGCGGTGAGGTAGTGATCGCGCCCGGTGCCCTTGGGTGGCGGATGGATCTCTTCCCAGTTCATGTTGACGATGCGCTCGACCGAGTGCACCAGGAAACCCTGGGTCTTGGTGTTGTACTCGGTGATGATCACGAAACTGTTGCGCGTCTCTTCCTGCAGCCCCGGCAACCCTGTCGCCATCGACAGGTCCAGGATCGGGATGGTCGCCCCGCGAATGTTGGCCACGCCACGCACCACCGGGTGGGACCTGGGCAGCAGCGTCAATTCCGGGCACTGCAGCACCTCCCGGACCTTGAACACATTGATGCCGTAGAGCTGGTCGCCATTGAGGCGGAACAACAGCAGCTCAAGGCGATTCTGCCCCACCAGTTGCGTGCGCTGGTTGACCGAATCCATCACTCCAGCCATGCCAGTCTCCTTCAACGATTGCCTGTTTACCAAGTCGGCACGGGCTTTGCTTTTTTGAGCGTCATGTACACGAAAACGACATTTTTCCGACGACTGACGCACCTGCTGACCGGCTCGCTCGCCGCGATGTGCCTGGTGGCACCCGGCGTTCGCACGCTGGCGGATGCGTTTACCTTGCCTGAACAGCTTATCGGTGTCACCCAGGGGTTTCTTGAATTCACCGTAGAGGATTATCTGGCGACCACCCAAACCCAGGGCCGCTACGAGATTCAGGTCAACACCCTCGACCCGCGCCTGCGCATGCCGTTATGCAGCCAACAGCTGGATGCTTCGCTGGAAAGCCCGACGCCGTTGGGGCGAGTCACGGTCAAGGTGCGTTGCGACGGCACCGCGCCCTGGACGGTATTCGTACCGGCCCAAGTACGCCTGCTGCGCGAGGTCGTGGTGATGACCCGCCCGCTCAAGCGTGAAAGCGTGATCGACCAGGGCGATGTCGCCCTGCGCGAGCGCGACGTGGGCACCCTGACGCAAGGCTACCTCACCCAACTGGAACAGGCCGTGGGCATGAAGCTGGTGCGCCCCACCGTGCTCGACCAGGTGCTCACCCAGCAACACATGGAGCAGGCCGACGTGATCAGCAAGGGCGACCAGGTGGTGATCGTCGCCCGCAGCGGCGGCCTCAGCGTGCGCATGCCCGGCGAAGCCCTGGACAAGGGCGGCATGCAAGCGCAGATCAGGGTGCGCAACCTGAACTCCAAGCGTGTGGTCAAGGCGCGGGTTACCGGCCCCGGCCAGGTCGAGGTGGCCATGTAGGGGAAAAGGGCGACAGGATGACGACAGAAAGCTGGCGGTGCGTAGGCACTACCCCTAAACTGTGTCGGAAATCGGGTTACGCAAGCCAACTGACCGGCGGTGATGCATTCCTGCCTAAAGTTTCTTTCGGGTTGGCCGAAAACCAGGCATGCGTCCAAATACCCAGAGGTTCTGATCATGGTCATCGACTTCAGTCGTTTGAATAATTCTCCGTCCGTCACCGGCGGCGTGCGCGGCAATGCCGCGGCCGGCCAGGCTGACAAAGCCGGCGCTGCAAACGCCGCGCCCAAGCAGGCCAACGCCAGCGGAGAAGCGGTACACCTCAGCCAAGAGGCACAGCAGTTGCAGAAGATCAGCGACAAGCTGCGCGATCAGCCGGCAGTCAACAGCGCCCGCGTGGCCGAGTTGAAGCAGGCTATCGCCGACGGCAGCTACAAGGTCGATGCCGGCCGGGTCGCCAGCAAACTGCTCGAATTCGAAGCCCAGCGCTGACCTCCAGGCGCGCTGACTTCAAGGACGCAACAAGCCAAGAGTTAGCCATGCACGACATCACTCTGCTGCAATTGATCGAAGACGACATCGCCCCCACGCAGGAACTGCTCGACCTTCTACAAAAGGAAGCGGTGGCCCTGCATGGCCGGGAAATGGGGATGCTGGAACAGATCCTGGCCCGCAAGCAGTCCTTGATCGTGTTGCTTGAGCAGCAGGGCCTGCGGCGCAACCAGCTGCTCGCCAGCCTCGGCCTCACTGCCGACCGCGCCGGTGTGCAGGCAGTGGCCGCGCAGTCGCCCAATGGCGAGATCATCCTGCAACAGCTCGATGCGCTCACCCAGTTGATGGATGCCTGCCAGAAGATCAACGAGACCAATGGCCGGATCATCCAGGTACAGCAGTACGCCACGGCCAACCAGATCAGAATCCTCATGGGCGGCGATTCTCCGTCGCTCTACGACAGCCGTGGCGCCACTTCGCCGATGGACAGGCCCCAGGCGCTTGGCCAGGTGTGATTAGTTCTATCAAGGCACGGAACATACTGGCAAAATGCCGTTACTTGCGTGTGTCGTTTTTGCCTGGAGATTGATAACCCGTGTTCAATGAATCCGATGCTCCCCAGCCACCAAAGGTGCTCACCACGCCTCTGGAGATTGCGGCCAACCTGCGCCAGCTACTGGAGAGCCACGACCCGCTGATCATCAGCTTCCACGAGCGCAGCCAGCGGTTCCAGAGCTACGTGGTGCATGTCGACCGGGACAGCAACGCCCTGGCGCTGGACGAGATGATCCCGCGCGACGGCGAAAAATACATCGAGAACGGCGAACCGTTCCGCGTCGAAGGCTTCCATGACGGTGTGCGCATCGCCTGGGAATGCAACACACCACTGACCATCAGCGAGATCGACGGTCACCGCTGCTACCGCGGCCCGCTGCCCGAAGAGGTTACCTACCATCAGCGCCGCAGCGCCTTCCGCGCCGCCCTGAAGCTGTCGCAACTGGTCGACATCATCCTCGACGGCACCCACCTCAAGGGCAATGGTGCCTTGCGCGGCAAGCTGCTGGACATCTCCGCCACCGGTTGCAAGCTGCGTTTCGAGGGCAACGTCGAGGACCGCCTGCAACTGGGCCAGGTCTATGAGCGCTTCAAGGCCGGCAACCCGCTGGGCCTGACCGACACCATGGTCGAGTTGCGCCACCTGCATTTCGAGGAGCGCATCAATACCACCTTCGCCGGTGTGCGCTTCCACAACCTCAATGGCCAGGCACAGCGCAAGATCGAGAGTTTCGTGTACCAGCTTCAGCGTGAAGCGCGTCGTTTCGACAAAGACGACTATTGATCGGCCGCTGAATAAAAAAACGCCACCCACCGGGTGGCGTTTTCATTTGCGTGGGAGATTTCTGTAGGAGCGGTTTTAGCCGCGATACAGACAACGCGATATCTGGCACCCGCTTCGCGGGTGATCGCGGCTAAAGCCGCCCCTACAGATTCACCTCAGGCTTCGTCGCCCCCTTCTCATCCTCTTCGGTATCCTCTGCAGCCACCGGCGCCTGCATCACGTCCTGCACCGTCTGCTCATCGACCCGTGGATCGAGCGCCGCCGACAACGGCGAACCCGCCGCCGGCATGGCCACGTGGCCCAATGGTGCATCCTGCACCTGATGCAGCCCGGTAACCGCCTTGGGCCGGATGCGCCAGACCAGCACCAGGGCGAAGAACAGGAAGAAGGCATACAGCATCTGCGGCCCCAGCAGCTTCATCAATACACCGGCCGCCAGAGGCCCGATACAGGCCCCCACGCCATAGGTGACCAGCAGCATGGCCGTGAGCGACACCCTTCGCTCGCTCTCCACATGATCGTTTGAGAAGGCCACTGCCAGCGGATACAGGCAGAATTGCAGCAGCGAAATGACGAAACCGATGGCGAACAACAGCTCCAGCGGCACGCCTGGCAGGATCGCCAAGGGCGCCGAGGCCAGCGCCAGGCCAATGGCCGCGCCACGGATCAGCACCGCGCGGTCATAACGGTCGGACAGCCAGCCCAGCGGCCACTGCACGACCAATCCGGCAAAGATGCAGCTCCCCATGAACAAGCCGACCTGCTCGGTGGTCAGCCCCTGGGTGGCTGCATACAACGGTGCCAGACCGTAGAAAGACCCCACGATCAGGCCCGAGCCAAGTACCGTGGACAGCGATTGCGGCACCCGCTTGATGAAGAACTTCGGTTCCATCGGTGCAGGGCGTAAAGGTGCCGGGTGGATGCGCCGGGTCATGGCCACCGGCACCAGGCACAGGGCAAAGCACATGGCGACCAGCATCAGCAGTTCCGGCCCCAGCTGCGGGTGCACCACGAGGATCAGTTGCCCCAGCACCAGCCCCAGATACGAGGCGATCATGTAGCCGCTGAACACCGCGCCGCGATGCTTGGCGTCGGCCTGCTCGTTGAGCCAGCTCTCGATGACCATGTACTGGCACATCATGCCCAGGCCGACGATCATGCGCAGCCCGACCCAGGCCGGCAGCCAGTTGGTCAGACCATGCCCGAGCACCGCCGCGCCGACGATGCCGGCACAGGTGGCATAGGCACGGATATGCCCGACCCGGCCGATCAGCCGGTGCCCCACTTTGCCGCCCACGGCCAGGCCGAAGTAGTTGGCCGCCATCAGCGCACCCACCCACAGGCTGTCGACATGATCCGCGGCCAGGCGCAGCGCCAGGTAGGTGCTGAGCAGGCCCGAACCGATCAGCATCATCAGGGCGGCGAAGTACAGCGACTGAAACGGCTTCCAGATGTTTCGCATACGTCCCGTCAAGCTCCTTGATCAGGTGGCGTTGGGTTGCAGGCAAGCATAAGGGCAAATCCGTTGCGGCGCAGGCCCCCGGCGGCGAAAGTGGCCGCCGAGGGCGCATCCAGAGGGGGTCGTGTCGCGCTCAGGCCTGTGCCGCCAGCACACGCCGCTCCCAGGGCGTGATCTCGTCGAAGAAATCGCTCAGCTCCAGGGTCTTGGTGGCGATGTAGCCTTCGATGAACTCGCGTCCGAACAGTTCCCGCGCCAGGTCGCTGCGCTTCAGACGTTCCAGCGCCGCATGCAAGGTGCACGGCAGGCTCAGGTGCTCCGGCACCTCGAACTCGCCCTGGATAGCCGGAGCCGGAGTGATCTGCCGCTCGATGCCATGCAGGCCTGCGGCCAGGCTGGCGGCGATGGCCAGGTAAGGGTTGGCGTCGGCGCCCGGCAAACGGTTCTCGACCCGCCGCGCCGCCGGCGAACTGGCCGGGATGCGCAGCCCCGCCGCACGGTTGTCCTCGGACCAGCAGGCATTGTTCGGCGAGGCATAGGGGTGGCACAGGCGCTGGTACGAATTGACGTTGGGCGCGAACAGTGCGGTGAAGTCGGCCAGGCACGCCTGCAGGCCGCCGATGAAGTGATGGAAGATGTCGGTCGCCCTGCCCTGCTCGTCGCTGAACACGTTGCGGCCGGTGGCGATGTCCACCAGGCTCTGGTGGATGTGCATCGAGCTGCCGGGGGTATGCGCCAGCGGCTTGGCCATGCACACCACAGTCAGGCCATGGCGCAGCGCCACTTCCTTGAGCAGGTGCTTGAACAGGAAGGTCTGGTCGGCCAGCAGCAGCGGGTCACCGTGCAGCAGGTTGATCTCGAACTGGCTGACCCCCATTTCGTGCATGAACGTGTCGCGCGGCAGGCCCAAGGCCGCCATGCAGCGGTAGACCTCTTTGAAGAAGGGGCGCAGGCCGTTGTTTGAGCTGACGCTGAAAGCCGAATGGCCCATTTCGCGGCGGCCGTCCTTGCCCAGGGGCGGCTGGAAGGGTTGGCTCGGGTCGTTGTTCGGCGCGAAGACGAAGAACTCCAGTTCGGTGGCGACCACAGGCGCCAACCCACGCTTGGCATAACGGGCGATTACCGCCTTGAGCTGGCCACGGCTGGACAGCCCCGACGGCCTGCCATCGAGCTCCACCGCGTCGCAGATGGCCAGGGCGCGAGGCTCGTCGCTCCAAGGCAGGCGATGAATCTGGCCGGGATCCGCCACCAGCGCCAGGTCACCGTCGTCACTGCCGTAGAACCTGGCCGGCGGATAACCGCCCATGATGCACTGCAGCAGCACGCCGCGCGCCATCTGCAGGCGGCGGCCCTCAAGAAAGCCTTCGGCGGTCATCACCTTGCCGCGCGGAACGCCGTTGAGGTCCGGGGTTACACACTCGATTTCGTCGATGCCCTTCAGGTGCTCTGCCTGGTTGCGCGGGCCTTCGGTCGTCATGACGCTGTCCTTCTTGTTGTTTTCGCATGCCGGGAATGGCAACGCGCACAACATAGGCCTGGGGTGTTTAAAATATCAAGCACCCCAATTCCGTGGTGCGCCAGTTGCGGGTAAACCCGCGAAAGGGCCAGCCCAGGTTATTGCTCACGCAATGTCATGCCATTGGCCGGCAACGGCAATGCGGTCTTGTAGCGCACCTGCTTCAGGGCAAAGCTGGAGCGAATGTTCGCCACCCCCGGCAACCGCGTCAGGTAATCGAGAAACCGCTCCAGCGCCTGGATGCTCGGCAGCAACACCCGCAGCAGGTAGTCCGGGTCACCGGTCATCAGGTAACACTCCATCACCTCCGGGCGCTCGGCGATTTCCTCCTCGAAGCGGTGCAGCGACTGCTCCACCTGCTTCTCCAGGCTGACATGGATGAACACATTCACATCCAACCCCAGCACCTCGGGCGCCAGCAACGTCACCTGCTGGCGAATCACCCCCAGCTCCTCCATGGCCTTGACCCGGTTGAAACAGGGCGTGGGCGAAAGATTGACCGAACGCGCCAGCTCCGCGTTGGTGATCCGCGCGTTTTCCTGAAGGCTGTTGAGGATGCCGATATCGGTGCGATCCAGTTTGCGCATGAGACAAATTCACCTGGTTTTTGTGTTTGTACGGAATGTTTATCTGCGCCACCGAGCAAACGCAACGAACTTGAGAGAAAAATTCTCCTGCCGTCCCCCTATGATGTAAAAGACGCTGACTTGCCAGTCACAAGCCGGTACTCAGCGGCGGCCGCTTCAAAGCTCACAAAAACAACATTCGAGCGAGCGTAAAAAGCATGAACGAGTACGCCCCCCTGCGTCTGCATGTGCCCGAGCCTACAGGCCGGCCAGGCTGCCAGACCGATTTCTCCTACCTGCGCCTGAACGACGCAGGTCAAGTCCGTAAACCCCCGATCGATGTCGAACCCGCCGATACCGCCGACCTGTCCGGCAGCCTCGTTCGCGTGCTCGACGAACATGGCAACGCCGTCGGCCCCTGGGCCGAGGGCATCGACCCGCAGGTGCTGCGCCAAGGCATGCGCGCCATGCTCAAGACGCGCATCTTCGACAGCCGCATGGTGGTCGCCCAACGCCAGAAGAAGATGTCCTTCTACATGCAGAGCCTGGGCGAGGAAGCCATCGGCAGCGGCCAGGCCCTGGCCCTGAACCGCACCGACATGTGCTTCCCCACCTACCGCCAGCAGAGCATCCTGATGGCCCGCGAGGTGTCGCTGGTTGACATGATCTGCCAGCTGCTGTCCAACACCCGCGACCCACTCAAGGGCCGCCAGCTGCCGATCATGTACTCGGTGCGCGAAGCGGGCTTCTTCACCATCAGCGGCAACCTGGCCACCCAGTTCGTCCAGGCGGTCGGCTGGGCCATGGCCTCGGCGATCAAGGGCGATACGAAAATCGCCTCGGCCTGGATTGGCGACGGCGCCACCGCCGAGTCCGATTTCCACACCGCCCTGACCTTCGCCCACGTCTACCGCGCCCCAGTGATTCTCAACGTGGTCAACAACCAGTGGGCGATCTCCACATTCCAGGCCATCGCCGGGGGCGAATCGACCACCTTCGCCGGCCGTGGCGTGGGTTGCGGTATCGCCTCGCTACGGGTGGACGGCAACGACTTCATCGCGGTCTACGCCGCCTCGCGCTGGGCCGCCGAACGCGCCCGCCGCGGCCTGGGCCCGACGCTGATCGAATGGGTCACCTACCGCGCCGGCCCGCACTCGACTTCGGACGACCCATCGAAGTACCGCCCAGCCGACGACTGGAGCCACTTCCCGCTGGGCGACCCAATCGCGCGCCTCAAGCAACACCTGATCAAGGCCGGCCACTGGTCCGAGGAAGAGCACCAGGCCGTCAGCGCGGAGCTCGAGGCCGAGGTGATCAAGGCGCAGAAGGACGCCGAGCAGTTCGGCACCCTGAGCAATGGCCATATCCCCAGCGCCGCCTCGATGTTCGAGGACGTGTACAAGGAAATGCCCGACCACCTGCGCCGTCAGCGCCAGGAACTGGGGGTCTGAGATGAACGATCACAACAACAGCATCCATCTGGAAAACGCCATGTCCACCACCACCATGACCATGATCCAGGCCCTGCGCTCGGCCATGGATGTCATGCTCGAGCGCGATGACAACGTGGTGGTCTATGGCCAGGACGTTGGCTACTTCGGCGGCGTGTTCCGCTGCACCGAAGGCTTGCAGACCAAGTACGGCAAGTCCCGCGTGTTCGACGCGCCGATCTCCGAGAGCGGTATCGTCGGCACCGCCGTGGGCATGGGCGCCTACGGTCTGCGCCCGGTGGTCGAGATCCAGTTCGCCGACTACTTCTACCCCGCCTCCGACCAGATCGTCTCGGAGATGGCCCGCCTGCGCTATCGCTCGGCCGGCGAGTTCATCTCCCCGCTCACCCTGCGCATGCCCTGCGGCGGCGGCATCTACGGCGGCCAGACCCACAGCCAGAGCCCTGAGGCGATGTTCACCCAGGTCTGCGGCCTACGCACCGTGATGCCCTCGAACCCCTACGACGCCAAGGGCCTGCTGATCGCCTCGATCGAATGCGACGACCCGGTGATCTTCCTCGAGCCCAAGCGCCTGTACAACGGCCCGTTCGACGGCCACCACGACCGCCCGGTAACGCCGTGGTCCAAGCACCCGCACAGCGCGGTGCCCGATGGCTACTACAGCGTGCCGCTGGACAAGGCGGCGATCACCCGCCCCGGCAACGACGTCACCGTGCTGACCTACGGCACCACCGTGTATGTCTCGCAGGTGGCCGCCGAAGAGTCTGGCGTCGACGCCGAAGTCATCGACCTGCGCAGCCTGTGGCCACTGGACCTGGAGACCATCGTCGCATCGGTGAAAAAGACCGGCCGCTGCGTGGTCGTGCACGAGGCCACCCGCACCTGCGGTTTCGGCGCTGAACTGGTGTCGCTGGTCCAGGAGCACTGCTTCCATCACCTCGAGGCGCCGATCGAGCGCGTCACCGGTTGGGACACCCCCTACCCCCACGCACAGGAATGGGCCTACTTCCCCGGCCCTTCGCGGGTAGGCGCGGCATTGAAACGGGTCATGGAGGTCTGAATGGGCACGCACGTCATCAAGATGCCGGACATTGGCGAAGGCATCGCGCAGGTCGAGTTGGTGGAATGGTTCGTCAAGGTTGGCGATATGATCGCCGAGGACCAGGTGGTGGCCGATGTCATGACCGACAAGGCCACCGTGGAAATCCCTTCGCCGGTCAGCGGCAAGGTGCTGGCCCTGGGCGGCCAGCCAGGTGAAGTGATGGCGGTCGGCAGCGAGTTGATCCGCATCGAGGTCGAAGGCAGCGGCAACCATATCGACACGCCGCAAGCCAAGCCAGCCGAGCCGGCCCCCGCGCCAGTGAAGGCCGAAACCAAGCCCGAGGCGCGCCTCGAAACGCAGCCACAGGCAACCGCCAACCACACCGCCGCCCCCATCGTGCCGCGCGAGGCCCACGACAAACCGCTGGCCTCCCCCGCCGTGCGCAAGCGCGCCCTGGATGCCGGCATCGAGCTGCGCTATGTGCATGGCAGCGGCCCGGCCGGGCGCATCCTGCACGAAGACCTCGACGCCTTCATCAGCAAGCCGCAAACCAGCGCAGGCCAGGCGCCAGGCGGTTATGGCAAGCGCACCGACAGCGAACAGGTGCCGGTGATCGGCCTGCGCCGCAAGATCGCCCAGCGCATGCAGGATGCCAAGCGTCGTGTCGCCCACTTCAGCTACGTCGAGGAAATCGACGTCACCAACCTGGAGGCCCTGCGCCAGCAACTCAACGCCAAGCATGGTGACAGCCGCGGCAAGCTGACCCTGCTGCCATTCCTGGTCCGCGCGATGGTCGTCGCCCTGCGTGACTTCCCGCAGATCAACGCCACCTACGATGACGAAGCCCAGGTCATCACCCGCCACGGCGCGGTGCATGTGGGCATCGCCACGCAAGGTGACAACGGCCTGATGGTGCCGGTGCTGCGCCACGCCGAAGCCGGCAACCTGTGGAGCAACGCCAGCGAGATCGCCCGCGTCGCCCATGCCGCGCGCAACAACAAAGCCACCCGTGAAGAGCTGTCCGGTTCGACCATCACCCTGACCAGCCTCGGCGCACTGGGTGGCATCGTCAGCACCCCGGTGGTCAACACCCCGGAAGTGGCGATCGTCGGCGTCAACCGCATGGTCGAACGGCCGGTGGTGATCGACGGCCAGATCGTCGTGCGCAAGATGATGAACCTGTCCAGCTCGTTCGACCATCGCGTGGTCGACGGCATGGACGCCGCCCTGTTCATCCAGGCCGTGCGCGGCCTGCTGGAACAACCCGCCTGCCTGTTCGTGGAGTGATCATGCAACCGATTATCAACACCACCCTGCTGATCATCGGCGGCGGCCCCGGCGGCTACGTGGCCGCCATCCGCGCCGGGCAACTGGGCATCCCCACCGTGCTGGTCGAAGGCCAGGCGCTGGGCGGCACCTGCCTGAACATCGGCTGCATCCCCTCCAAGGCGCTGATCCATGTGGCCGAGCAGTTCCACCAGGCCAGCCGCTTCACCGAACCGTCGCCGCTGGGCATCAGCGTGGCGTCGCCGCGCCTGGACATCACCCGCAGCGTCGAGTGGAAGGACGGCATCGTCGACCGCCTCACCAGCGGCGTCGCCGCCCTGTTGAAGAAACACGGCGTGAAGGTGATCCACGGCTGGGCGAAGGTCCTCGACGGCAAGAGCGTCGAGGTCGATGGCCAACGCATCCAGTGCGAACACCTGCTGCTGGCGACGGGTTCGAGCAGCGTCGAACTGCCGATGCTACCCATCGGCGGGCCGGTCATCTCGTCCACCGAGGCCCTGGCGCCAAAGGCATTGCCCGAGCACCTGGTGGTGGTCGGTGGCGGCTACATCGGCCTGGAGCTGGGCATCGCCTACCGCAAGCTCGGCGCCAAGGTCAGCGTGGTGGAAGCGCGCGAGCGCATCCTGCCGACCTACGACGCCGAACTCACCGCACCGGTGGCGGACTCGATCAAGAAGCTCGGCATTGCGCTTTACCTGAGGCACAGCGTCGAGGGTTATACCGACGGCTGCCTGCTGGCCAGCGATGGCCAGGGTGGGCAACTGCGCCTGGAAGCTGACCAGGTACTGGTGGCCGTGGGCCGCCGCCCGCGCAGCAAAGGTTTCGGCCTGGAAAGCCTCGACCTGAAGATGAACGGCGCCGCCATCGCCATCGACGAACGCTGCCAGACCAGCATGCGCAACGTCTGGGCCATCGGCGACGTAGCCGGCGAACCGATGCTGGCGCACCGGGCCATGGCTCAGGGCGAGATGGTCGCCGAGATCATTGCCGGCAAGGCGCGGCGTTTCGAACCCAGCGCCATCGCCGCCGTGTGCTTCACCGATCCGGAAGTGGTGGTGGTCGGCCAGACCCCGGAGCAGGCCAGCCAGCAGGGCGTGGACTGCCTCGTCGCGCAATTCCCCTTCGCCGCCAACGGCCGGGCCATGAGCCTGGAGTCGAAAAGCGGTTTCGTGCGTGTGGTGGCCCGTCGTGACAACCACCTGATCCTGGGTTGGCAGGCTGTGGGCGTGGCAGTTTCGGAGCTGTCCACTGCCTTTGCTCAATCGCTGGAAATGGGCGCGCGCCTGGAAGACATCGCTGGCACCATCCACGCCCACCCGACCCTGGGCGAAGCCGTGCAGGAGGCCGCGCTGCGGGCCCTCGGCCACGCCCTGCACATCTAGACACTGAAGCGGCCCTGGCCGATTTGGCCCGCCGCGCCGCCAGGCGCCGCGGGCATTTTTTTGTTCGGCGCCCCTGCACCACATCAATGTGATTGCCGCTCGCGGCAATCCTGTGCCCCTGAAAGGCAAGCTTGTTCCCAGTGGCCGACTGGCGGAACAGACCAGGCGGCCTGTTTCACTCACCTGCCCGCACTGGCACAGCTTTTGCCCCTTTCGTCGCACAGTTTCGAACAATACAAGGAGAAGAGATGCTGATCACTCCAACCGGCCTGGGCTGGCAGCCCGCCCTGCCCCCCCAGAACCGCACCGGCAGCGACCAGGCGCCAGTCGCCTTCATGCCGTCGCTTCAGGTCGCAGCAACGGGCAACACCCTGGCGCAACAAAACAGCCAAGGTAGTGCCTCACAACAGAACGCCGAGGACAACCGCAAGGAAGCCTTCGCCAAGCTCATGGTCATGCTGCAGAACCCGGACGTTGCCGCGCGTCAGCAGGCCAGCGTTGGCAAGCAAGAGGAATCCACCGCTGTCCAGGACTTCCGCGACTACATGGCCAAGTCGCCGGAGGAGAAGATCAAGGAGAAGTTTCTCCAGGAGATGGGCTTGACGGAGGAAGAGTACAACGCGCTGCCAGCGGAACAGAAGGCGAGGATCGATGAACAGATCGCCCGACGTATCCAGGACAACGTGAAGGAGAAAGCCGAAGCCAAGCTCGAGCAGCAGGCACTGCGGGCCCAGGTTACGGGCAACCTGAACGGCGAACTGGCCACCATGCCAGTCCACGCGCGGGATGATGAAAGCTGAAAACAACCGAACGCTGAGTAACGGATAGTGGCCCGTCAACAGGCGGGCCGCACCGCTCAATAGAAACGCTTCGGGTCACCCGACTCGAGCAAGCTTGCCAACTGCGTCAGGGCAAAGCGCAATTCCTGCTGGCTGGTGGGTGACATCAGCACCACCCTCACCCCTCGCGGATCCCCACTACGCTCAACCTGGAACTGGCTGCCACTCATGACGATCACGCCATTGGCCCTGGCCAGCAAGGCGAATTCGTCGCTGCGCCACTGCTCCGGCAGGTTCAGCCAGACGTGGTAACCATGGGGTTGGCTGCGTAGCACACTCGAACCAAACACCTCGCTGGCAATCGCCTGGCGCGCGGCCGCTTCTGCCCGGTGCATGCGGATCAACTGGCTGTCGAGGCCTTCGCCGATGACATGGCTGGCCAACTGCGCGGTCAGTGGAGAAGGCATCCATACCGTGCTGCGCACCATGGAGGTCAAGCGCGACAGCAACTTCGGCGGGCTGTACAGGTAGCCGATGCGCAGGGCCGGCAGCACCGACTTGGACAGGCTGGTGAGGTAGATCGAGCGGTCCGGGGCGAAGGTGCTCAGCGGCCGGGTGCCGGCGTCAGTGGCCAGGAACCCGTAGATGTCATCGTCGAGCAGCAGGAAGTCGAACTCTTCGGCCAGCGCGGCAATCTGCGCCCGCCGGGCGTTGGACATGATCGCGGTAGTGGGGTTCTGGCAGGTCGCCACACAGACCAGCATCGCCGGTTTCTCGCGCTGGCAGATTTCCCGCAGGGCTTCGGGGATGATCCCCTCTTCGTCCATGGGTACGCCGCGCAAGCGCCGGCCAAGGCCGTGGGCCACCGAGATGATGCCCGGGTAGCACAGCGACTCGCACAACACCAAGTCACCAGCCTCGGTCAGGGCACTGATCGCTACCATCAGGCCATGCTGGGCGCCACTGGTGATGACCACCTGTTGCCACTGCGCACCCGGCAGCCAGTGGCGCAGCCACTGTGCACCGGCCTCGCGGTGCAAGGGGTGGCCGCCGTCGGGGGTGTAGTCGAGCGCCTGATCGAGATGACTGGCGTTGGCCAGTTCGACCAACGCGTTGCGCAGCCAGTACTGCAAGGTCTCGCCGTAGGGCTTGATGATCGACAGGTCGAGCTCTTCGGCTCGTGGCGAACTTGCCGTGGTGAACAAGGGCCGCTGCACGGGCTTGGCGGCGGAACGCTCGTCGGCCTTGTCGCTGATCCGGTCGAGCACATAGGTGCCACGGCCCACTTCGCCTTGCGCCAGCCCTCGGCGCGAGGCCTCGATGTAGGCACGGCTGATGGTGCCGGGGGTCACGTCCAGGGCGGCGGCCAGCTCACGCAGGGTTGGCAGGCGCTCCCCGCGCTTGAGCGTCCCGCTGGCGATGTCCCGGGCCAGCGCATCGGCGATGGACAGGTACATTGGCTGGTTGCTTTCGCTGATCTGAGGAACCCACATGAGACGGCTACCGAGTGGTAAATGATTGTATTTTGATCATATCACATGACTTGAGTCGATCCATTAAGCGATTCAAATTGTATCCAACGTGTGTGACGAGGCTCACAGGAGCGAATTTTCAGCTCTCTCAGTCCTCAAATATAACCTAGCAATTTCAATAACTTAATGAATTTCATGGTCAATCTTGCCCGTCAGTTCGGTGTTTTGTGCAGCGGTTTTAACATTGAGCCTATTGAAACAACTCAATGCATCGATATAGAGTCAATCAAGCTCGACTCAATCGAATCAATCAACCCTGACCCATCAATCCGGACGCACCATGGACACCATCAGAAAGGACTTTTCACTCTCAGCACTGGTCGCCGGCCTCATCGCGGTGATCATCTCCTACGCCGGCCCCTTGATCATCGTGTTCCAGGCTGCCCACCAGGCGCAGCTGAGCACCGAGGTCACCGCCTCGTGGATCTGGGCGATCTCCATCGGCAGCGGTCTGACCGGCTTGCTGCTGAGCTGGAAACTGCGGGTACCGGTGATCACCGCCTGGTCGACACCCGGCGCAGCCCTGCTGGTATCGATGCTGCCGACCGTATCCCTGGCACAGGCGGTGGGGGCCTATATCGTCGCCTCGCTGCTGATCACAGTGATCGCATTGAGCGGCGCTTTCGACCGCCTGATGAACCGCCTGCCCAAGGCCATCGCCGCCGCCATGCTGGCCGGCATCCTGTTCCGCTTCGGCGCCGAGCTGTTCAGCTCGATCCGCGTCCAGCCACTGCTGGTGCTGTCGATGCTGGTGGCCTATCTGGTGTTCAAGCGCCTTTCGCCGCGCTACGCGATCTTGTCGGTGCTGATCGTTGGATGCGCGCTGGCCGCCGGGCTGGGCCAACTGAACACCCAGGCCCTGGTACTGGAGATGACCGTACCGGTCTGGACAGCCCCGGAGTGGAACTGGCACGCCATCATCAACATCGGGCTGCCGCTGGCCCTGGTGTCACTTACCGGCCAGTCGGTACCTGGGATTGCCGTACTGCGCACCTCCGGCTACCAGACCCCGGCCCGCCCGATCGTATCGGTCACCGCGATCGGCTCGTTACTGATGGCGCCCTTCGCTTGCCACGGCGTCAACCTGGCAGCGATCACCGCGGCCATCTGCACCGGCCGTGAAGCCCACGAAAACCCGGACAAGCGCTACATCGCCGGGATCGCCTGCGGCGCCTTCTACCTGCTGATGGGCACCTTCGGCGCGACGCTGGCCTCGGTGTTTTCCGCGCTGCCCAGGGAGTTGATCGCCGCCCTCGCCGGCCTCGCCCTGTTCGGCGCCATCGCCACCGGCCTCGCCGGTGCAATGGCCGACGAGAAGCAGCGCGAGCCGGCCCTGATCACCTTCCTGGTCACCGCATCGGGGATGAGCTTCCTCGGCCTCGCCGCCGCCTTCTGGGGGTTGATCTTCGGCCTCGTCGCCCACTTCGCCCTGGGCTACAGCCGCCCAGGCAAGGCCAGCCAGCGCCAGGAGGCGCGCGCATCATGAGCCAGAGCTTCGACTTCGTGGTCATCGGGGGCGGCATCGCTGGCGTCTCGATCGCTTATCAACTGGCCGAACATGGTCGTGTCTGCCTACTGGAACGTGAACGCCAGCTGGCCTACCACACCACCGGGCGATCGGCGGCCATCTCCATGGAAAGCTATGGCAACCAGCATATCCGTGCATTGACCTGCGCTTCCCGGGGTTTCTTCGAAGCACCGCCGACCGGGCTGGCGAGCACACCTTTATGGTCGCCTCGCGGTGCACTGATCGTCGCCACCCATGAGCGCGAGGCACAGCTGCGCCAACGCTTCGAAGTGGTGCGCCAGCATGTGCCCGACGCACGTTGGGCAGATGCCGCCGAAGTAATGGCGCTCGCACCCTACCTGGCTCCAGGGCGCTGGAGCGCCGGCATCCATGAGCCGGGGGCCTTCGACCTCGATGTGCACGCCATCCACGGCGCCTACCTCACCGGCCTGCGCCAGCGTGGCGGCGAGGTACGCCGTGACTGCGAGCTGTTCGGCGCCCAGCACCGGGACGGGGTGTGGCGCCTGCTCTGCGGTGATGGCAGCACCTTGCACGCCCGGCTGATCGTCAATGCCGCCGGCAGCTGGGCGGACACCTGTGCCGAACGCTGCGAGGTGCCGGCGATCGGCCTGCAGGCCCTGCGCCGGACCGTGCTGGTCGTCGACCCCCATTGCGAGGTGCATGACACCCCTTACCTGGGCACCCTCGACGAAGACATCTTCATCAAGCCCGAGGCCGGTCGCCTAATCGTCTCCCCCTGTGACGAAACGCCCTCCGCGCCCTGCGACGCGCAGCCCGAGGAACTGGACCTGGCCATCACCCTCGATCGCCTGGAACAGACCACCCAGTTGCGCCCCAAGCGCATCGTCAACCGCTGGGCCGGCTTGCGCAATTTTGTCGCCGATCGCACCCCCGTGGTCGGCGCCGACCCGCAACAACCCGCCTTCGTCTGGCTCGCCGCCCTCGGCGGCTATGGCATCCAGACCGCACCGGCGCTGTCGCGCCTGTGCTGCCACAGCGCGCTGGGCCTGCCGATGCCGGCAGACCTCGCCGCACGCGGCCTCGACTACGCGCCGTTCTCCCCCGAGCGCTGCCGCACCCGGACCTTCGCCACGCGCCGCGTGACCGAGGTCGCCCAATTGCACTGATCCACCCACACAAAAACAAATGCCATCACAAGGAGTGAACACCATGCAAAGCACCGCCCACGCCAAGGCCAGCCAAACCCAGCCCTTCCTCACCGACGACAACGTCATCTATACCGACCAGGCGCCCTTCCCCCTGGGCACCTACTCCCAGGCCATCCGCGTCGGCGACACCGTGTACCTCTCAGCGCAGACACCGGTCGAGCCCAGCTCCAACGAAGTACTGGCCAAGGACTTCGAAGGCCAGTTGCGCCAGACCCTGGACAATCTCAAGGCCATGACCGAAGCCTGCGGCGGCAGCCTGGCCAATGTGGTCAAGGTCACCGCCTTCATCACCGACCTAAGCGAGTTCCCCACCCTCAACCGAGTGATGGAAGCCTACTTCAGCAAGCCCTACCCGGCCCGCACCACCGCCGGTGCCAGCGCCCTGGCCCGCGGCACCCTGGTGGCGATCGACGCGATCATGGCACTGCCACCGCGCTGACCTGCGCCTGCGGCGCCGTCATGTGGGCGGCGCCGCCTCCTCCTTCTCCCTCTTCTGCGCGAGGACACGCAATGGACCGTCTTTGCAGGCCCTTCGTTTTGCAATGCATCACCTGCGGCACCCGCTACGCGCCCTACCAAGTCGAATACTTCTGCCCTCATTGCCGTACCGATGGCGCCCTCGACACCCTCTACGACTATGACGCCGTGCGCCGGGAATGCGACCGCGACAGGCTGGCGACCCAGGCCGGGCTGGGCATGTGGCGCTACCGCGCGCTGCTGCCGCTGGGCAGCGAGCGCTATGTGCCACGGCTGCTGGTCGGCAGCACACCCCTGTACGAACGGCCTGGGCTGCTCGAGCCCGGTTCGGGCATGAAAGTCTGGGTCAAGGACGAGTCCCGCCAGCCCACCGGCTCGCTGAAGGACCGCGCCAGCGCCCTGGCGGTGGCCCTGGCCCTGGAAAGCGGTGCCAGCACCGTCGCGGTGGCGAGCACTGGCAACGCCGCGTCCGCACTCGCCGGCATGAGCGCCGAGCGTGGCCTGCGCAATGTGATCTTCATCCCCCGCACCACCCCGCGGGAAAAGCTGGCCCAGATGATCGGCTATGGCGCCGAGGTGATCCTGGTCGACGGCGCCTACGACGAAGCCTTCGAACAATGCCGCAACGCTTGCGAAAGCAATGGCTGGTACAACCGCACCACTGGCATCAACTCGTACATGACCGAAGGCAAGAAGACCGTCGCCTTCGAGATCTGCGAACAACTGGGCTGGCAAGTGCCCGACCTGGTCTTCGTGCCGGTCGGCAACGGCTGCATCCTCGGCGCGGTGCACAAAGGCTTCCAGGATTTGCTCAAGCTTGGTTGGATCGAGCGCATGCCACGGCTGATGGGCGTGCAGGCACGGGAAAGCAACTTCATGTACCGCGCCTGGGCCAGCGACACCCCCCTCGACCAGGTGGAAAGACGCCTACCAGCGAGCCTGGCAAGCAGCATCAACGTAGCCTTCCCCCGCGACCGCCTCAAGGCATTGCGTGCGGTACGCGACAGCGAAGGCGCATTCCTCTGCGTCGACGACAGCGCAATCGTCCAAGCCGCCTCACGCCTGGCGGCTCGCACCGGGATTTTCCCCGAGGCCGGTGCCGCCAGCAGCTATGCCGGCCTGCTGCAGTACGCCGAACAACACCCCGGCAGCCAAGAAAGCGCCGTACTGCTGATTACCGGCAGCGGCCTGAAAGACACCTCGATCTACCTGCCCTCCAGCCCCACCTCCTCCCCTGCGGCTGCCTGGCAAACCCCAGCAGCCGCCATTGCCTCATGAAGGGAACGCCATGAACCTGGAAACCTGTGACGCCAACATCGCCCGACTGATTTCCCGCGAACGCTTCCGCCAGGAAATCCACATAGAACTGATCGCCTCGGAGAACTACGTAAGCCCCGCAGTGCTCGAGGCCCAAGGCTCGGTGCTGACCAACAAATATGCCGAAGGCTACCCCGGCCGCCGATACTACGGCGGCTGCCAGGTGGTCGACGAGATCGAGTCGCTGGCCATCGAGCGCGCCTGCGCGCTGTTCGGCGCCGAGTACGCCAACGTCCAACCCCACTCTGGCTCCCAGGCCAACCAGGCGGCGATGCTGGCACTGCTGCAACCGGGAGACACCCTGCTCGGCATGGCCCTGGCCGACGGCGGCCACCTCACCCACGGGGCCAAGGTGAACTTCTCCGGCAAGTGGTTCAATGCCGTGACCTACGGCGTCAACTCCGAGAGCGAAACGCTCGACTACGAACAACTTGAGCGCCTGGCACGCACGCACCGCCCGAAATTGATCATCGCCGGGGCGTCGGCCTATGCGCGACACATCGACTTTGCCCGTTTCCGCGCCCTGTGCGACGAAGTCGGTGCCTACCTGATGGTCGACATGGCCCACTATGCCGGCCTGGTCGCCGCTGGGCTCTACCCGTCACCAGTGCCCTACGCCGACATCGTCACCTCCACCACCCACAAGACCCTGCGCGGGCCGCGTGGCGGGCTGATCCTGGCCCGTCAGGCGCATGCCGCCGCGCTCGACAAGGCGATCTTCCCGATGTACCAGGGCGGCCCGCTGATGCATGCGATCGCCGCCAAGGCCGTGGCTTTCCATGAAGCCAATACGGAGGACTTCCGCCGCTATCAGGCACAAGTGATCGAGAATGCCAGGGGCATGGCACAGGTGCTCACCGAGCGTGGCCTGCGTATTGTCTCCGGCGGTACCGACAGCCATATGTTCCTGGTCGACCTGCAACCCCTTGGGCTAGACGGCAAGGCCGCCGAGGCACTGCTGGAAAGCGCGCGCATCACCCTGAACAAGAACGCCATTCCCAACGACCCACAGGCGCCGACGATTACCAGCGGCATCCGCATCGGCACCCCGGCGATCACCACCCGAGGCATGGGGCTCGAGCAGGCCAAGTTGCTTGCACAACTGATCGCCAACCTGCTGCATGCGCCGGACGACACCGAAGTGCACAGCGAGGTGTGCCGCCAGGTGGACCGGTTGTGCGAGGCGTATCCCGTGTATCGCTGAAATCCGACAGCAGCCGACTCCGCGCCATGGCGCAAACGGCCAGGGGTCGGTTGTATCGTTGAGAGGTGTGGATGGATCGGATGGTGTCCCAGGCAGGATTTGAACCTGCAACCTTCCCCTTAGGAGGGGGATGCTCTATCCAATTGAGCTACTGAGACCCTGAGGCCGGCAACGAATACTGCGCGGCAGAGACGGCGAGCATGTTAACCAGCATGTAGCCATTTGTCATGCCTCAATCGGGCAATTTGCACGTCAGATTATTCTCAGGCAATTGGCCGAGTGCGCCGTGTTCACCCAGCAACCTCAGCAAGGCTTCGACGGCACTGGATAATGAAGCCGAATTGTCCAGCACATGCACTGAAGCATCATAAGCCTGCATACCCGCGCTGCGTGCCAACCGCAGCTCTATCTCTTCGTGGTTTTCCCGGCCTCGGGCCAGGAGTCGCTCACGCAGCACCTGCGGCGATACAGCCAGCCCCACCGCCAGCAAGTCGGGATAACGCTCACGCGCTTGCGCGAGGTATCCCCGCGAGCCATTGACCAACACCGACAACCCCTGATCAAGCCAGTCATCCACCTGGACCGGAATGCCATAGGAAAGCCCGTTGGCCTGCCACGACAAGGCGAATTCACCAGCCAGGCGCATCATTTCAAAACGTTCCGCGCTCACACCGACTGCGGCTTCACCTTTCGCCTCGGCCGAGCGGGTTATGACACGCCGGGCAATTTCAACACCTTGCGTAAGCAGTTGCTCGCGCGCGGCATCGATAAGGGAATCTTTCCCAGAGCCGGACGGTCCTATCAGGAAGATCAAGCGCCCCCTTGAGGGCGGTGTACCGCTTGCGTCATATTGCATAGCCACTATGCTCAATGTGAGGGGAACCCGCGCATTCTAGGCTTTTTCCCTGACCTTTGTTGCCAGTTACCAGATTTTGACGACAAAGGTCTGACACCTTGGCGATTCGGTGGATGTAAAACTTTTCAAACCAGTGCTCATTTCTGATAATTGGTACTGGCAAAAAGCCTTTATCCGGATCACTATTTGTCACAGAATTGACGCCAAGGAAACGGCGACCATGAGGCAAGATGAAGACCCAAAATCACATCACGGTTGAACATTTTGTCGTCGCCGCGGTCGTACTTCCACCGTGCGGCCAATTTGAGAACCGCTTCCCCTGAACCAGAACAACCGGTCAATTTATATGCGCCCAATGAAACAGGCTATCTATTCGAGCCGCACCGCTGACAAGTTCGTCGTCCGCCTGCCAGACGGTATGCGTGAGCGCATTGCCGAGGTAGCGCGCAACCACCACCGCAGCATGAACTCCGAAATCATTGCACGCCTGGAGCAGAGCCTTATCCAGGAAGGTGCGCTGGGTGACGAGCTGAGCATGCGCCTGGACAGCCCAGAGCTCAGCCTGCATGAACGCGAACTGCTGCAGCGCTTCCGCCAACTTTCTCATCGCCAGCAAAACGCGCTGGTCGCCCTCATCGCTCACGATGTGGAAATGGCCGCCGACGCGTCCTGATAAGCGATCTTTCAGCCGCACACAAAAAAGCCAGCGCAAGCTGGCTTTTTTGTGTGCGGTAGCTGTAGAAAAACCCATAACCCATTGATTTGACACGCCCCCTGTAGGAGCTTTAGCCGCGATCACCCGCGCAGCGGGTGCCGCACACCGCAGTGCCTGCATCGCGGCTAAAGCCGCTCCTACAGCAGGAACAGCGTCGCCAACCCCAGGAAGATGAAGAACCCGCCACTGTCGGTCACGGCGGTAATCATCACACTTGACCCCATGGCCGGATCACGCCCCAGGCGCGCCAGGGTCATCGGGATCAGCACGCCCATCAAGGCGGCCAGGAGCAGGTTCAAGGTCATCGCTCCCGTCATCACCAAGCCTAGCGACCAACTGCCATACAACCAGAATGCCACGACACCGATCACCCCACCCCAGATCAGGCCATTAAGCAGCGAAACCGCCAGTTCCTTGCGCATCAGGCGGCTGGTGTTGCCCGGCGAAACCTGGTCGAGCGCCATCGCCCGCACGATCATGGTGATAGTCTGGTTACCCGAGTTGCCGCCGATACCCGCAACGATCGGCATCAACGCCGCCAGTGCCACGAGTTTTTCGATCGACCCCTCGAACAGCCCGATCACCCGTGAGGCCACGAATGCCGTGATCAGGTTGATGGCCAACCAGGCCCAGCGGTTACGCAGCGAACGCCAGACGGACGCGAAGATATCTTCCTCTTCGCGCAGACCCGCCATGTTGAGCACTTCGCTTTCGCTTTCTTCACGGATCAGGTCGACCATCTCATCGATGGTCAGACGGCCGATCAGTCGCTCACTTTTGTCCACCACCGGAGCGGAAACCAGGTCATAACGCTCGAAAGCCAGAGCAGCGTCATAGGCATCTTCCTCAGGGTGGAAGACCACAGGGTCATTGGCCATGACCTCCGCGACCTTCTTGTCCGGGTCGTTGACCAGCAGCCGCTTGATCGGCAGTACACCCTTGAGCTTGCCGTCATAATCCACCACGAACAGTTTGTCGGTGTGCCCCGGCAGCTCCTTGAGCCGACGCAGGTAGCGCAGCACCACTTCAAGGCTGACGTCTTCGCGGATGGTGACCATCTCGAAGTCCATCAACGCACCGACCTGCTCCTCGTCGTAGCTCAGGGCCGAACGCACGCGTTCGCGCTGCTGGGCATCGAGGCTTTCCATCAGCTCGTGAACGACATCACGCGGCAGCTCAGGCGCCAGGTCGGCCAGCTCGTCGGCGTCCATCTCCTTGGCGGCAGCCAGCAACTCGTGATCGTCCATGTCGGCGATCAGGGTCTGGCGGACGGCGTCGGAAACCTCGAGGAGGATGTCGCCGTCACGGTCGGAGCGCACCAGCTGCCAGACCGTCAGGCGGTCTTCCAGCGGCAGCGCTTCGAGAATGTAGGCGATATCGGCGGGGTGCAAGTCGTCAAGCTTGCGCTGCAGTTCGACAAGGTTCTGGCGGTGGACGAGGTTTTCCACCAGGTCGTGGTGGTGACCTTCCTGGCGGTGCGTCAGGTCCTCGACCACCCGCTGGCGCTGCAGCAATTCGATCACCTGAGCCAGGCGATCCTGCAGGCTCTCTTGGGCTTTCTTTACTTCGACTTCGGTCATAGGCGAACTCCACTCCCAGCAGCGGAGCACGCCGGGAGAATCAATCGGTCAGATCTTTCTGTATGAATCTTGTTAGCGAGTAACTACTGGGTAAGTCCATGGTGGGATTCCACAAGCCCCGGCGGGGCTGACGGGCGCAATCATACACTGTGCAAGCTGTCGGATCGCTTAAAATTTTGGCCAGAACAATCGTTTGCGAGCCAAAGCTGTGACAACGTGGGAAGCCAACAGTGCGACGGCGGATCTGGCGGAAAGAGCACATTGCATTCGGGGCCACCTGAACAGTTCGCAACTTGCCTCGAACCGCATGAGCCAGCCTTGCTGGCGAAGCGGGCGACACTATGAAAGGCACCGGCTGCGCCGACCCCTACGAAGATCGCACGGTTTCGCGACTTACTGAGAAGCGTAGATGCACATCAACGACAATTCAGCGCATCAGAAAAACAAAAAGCCCGCTCGAATGAGCGGGCTTCTTGATGTATGGCGGACTCAGCAGGATTCGAACCTGCGACCGCTCG
The DNA here is from genome assembly GCF_023277925.1 of Pseudomonas entomophila. NCBI lineage: Bacteria > Pseudomonadati > Pseudomonadota > Gammaproteobacteria > Pseudomonadales > Pseudomonadaceae > Pseudomonas > Pseudomonas entomophila. The sequence goes on from NZ_CP063832.1 coordinate 2,668,680, forward strand.
GTTCGTAGCCGAGTACTCTATCCAGCTGAGCTATGAGTCCGTGGGGTAGTTTTAGACCAGGTTACCACTGGTGGATTGAAGTAGCCTTGCAAGCAAAGCCATTTCAAAAAATGGCGGACTCAGGAGGATTCGAACCTCCGACCGCTCGGTTCGTAGCCGAGTACTCTATCCAGCTGAGCTATGAGTCCGTGGGGTAGTTTTAGACCAGGTTACCACTGGTGGATTGAAGTAGCCTTGCAAGCAAAGCCATTTCAAAAATGGCGGACTCAGGAGGATTCGAACCTCCGACCGCTCGGTTCGTAGCCGAGTACTCTATCCAGCTGAGCTATGAGTCCGTGGGGTAGTTTTAGACCAGGTTACCACTGGTTTATTGAAGCAGCCTTGCAAGCAAAGCCACTTCAAAAGTGGCGGACTCAGGAGGATTCGAACCTCCGACCGCTCGGTTCGTAGCCGAGTACTCTATCCAGCTGAGCTATGAGTCCGTGTCTTGCTGCGCATTTCAGGTCGCCTAAACACTTGTATCCGTTTACAGCGCCCTGAGCGAATAATGGCGGTGAAGGGGGGATTCGAACCCCCGATACCCTTATGAGGTATACTCCCTTAGCAGGGGAGCGCCTTCGGCCACTCGGCCACCTCACCGCAACACGAGGCGAATATTAAACACACCCTTCCTCGTTTGCAACCCTTTTTTTGAAAAAAACTTCAAAAAAATTAAAGGCTTGGCTCCTCGTCCTTCTCTTTCTTGATCCGCAGGTAGATTTCTTCGCGGTGAACAGCCACTTCTTTAGGCGCGCTAACGCCAATACGCACCTGGTTGCCTTTGACACCCAGGACCGTCACGGTGATCTCACCGTCACCAATGATCAGGCTCTCGGCGCACCGACGAGTCAGAATCAGCATAGTTTTCTCCTCACTTGAATCTTCAGGGACAACAGTCTTTGTTAACTGGGCCTGGCCGGGGACGACGACCTGGGGCCCGGGACAACTGCCAGCGGTGCCTGGACAGGGACACCACCAGCGGGCAGAAACGCGAAGGGCGCGGCAAGCCGCGCCCCTCCAGGCAGCGCCTTACTCGCCCTGTCGGGCAGGAGCGTCGAGTTCGAACGCGGTGTGCAGCGCGCGAACAGCCAGCTCCAGGTACTTCTCTTCGATCACCACCGAGACCTTGATCTCGGAGGTGGAGATCATCTGGATATTGATGCTCTCCTTGGCCAGGGCCTCGAACATACGGCTAGCAACGCCCGCGTGGGAGCGCATGCCGACACCGACGATCGACACCTTGGCAATCTTGGTGTCGCCAATCACTTCACGCGCGCCGATTTCACGGGCGGTGTTCTCCAGCACGGCCAGCGCCTTCTCGTACTCGTTGCGGTGCACGGTGAAGGTGAAGTCGGTGGTGTTATCGTGCGAGACGTTCTGCACGATCATGTCCACTTCGATGTTCGCGGCACTGATCGGGCCGAGGATCTTGAAGGCGACGCCTGGGGTGTCCGGGACGCCACGAATGGTCAGCTTGGCCTCATCACGGTTGAAGGCGATACCGGAAATGATCGGCTGTTCCATGGATTCCTCTTCATCGATGGTAATGAGGGTACCCGGACCCTCCTTGAAGCTGTGCAGCACGCGCAGCGGGACGTTGTACTTGCCGGCGAACTCCACCGAGCGGATCTGCAGCACCTTGGAGCCGAGGCTGGCCATTTCCAGCATCTCCTCAAAGGTGATCTTCTCCAGGCGTTGGGCCTGGGGCACAACACGCGGGTCGGTGGTGTAGACGCCATCGACATCGGTGTAGATCTGGCATTCATCGGCCTTCAGGGCCGCCGCCAGCGCCACGCCGGTGGTGTCGGAACCGCCACGGCCGAGGGTGGTGATGTTGCCATGCTCGTCGACGCCCTGGAAACCGGCGACCACCACGACACGCCCGGCCTTGAGGTCGGCGCGGATCTTCTGGTCGTCGATCTGCAGGATGCGCGCCTTGTTGTGCGCGCTGTCGGTGAGGATGCGCACCTGGTTGCCGGTGTATGACACCGCCGGCACGCCGCGCTTCATCAGGGCCATCGACAACAGGGCGATGGTGACCTGTTCGCCGGTCGAGACAATCACGTCGAGTTCGCGTGGCTCCGGCTGATCGGTGATCTGCTTGGCCAGGTCGATCAGGCGATTGGTTTCACCGCTCATGGCCGACAGCACAACTACCAGGTCGGTGCCTTGCTCACGGAATTTCTTGACCTTGTCGGCAACCTGCTCGATCCGCTCGATGGAACCGACAGAGGTACCGCCAAATTTCTGTACGATCAACGCCATTTCAAAGGTGCCTCAGCCCTCAAGGGCCCCAAAAAACAATCCAACATGAAGAGGCCGGTGACTAGACCACCGGCCCCTTCATCTCAAAGTCCCTGCTCGGCGAACGGCACGGCGAGGGCCAGGGCCTGGTCCAGCGCGGCGACGTCGACGCCACCACCCTGGGCCATGTCCGGGCGACCACCGCCCTTGCCGCCTACCGCCGCGGCAGCTTGTTTCATCAGGTCGCCAGCCTTGAGTTGGCCGGAGAGGTCCTTGGTCACGCCAGCCACCAGCACGACCTTGCCCTCATGCTCGCTGCCCAGCAGGATCACTGCGTGGCCGAGCTTGTTCTTCAGTTGATCGACGAGCGCCAGCAGGGCCTTGCCATCTTGCCCGTCCAGGCGGGCGGCGAGAACCTTGGCACCCTTGACCTCAACGGCCGCATTGGAGAGATCGTCCCCGGCGGCGCTGGCGGCCTTGGCCTGCAGCTGCTCAAGCTGCTTTTCCAACTGGCGGTTGCGCTCGAGCACAGCCGACAGCTTGTCGATCAGGTTGTCGCGATTGCCCTTGACCAGCTGCGCGGCTTCCTTGACCTGCTCTTCGGCAGTGTTCAGGTAGGCCAACGCGGCGGCGCCGGTGATCGCTTCGATACGACGCACGCCAGAGGCCACGCCGCCTTCGCTGATGATCTTGAACAGGCTGATGTCACCGGTGCGCTTGGCGTGGATGCCACCACACAGCTCGACGGAGAAGTCCCCCCCCATGCTCAGCACGCGCACGGTGTCGCCGTACTTCTCACCAAACAACGCCATGGCACCCTTGGCCTTGGCGGTTTCGATATCGGTCAGCTCGGTTTCGACCGGCGTGTTCTTGCGCACCTCGCGGTTGACGATGTCTTCCAGGGCCTTGATCTGCTCTGGCTTGACCGCCTCGAAGTGGCTGAAATCGAAACGCAGGCGCTGGCTGTCGACCAGCGAGCCCTTCTGCTGCACATGCTCGCCCAACACCTGGCGCAAAGCTTCGTGCAGCAGGTGGGTGGCGGAGTGGTTCAGCGAGGTGGCGTGCTGTACGTCTGCGTCGACGCAGGCATCGACCGTGGTGCCGACAGCCAGCGCGCCATTGGCGATCACGCCGTGATGCAGGAAGGCGCCACCCGTCTTGGTGGTGTCGCGCACATCGAAGCGCGCGGTGCCGCCCTGCAGATAACCGGAGTCACCCACCTGACCACCGGACTCGGCGTAGAACGGGGTGCGATCGAGAACAACGACACCCTCCTCGCCTTCAGCCAGTTGCTCGACTGACTGACCGTTCTTGTACAGCGCAATGACCTTGCCCTGGCCTTCGGTAGTGTCATAGCCGAGGAAGTCGGTGGCGGTGTCGACCTTGACCAGGCTGTTGTAGTCCATGCCGAAGGCACTGGCGGAACGGGCACGCTCACGCTGGGCCTCCATCTCGCGCTCGAAGCCGACTTCATCGATAGTCAACTCGCGTTCGCGAGCGATGTCGGCGGTCAGGTCCATGGGGAAGCCATAGGTGTCGTACAGCTTGAACACTACATCGCCCGGCACGACCTTGCCCTGCAGTTGGGCCAAGTCTTGCTCGAGGATGCGCAGGCCCTGCTCGAGTGTCTTGGCGAACTGCTCTTCCTCGGTCTTGAGTACACGCTCGATGTGCGCCTGCTGGCCTTTCAGCTCAGGGAAGGCTTCGCCCATCTGCGCAACCAGCGCAGCGACAATCCTGTGGAAGAAGCTACCCTTGGCTCCCAGTTTGTTGCCGTGACGGCAGGCGCGGCGAATGATGCGACGCAGCACATAGCCACGGCCTTCGTTCGAGGGCAGCACGCCGTCGGCGATCAGGAAGCCGCAGGAACGGATGTGGTCGGCGACCACTTTCAACGACGGTTGCTCGTCATTGCTGCAACCGATGGCTTCGGCGGCGGCAGCCAGCAAGCTCTGGAACAGGTCGATCTCGTAGTTCGAGTGCACGTGCTGCATCACCGCACTGATGCGCTCCAGGCCCATGCCAGTGTCCACCGACGGGGCCGGCAGCGGATGCAGGACACCGTCGGCGGTGCGGTTGAACTGCATGAAGACGTTGTTCCAGATCTCGATATAGCGGTCGCCGTCTTCTTCCGGCGAGCCGGGTGGGCCGCCCCAGATGTCCGGGCCGTGGTCGTAGAAGATCTCGGTGCACGGGCCGCATGGGCCGGTGTCACCCATGGTCCAGAAGTTGTCGGAGGCGTACGGGGCGCCCTTGTTGTCACCGATGCGCACCATGCGCTCGGCCGGCACGCCGACTTCTTTGGTCCAGATGTCGTAGGCTTCGTCATCGCTGGCGTAGACGGTGACCCACAGCTTCTCTTTCGGCAGGTTCAGCCACTTGTCCGAGGTCAGGAAGTTCCAGGCGAAGGTGATGGCATCGCGCTTGAAATAGTCGCCGAAGCTGAAGTTGCCCAGCATCTCGAAGAAGGTGTGGTGGCGGGCGGTGTAGCCAACGTTTTCCAGGTCGTTGTGCTTGCCACCGGCGCGCACGCACTTCTGGCTGCTCACGGCGCGGGTATAGGCGCGCTTTTCCTGGCCGAGGAAGCAGTCCTTGAACTGGTTCATGCCGGCGTTGGTGAACAGCAGGGTCGGGTCATTGCCCGGGATCAGGGAGCTGGAGGCGACGCGAGTATGTCCCTGCTCTTCGAAGAAGCGGAGGAAGGCTTCACGGATTTCTGCGCTTTTCATAGGTTCTTCCACGGAAACGGCGGCCACACGTCGAATCGACGAAACGACGGCAAAGGGCCGCATTATATCGGTCCTGCAGTCTCGGTGCAGTGTGTTTGTGCGATAGAAACCGTCGATTGGACGGTTTGCAGGGCTAAAGCAATAGAAAACGGCATGACCGCGATGCTATAGCCAGCGTTTCGCTACTGGCAAGCCAATTACCGCGCAGGCGGTGGGAAAATGGATGGAGAGTGAATGAAAAGAGTTTCATCCGTGAAGGGATCCAAAATCGAGCCACTCCACTGGGCTTTGCACACCCCCTGAGGCAAATTCCGTAGGAGCGGCTTTAGCCGCGATCACCCGCGAAGCGGGTGCCACGCACGCGGTGCCTGCATCGCGGCTGAAGCCGCTCCTACAGAGAATGATGCTCTTCTGCTGACATCAAGCCAGGCGCTGCCCCGAATCCGGCACGATCAGGATGCCGGCGCGCAGCCCGTTCTTCACCTTGGGGTTGGGGAAGATGATCCGCGCGCCCTCCTCCTCGACGACCCAGCGCATCTCCGCCAGGTCCTCGGCCAGCAGGTAGCCCTTGCTCAGCTCGGAGAAGTTCTCGATGTCCGCCGGCAAGTGCAGGTGGAAACTGTCGCTGTGCTTGATGATTTCGCGAGCGACGCTGAACAGTTGCAGGCCATCCAGCGTTTCTTCACTCGCAGGCTCCGAACCTTCGATGATCTGGATCAGGCGGTCTTTCAGACGGCTCAGGTTGACCTGCTGGTTCTGGCCGAATGGACGAGCCTTGCCCAGCTCCAGCGTAAATGCCTCGGCATCCAGCTGCTCGTAGGTAAAGGCACTGAAGGTGATCGACGACTTGCTTTGCAGCAATACCGCCTCCATCCCGGCCGCAGCCAGGCGCGCCAACTCACGACGGGAGTGCTTGCGACCCTCCTTGTACGGATAAAGCGCGAACTGCTCGATCTTGGACCCGCGGATGGCGGTATGCAGGTCGTAGTGCAGGCGGGTGCGCTCGGGCTTGCTGAAAAATACCCGGGCGAACTGTTCGAGCTCCGCGGCACGCAGTGCCTCGAAGCCACTGGAGAGTTCGTGGCGGCCATTGAACAGGCGATTGATGTCCTGTTCGATGAAACGCTCACCCTTGCGGATCGCTGCTGGGTTGCCAAACAGGAACAGCACCCGCGCACGGGGCTTGATCTCGCCGTTGGCGATACCGTGCAGCAACAGCTCGAGCAACTCGATCGGCGCCGTCTCGTTGCCATGGATACCTGCCGACAGCAACAGGTCAAGCTCGCAATCATCACCTTCGGGCGGGCGCACTTCCAACGCGCCCTCCCCCAGCCAGCGCAAACGCACGCCCCTGGTGGTCACTTGGGTCTTCTCGGCCGGTTCGTGATCGGTCAGGGTCAGCTCAAGCAATTTGCCAAGGGCAAGCATAGGCGCTTCCTTAGTGGTGGTGGCCGCAGTCCGGGCCATGGACGTGATCATCGTCACCGGCGACGTCGGCCGGCTCCATCTCCAACTGCAGGCTGACCAGGTTGGTGGCCATCGGGCGCAGCAGCAGGTTGGCGTACTCGGTATCGTCTTCCTCGACATCGACGCCGATCAGCAGTTGGCCACGGCCATCCTGCTGAATCCACACTTCCTTGCCTTGCCAGACCACGGCAAAGCGGGTGCACGAGGTTTCCAGCTGGGTGCCGTCTTCATCTTCCAGGATCAGGCGCAGGGCGTCGGACATTGCAATTTCTCTCTATTAAGGTTGGCGTTGGAACGGATACACCGAGCCCAGCTTGAGGATCTGGGTCAGCTCATCCAGGGCTGTGCGGCATTCCACCAGCAGCTGCGGGTCGGCCAAGTCCGCCTCGCCAAGGCGATCACGGTAATGCTTGTCGACCCACTGCACCAGGGTGTCGTACAGCGAAGCGGTCATGATAACGCCTGGATTGACCGCCGCCAGTTCAGACTCCTTCAAGGCCACGCGCAAGCGCAGGCAAGCCGGCCCACCGCCATTCTGCATACTCTGCTTGAGGTCGAACACCTTGACCTCCTTTACCGGGCCGCCCTGGCTGGTCAGCTGGCCCAGGTAGGCCCAGACACGCTCGTTGTTGCGGCACTCTTCCGGCACCACCAGCAGCATCGAACCGTCTTCGCGACTGAGCAGCTGGCTGTTGAACAGGTAGGATCGAACTGCGTCCTCCACCGTCACCGCTGCGCGTGGCACGCAGATACCCTGGAAATTGCCGCCTTTGCTGGCCAGTTTAGCCTGCAGTTGGCCGAGCACCGCGTCGGTCTCGAGGAAGGCGTCCTCGTGGTAGAACAGCACCTCGCCGTTACCCACCGAGATCACGTCGTTATGGAACACGCCCTGATCGATCACCGCCGGGTTCTGTTGAGCGTAGACCACACCACCATCGCTTAGCCCGTGCAGGCGAGCGACAGCCTGCGAGGCTTCCAGGGTCTGGCGCGCCGGATACTTCTGTGGGGCGGGGTAACGGCTGTCGAAGGCACTGCGGCCATAGACGAAGAACTCGACGCCAGCCTCGCCATAAGCGCGGCAGAAACGGGTGTGGTTAGCCGCGCCTTCGTCACCGAACTGCGCCACGGCCGGCAGCGCTTCATGGTGGGCAAAGACTTTGTCGTCACTGAACATGGCACCGAGCACGCGGCTGGTGGTCGGGTGTTCGATGCTGCGGTGGTACTTGCAGTTGAGGTTGGCGGCAGTGAAATGCACGCGACCGTCGGCCGTGTCGGCACTGGGGCTGACGGTAGCGGCGTTGGCCACCCACATGCTCGACGCCGAGCAACTGGCGACCAGCAGCGGCATGGCCTCTTTCGCGGCACGCTGGATCACTTCGGCATCGCTGCCGGTGAAGCCCAGGCGGCGCAACGCAGCGACATCCGGACGCTCCTGCGGGGCCAGCACGCCCTGCTTGAAGCCCATCTCCATCAGCGCCTTCATCTTAGCCAGGCCCTGGCGCGCGGCCTCGCGCGGGTTCGACCCCTGCTGGCTGTTGCTCTGCGATGCCACGTTGCCGTACGACAGGCCGCCGTAGTTGTGGGTCGGCCCCACCAGGCCATCAAAATTCACTTCAAAGGATTTCATCGGCAAGGCTCCGAGACCTGTTGTTATAGGGTGACGCCCGGCGTCAGGGTCGCCGGCAGTGCAAGACTCGCAGTCTCCAGCGAAGCCACGGGGTAGGCGCAGTAGTCCGCCGCGTAGTAGGCGCTGGCGCGGTGGTTGCCGCTGGCGCCGACGCCACCGAACGGCGCGCTGCTGGCGGCACCGGTCAGTTGCTTGTTCCAGTTGACGATGCCGGCGCGGCTGCGCAACCAGAAGTGCTGATAGCGGGCGTTGGAGTCTGACAGCAGGCCGGCGGCCAGACCGTACTGGGTGTTGTTGGCTTCCTCGATCGCCGCGTCGAAGTCGGCGTAGCGGATCACTTGCAACAGCGGGCCGAAGAACTCTTCATCCGGGCGCCCGGCCACAACAGTGACATCGATGATTCCCGGGGTGAGCAAGGCGGCATCAGCCTGTGGCTGGGTCATTTCCAGCAACGCCACGGCACCCCTGCCGAGCAGTTCGGCCTGGGCCGCCAGCAGCGCGCGCGCGGCCTGCAGCGAGATCACCGAGCCCATGAACGGCGCGGGCTGCTGGTCGAATGCACCGACCTTGATGCTGCGGCTGACCTCGACCAGGCGCTGGATGAGCGAATCCCCCCACGCGCCCTGCGGTACCAGCAGGCGGCGGGCACAAGTGCAGCGCTGGCCGGCGGAGATGAAGGCCGACTGGATGATGGTGTAGACCGCGGCGTCCAGGTCTTTGACCTCGTCGACCACCAGCGGGTTGTTGCCGCCCATTTCCAGGGCGAGGATCTTGTCCGGGCGACCGGCGAACTGCTGGTGCAGCAGGTTGCCGGTGCGGCTGGAGCCGGTGAAGAACAAACCGTCGATGCCTGGGTTGGCGGCCAGCGCCACGCCGGTTTCACGTGCCCCCTGAACCAGGTTGAGCACTCCCGCCGGAAGGCCTGCCTCGATCCAGCACTTGACGGTCAGTTCGGCGACCTTCGGCGTCAGCTCACTGGGCTTGAAGACCACGCAGTTGCCGGCCAGCAGCGCCGGAACAATGTGCCCGTTAGGTAGGTGGCCGGGGAAGTTGTACGGGCCGAACACTGCGACCACACCATGGGGCTTGTGTCGCAGCACGGCGGTGGCATCGGCCAGCGGGCCGCTCTTCTCGCCGGTACGCTCACGGTAGCTCTGCACCGAGATGGCGACCTTGTTGACCATGCTGGTCACTTCGGTGGCCGACTCCCACAGTGGCTTGCCAGTTTCTTCACCGATGCAGCGCGCCAGCTCTTCGGTACGCGCCTTGAGCTTGTCGGCAAAGGCCTCCAGCACGCTGACACGCGCCTCAAGGCTCAACGATGCCCAGGCTGGGAACGCCTGGCGGGCAGCCTGAACGGCAGCCTCGACCTGGGCGGCATCTGCGCCCTGCCCCTCCCAGATCACGGCCTGGGTAACGGGGTTGAGCGATTGCAGGGCTTCGCCCTGGCCGGCCAGCCACTGGCCTGCGATGTAATGCGTGGTCATTTATTGAGCCTCCCGGCCTGCGGACAGCGGTACCGCACGCACATTGTCGCCGGCACCCAGGCGCAGGCGCTTGGCGGTTTGCGGGTCGACCACCAGGGTACCGGCCGCCAGACGTGCGGGCGCTGCGGTAATACGGCAGTCTTCGCGCTTGCGGTTATGGATGATGTAGGGGGTGGCATCGTCGCCCGGCGTGCCCACGGCCAGCACCAGGGTCTCGCTGTCGCGCACGGCGCGGATCTTCGAGGTCTCGCACTCGATGGCCGGGCCTGCGTCGAAGATGTCGACGTAGCCCTGGTAATTGAAGCCTTCGCGCTTGAGCATGGCCAACGCAGGCTCGGTGTCGGTGTGTACGCGGCCGATCACATCACGCGCAGCTTGCGACAGGAAGCAGGTGTACAGGGGGAACCTGGGCATCAGCTCGGCTATGAACGACTTGTTGCCCACGCCAGTGAGGTAGTCGGCCTGGCTGAACTCCATCTTGAAGAAGTGCCGCCCCAGGCTTTCCCAGAACGGCGAGCGGCCCTGTTCGTCGGACATGCCGCGCATCTCGGCGATGATCTTGTTGCCGAACAGTTCGGGGAACTCGGCGATGAACAGCATGCGCGCTTTCGACAGCAAACGGCCGTTGAGGCCCGTGCGGTGATCACCGCGCAGGAACAGCGAGCACAGTTCGGAATTGCCAGTCAGGTCGTTGGCCAGGAACAGCGTGGGGATCTCGCGGTAGATGTTCAGCTCCTGCGAGGCGCTGACGGTCAGACCGACCCGGTAGTTGTACCACGGCTCACGCAGGCCGACGGCCCCGGCGATGGCACTGATACCGACCACCAGGCCCTCGTCGTTCTCCAGCACGAACAGGTAGTCGGTATCACCACGCTCGGCTTCGCCACGGAAGCTTTTCTCGGCCCAGCCGACACGCTGGCCGAGGCGTTCTTCGTTGGCGGGAAGCGTGGTCAGCCCGGTGGTGCCGGTGCTGCGGGCCAACTCGATCAGCGCGGGTAAATCGCTGCTGCGTACAGGACGAACGATCATGCTATCTCCTTGTGCGGCGGTCTGTGCCCGCCGCGAAACTCTCTGTTCCGGCGTCTCAGACCGCGACCAGGCGCACGCTGGCGCCCTCGCCGACACCCAGGGCCTCGGCGGCTTCGCTGTGCAGGCTGACCGGCTTGCCCGGCACCCAGTCCAGCTCCAGCAACACCGCACGGTAATCCTGCAACTGGCCATTGCACACCAGGTAAGGACGCCCACCCTTGATCGGGGCGTCGTCGAGCTTGACCGGCACCACGCGGCTCTGGGCGATGGAGCGGATGCCCGAGGTGCGCGCATGCAGGGTTGGCCCGCCGTCGAAGATGTCGATGTAGTGCTCGGTCTCGAAGCCTTCGCGCATGAGGATGTCGAAGGTGATCTGCGCACGCGGGTGGACCTGGCCCATGGCTTCCTGCGCCGCATCGGGCAGCAGCGGCACGTAGATCGGGTAGTGCGGCATCAGCTCGGCCAGGAAAGTGCGGCTCTTCAGGCCGCACAGGCGCTCGGCGTCGGCATAGTTGAGGTCGAAGAAGTTGCGGCCGATGGCATCCCAGAACGGCGATTCGCCCTGCTCGTCGCTGTAGCCGACGATTTCGGTCACCACCGACTCGGCGAAACGCTCGGGGTGGGCGGCCATGAACAGCAGGCGCCCGCGCGAGTTGAGCTCGGCGAAGGCGCTGCTCACCAGCTCCGGCACCACGTAGAAACTGGTCAGCAGGCTGTTGCCGGTCAGGTCGTGGCACAACGACAGGACGTGGATCTTGTTGTGGATCTTCAGCTCGCGCGAGGCATGCACGAAGGTTTCGTTGCGGAAGCTGTAGAACGGCTCCGAGTAGCCGGCCGAAGCGACAATGGCCGAGCAACCGACCAACTTGCCAGTGGCACTGTCCTCAAGCACGAAGAAGTAGCTCTCCTCGCCATTGAAACTGACCTCCGCGGCGAAGGAGGTTTCCGACGCGGCGATCTTGTCGCCCAGGCGGCCGGCATCGTCCGGCAGCGAGGTGACACCAATGGGGCTGTCGGCAGCCATGCGCTGCACTTCGTTCAGATCAGCCATTTGCGCGGGGCGCATCACCAGCATGGTGTCACTCCTTTCGGGAAAGCGGGCCGATCACATCGGCACGGAAAAACGGCGGGCACGCGCCACTACCTGCAAGCAGGTGCCCACACTGGAATTCAAGTATCGCCGGCCCCGTTCAGGGCCGGCGAACGGACCGCGGGCTCAGCCCTGGGTCAGTTTGCGCACGGCACGCTCGAAGCGGGCCAGGCCTTCATCGATGTCAGCATCCTCGACCACCAGGCTAGGGGCGAAGCGCACCACATCCGGGCCGGCCTGCAGGACCATCACGCCTTCTTTTTCGGCGGCGTTGAGGATGTCCTTGGCCTTGCCTTTCCAGGCATCGCTCAGCACGCAACCGATCAGCAGGCCGACGCCACGCACTTGGGTGAACAGGCCGGTCTCCTGGCCGATCTTCTCCAGGCGGGTCTTGAAACGCTCATGCTTGGCCTTGATACCCGCCAGGGTTTCCGGGGTGTTGACCACGTCCAGCACGGCGCAGGCCACGGCGCAGCCCAGGGGGTTGCCGCCGTAGGTGGTACCGTGGGTGCCGACTGCCAGGTGCTTGGCGATGTCGGTGGTGGTCAGCATGGCACCGATCGGGAAACCGCCGCCCAGGCTCTTGGCGCTGGTCAGGATGTCCGGCGTCACGCCGTAGTGCTGGTAGGCGTAGAGCGAGCCGGTGCGGCCGACGCCAGTTTGCACTTCGTCGAAGATCAGCAGGGCATTGTGCTCGTCGCACAGCTTGCGCGCGCCTTCAAGATAGGCTTTGTCGGCCGGAACCACACCGCTCTCGCCCTGGATGGGTTCGATGACCACCGCGCAGGTCTTGTCCGAGATCTGGGCCTTGAGCGCTTCCAGGTCGTTGTACGGGACGTGGCTGATGCCGGTGATCTTCGGGCCGAAACCGTCGGAGTACTTGGGCTGCCCGCCGACACTGACGGTGAACAGGGTGCGACCGTGGAAACTGTTCACGGTGGCGATGATTTCGTGCTTCTCGGGGCCGAAGCGGTCGTGGGCGACACGACGGGCCAGTTTGAAGGCGGCCTCGTTCGATTCCGCGCCGGAGTTGCAGAAGAAGGCGCGCTCGGCGAAGGTCGCATCCACCAACTTGTGCGCCAGGCGCAGGGCCGGTTCGTTGGTGAACACGTTGGAGACGTGCCAAAGCGTATTGGCCTGCTCGGTCAACGCCTTGACCAGCGCCGGATGGCAGTGACCCAGGGCGTTCACGGCGATGCCGCCGGCGAAATCGATCAACTCGCGACCCGACTGGTCCCAGACGCGGGAGCCCTCGCCACGCACGGGAATGAATGCCGCGGGGGAGTAGTTCGGCACCATGACCTGGTCGAAATCGGCACGTTGCACCGGGGCTTGCTCAACGGACATCTGAGTCTCCTGAAGAGGAACGCTGGCCTGGAAGTGGCGAGCGGTGAAGGGGATTGTAAGGACTGATCGGCGCCTGTCCTTGCTGCCAGGCGACAACTTGTTACAGCGCCAAACCCAGTTTTGACAAGGTTTTCGGCAATGCGACAAACAGTGTCGCAATAGCGCAGTGTACGGGAGAGAAGAGGTTGGGTGAACGGATGCTCACACGACAGGGAAGCGTTGTGAGTGCAGGGCGCCAGTTTCGTGTTTTAGCGACAACCGGGCACCGCATCGCGGATAAATCCGCTCCTACACGTGTTGCACCTGTCAGGCCAGCCTGAGCCAGCCGAAAATTGCGTCGTAAAAAAAGGCAAACAACCATGGCTTATCGGTCATGGCCACGGTGCAACGAATGTAATCGGATGGACTCGCCCCCGCCGAGGCATCACAGTGCCACGGTGGCGTTCTAAAAAGCCAACGGCAGCGAGGGCGAGACCATGAGCAAGCATAGGACGAAGCGCAATTCCCTGTCTTCCAACGATGTAACGCTTTGCCAACATCTGTCAGTCGACCTGGCCAAGCAAGTCTTTCAGGTGGCCGGAGATGACGGTTCCGGGCGCGTCATCTACGAAGATCGAATCAAATCCCGTGAAGCCTTTCATGCGTTCCTGACCAGGCTGCCACCCACTGTGACGGTCCTGATGGAAAGTGGCCCCGGCGCTCAAGCATGGGGGCGTTTGCTACAGGCGCAGGGAACGCCAGTCCGCATCCTGCCCGCGCAGCGAGTGGCGGAGCACCGCAGTGGTGCCAAGAACGATCGTAACGACGCCCATGCCATCTTGCGCGCAGGCCGGGATACCAGCATTGCTGCGGTGCCGATCAAGAGCACTGCCGCTTTGGCGATTCAAGCCTTACACCGCGCCCGCAGAGGCTATGTCAGGCGCCACACCGCGCTAGGCAACCAGATCCGCGGCCTGTTACTGGAACAGGGCGTCGCCCTGGCGCAAGGCGATTTAGCCGTCAGCCACGGTGTACCGCGCATTCTTGAAGATACGACTCAACCATTGCCAGATCTGCTGCGTGAATTGCTCGATGAACTGCTCGCCGAATGGCGCTATCTGAGTGAGCGTATCGCCATCCTGACAGGACGGCTCGAAACAGCGGCGCAGGCCGACAAGGTCGCATGCCGCCTGATGACGATACGCGGTGTCGGCCCGATCATCGCCACAGCGATGCTGGCCAAGCAGCCTGAACCTTCGCGTTTCCCCAATGCTCGACAGTTTGCCGCTTACTTTGGCCTGGTGCCCGACCAGCACAGCAGTGGAAAGAAGGTCAGGCTAGGCAAGATGAGCAAGCGAGGTGACGGCTACCTGCGCAGCATGATGATCCAGGGTGCGCACGCGGTTCTTAGCCATTTGAAGCCTGATTCCGATCAGCCAGACGATCGCCGCCTCTTGCGATGGTTAACTCGACTTGGTCGCAAGGAGGCGGCGATCAGACTGGCTAATCGAAATCTGCGCATCATCTGGGTGCTGCTACAAGGTGAGCAGGTCTACCAACGCCAACCGAACGATCGTCAGGAGCCCGCCATGAGCCACTGACTTACAGTGTTACGCCACCGGGGTGCCGAGCGCCCCAGCCCCTGCTAGTGAACATCGACCCTAGGTAAGACCGTCGCGGATTAATGCCTACGCTCCTACCGGCCCAAGAGGCCTAAATGTAATGGGCATGCTGCGAGCTCACCCCGATGTTGGCCAGAAGCACCAAGCTTCCTCGAATAGGCCTGATACATAGATGCAACCGGGTAACCTTGTTCGAAAAGCAGGTAGACAATGTAGGCGAGTCCATACATAGGAGCGGATTTATCCGCGATGCGCCGCTCGCGATCTAGGCACCCCAGCAGACCCGAAGCATGCCCCCAGGAAAATCAACCCCGCTCGGCCGGCGCCGAACTCAGCTCGAACGGGCTACTGCTTCGCCGCTGGTTGCGGTCTTCACGAGGCGTCGCGCCAAAGAAGTTGCGGTACGCACTGGAGAAGTGCGGCCCGGACGAAAACCCGCACGACAATCCGATCTGGATGATCGACTTGCTGGTCTGCATCAGCATCTGTCGCGCCTTGTTCAAGCGCAGCTCCAGGTAGTACTGGCTGGGGACACGATTGAGGTACTGCTTGAAGATCCGCTCCAGCTGGCGACGGGACACGCACACATGCTGGGCGATCTCATCGGTGGTCAGCGGCTCTTCGATGTTGGCCTCCATCAGCAGCACCGCTTGGGTGAGCTTCGGATGACTGGAGCCCAGGCGATTCTGCAGCGGGATGCGCTGGCGTTCTCCCCCTTCGCGAATACGCTCGACCACCAGCTCCTCCGACACCGCCCCTGCCAGCTCGGCGCCGTGATCTCGCGCCAGCACCGCCAGCAGCAGGTCGGTCACCGCCATGCCGCCACAGGCTGTCAGGCGATCCCGATCCCAGTCGAACAGGTGGCTGGTGGCGATCACCTTGGGGAAGCGCTCGGCGAAATCGTCCTGCCAGCGCCAGTGCACCGCCGCCCGGTAACCGTCGAGCAAACCCAGCGCCGCCAACGGATAAACCCCGGCGGACAGGCCACCGATCATGCAACCACTGCGCGCCAGCTGCTTGAGCGCACTCGACAGCGCCGAGCCGACTGCGGCTGGCGGCTCATCAGCCAGCAGAAACAGCTTTTGACACCCGTCCAAACGGCCATTCCAGGGCTCGCCCGGCAGACGCCAAGCACCCTCCTGCCCCACCTCGGCCTGGAGAAACGCCAGCTCGTAGACCACATCCGGATGCACCCGCTGGGCCACCTGCAACACCTCCTCAGCCAATGCGAGCGTCAGCGGCCGAGTGCTGGGCCAGATGAGAAATCCGATTCGCTGGGTGGTCATAGGGCGTGGTCCGAAACCTGGGAAGGAGGGGTCGCGCTTGTGGCGCCAGGGCATGCTGCGTGCGTTGCGCAGCATGCCCCAATCTGGTGCAAAAGTGCAGCGTTTACTTCAGGCTGCCGGAGAGGAACTGCTTGAGCCGTTCCGACTGCGGATTGACCAGCACTTCACGTGGGCAACCACGCTCTTCAACCAGCCCCTTGTGCAGGAACACCAGCTGGTTGGAAACCTCGCGGGCAAAGCCCATCTCATGGGTGACCACGACCATGGTGCGCCCTTCCTGAGCCAGCGACTGCATGACCTTGAGCACATCGCCCACCAGCTCCGGGTCCAGCGCTGAAGTGGGTTCGTCGAACAGCATCACCTCAGGCTCCATGGCCAGGGCGCGAGCGATAGCCACGCGCTGCTGCTCGCCGCCGGACATGTGGCCGGGAAAAGCGTCCTTGCGATGCGCCACGCCGACCTTGGCCAAGTAGTGCTCGGCCTTTTCCAGCGCTTCCTTCTTGTTCACGCCCAGCACATGCACCGGCGCCTCGATGACGTTCTCCAGCGCGGTCATGTGCGACCACAGGTTGAAGTGCTGGAACACCATCGACAGGCGCGAGCGCATGCGCTGCAGCTGTTTCGGGTCGGCGGCCTTGAGCGCGCCGTCCTTGCCCGCCACCAGCTTGAGCTCTTCATTGTTGAGCAGGATCTTACCCGCGTGCGGCTGCTCCAGCAGGTTGATGCAGCGCAGGAAGGTGGATTTGCCCGAGCCGCTGGAGCCGATGATGCTGATCACGTCGCCTGCCTTGGCTTCGAGGGAGACGCCCTTGAGCACCTCATGGCTGCCGTAGCGCTTGTGCAGGTCTTGGATTTGGAGTTTGTACATGCTGTCGGATCTCACAGAGCGGTCAGTGCTTGCGCGGCGCCAGGTAGCCGAGCCAGCGGCGTTCGGCCATCTTGAACAGGCGCACGAGAATGAAGGTCAGGCACAGGTAGAACACGCCCGCCGTGATGTAGGCCTCGAAGGGCAGGTAGAACTGGGCGTTGACCGTGCGCGCGGCGCCGGTGATGTCGATCAGGGTGACGATCGACGCCAGGCTGGTGGTCTGCAGCATCATGATCACTTCGTTGCTGTACTGCGGCAGCGCGCGGCGCAGCGCGGAAGGCAACAGGATGCGGCGGTACATCTTCATGCGTGACATGCCGATGGCCTTGGCCGCCTCGATCTCGCCATGGGGCGTGGCCTTGAGGCTGCCTGCGATGATTTCGGCAGTATAGGCGCTGGTGTTGATGGCGAAGGCCAGGCAGGCGCAGAAGGTGGCACTGGACAGCCACGGCCACAAGAAGCTCTCGCGCACCGCCTCGAACTGGGCCAGGCCGTAGTAGATCAGGAACAGCTGCACCAGCATCGGGGTGCCGCGGATCACGTAGGTGTACAGCCAGGCGCTCATGTTCACCAGCGGCTGTTTCGACACCCGCATCAGGCCCAGCGGAATGGCCGCCAGCAAACCGAAGAACAGCGACAGCGCCAGCAGCTTGAGGGTGGTCAGCAACCCGCCGAGGTACAGCGGCATGGCGTCCCAGATGACGTTGTAGTCGAAGATCATAGTTCAACCGCCTTGACGCCCACCGAGTAGCGCTTCTCGAGATACCGCAACGCCAGCAGCGAGACACTGGTCAGCACCAGGTACAACGCCGCCACCGCCAGGAAGAAGGTGAAGGGTTCGCGGGTGGCGTCCGCCGCCTGCTTGGCCTTGAACATCATGTCCTGCAGGCCGACCACCGAGATCAGCGCGGTCGCCTTGGTCAATACCAGCCAGTTGTTGGTGAAGCCCGGGATCGCCAGGCGGATCATCTGCGGCACCATGATGCGGAAGAACACCTGCACACCACTCATACCGTAGGCAGCACCCGCCTCGGCCTGCCCCTTGGGAATACCCAGGAAGGCACCGCGGAAGGTTTCCGACAGGTAGGCACCGAAGATGAAGCCCAGAGTGCCGATACCGGCGACCAGTGGGTTCAGGTCGATGTAGTCGTCATAGCCGAGCAGCGGCGCCACGCGATTGAGGAGGTCCTGGCCGCCATAGAAGATCAGCAGGATCAGCACCAGGTCGGGGATGCCACGGATCACCGTGGAGTACAGGTCACCCAGCCAGGCCAGCCAGCGTATCGGCGACAAGCGCAACGCCACACCGACAAGGCCGAGGACGATGGCCAGGGCCATCGACGACAGGGCGAGCTGCAGCGTCAGCCACGCCCCGTCGAGGATGACTGCCCCATAGCCTTTCAACATGATTCGGATTCCTCAGGGCTTGGGAATGAAAAATGGTGCAAACCTCAGAGATTCTGCTGTTTGCACCATTGCACAGGTGAAACTCGATGGTTTACTTCGAGTCTGGACCGTAGATATCGAAGTTGAAGTACTTTTTCTCGATCTCTTTGTACTTGCCGTTGGCGCGGATCGCGTCGATGGCCGCGTTGATGCGATCGGCATTTTTCTTGTCGCCCTTGCGCACGGCGATACCCACGCCATCACCGAAGTACTTCACGTCGGTGAACGACGGGCCGACGAAGGCGAAGCCCTTGCCAGCGTCGGTTTTCAAGAAGCCGTCTTCCAGCAGGGTGGCATCAGCCACGGTACCGTCGAGGCGACCGGCCGCGACGTCCAGGTAGATTTCGTTCTGGGTGCCGTAAGGCACGACGGTGGCGCCTTTTGGTGCCAGGACTTCCTTGGCGAAGCGGTCGTGGATCGAACCGCGCTGCACGCCGATCTTCTTGCCCTTGAGCTCGTCGAGGCTGTCGCTGACGGTGGCGCCTTCCTTCATGACCAGGCGAGCGGGTGTCAGGTAGTAGCGCTTGCTGAAGTCGACCGACTTCTTGCGATCATCGGTGATCGACATGGACGACAGGATGGCGTCGATCTTGCGCACTTTCAGCGCCGGAATCAGGCCGTCGAACTCCTGCTCGACCCAGGTGCACTTGGCTTTCATCTCTTCGCACAGGGCGTTGCCGATGTCGTAGTCGAAGCCGGCGATGCTGCCGTCGGGCTGCTTGAAGGCGAACGGTGGGTAGGCGGCTTCGATACCGATCTTCAACGGTTTCTCATCGGCGTGCGATACCAGGGAAAACACGGAAAGCGCCAGAGCGCCAAGCAGTGCGAGCTTCTTCATCAGGTAACTCCATCGGTACGGGGCAATACAAGGCAGTAGTAACGGCTGCCCGATATGCGAATGGGTACAACGCGAGCCGCGCAGGGTTCGACCAAGGTCGCAGACCACGAGCGAGTGAATGGCATTTTAGCGACAGCCCGGTAGTCGATATTTCTTCAAAGCGACAACTAGTTACAGAAGCGCCAGGAACCGCGGCGGGCGATATTGACAGCTCCTGCGCAATATGCAAGAGCAAGAAGAAAAATAACCTATACCCCAAGCAATAAGCGGGCCCATTATTGGCAAACCCTTGTATCTCGGCAAGTGCAGCGTGCCACGATGCAGAAAATGCTCGCAGAAACGCACCAGAATCGCACATGAATGTTTCCACAAGCCCCGATTTCGCGCGCAAACGGTGACAGCCGCGGTTACCGATGAATGTCGGAGTAACAACCTGTCCAGTAAAGCAAAAACCCCGCCGATTGCTCGGCGGGGTTTCGTAGAGAACCTGCAGGGGCCGGCCTAGCCGGCGAAACGCCCTCAGGCCGACGCCAGGTTCATCGCCTTGTGTGTGTCGATCAGGTGCTGCACCACACCCGGGTCGGCCAGCGTTGAGATATCGCCCAGGGCATCGTACTCGGCCGTGGCGATCTTGCGCAGGATGCGGCGCATGATCTTGCCCGAGCGGGTCTTCGGCAAACCGGGTGCCCACTGGATCACGTCCGGCGAGGCGATCGGACCGATCTCCTTGCGCACCCAATTTTTCAGTTCCAGGCGCAGTTGCTCGCTCGGCTCTTCACCGGCATTGAGGGTGACGTAGACATAGATGCCCTGCCCCTTGATGTCGTGCGGCACACCCACCACCGCCGCCTCGGCGACTTTCGCATGCGCCACCATGGCGCTCTCGATCTCGGCAGTCCCCATGCGGTGCCCGGACACGTTGAGCACATCATCCACGCGGCCGGTGATCCAGTAGTAGCCGTCTTCGTCGCGACGGGCACCGTCACCAGTGAAATACATGCCACGGAAGGTCTTGAAGTAGGTGTCGACGAAGCGGTCGTGGTCGCCGTACAGCGAACGCGACTGACCTGGCCAGGAGTCGAGGATCACCAGGTTGCCCTCGGCCGCACCTTCGATCAGGTTGCCCAGGTTGTCCACCAGCGCCGGCACCACACCGAAGAACGGGCGAGTCGCCGAGCCAGGTTTCAGTGCAGTGGCGCCCGGCAGCGGGCTGATCAGCACGCCACCCGTTTCGGTCTGCCACCAGGTATCGACGATTGGGCAGCGCTCCTTGCCGACGGTCTTGTAGTACCAGTTCCAGGCCTCCGGGTTGATCGGCTCGCCCACCGAGCCCAACAGGCGCAGGCTGGAGCCATCGGCACCGGCCACCGCCGCCTCGCCTTCGGCCATCATGGCGCGGATAGCGGTTGGGGCGGTATAGAGGATGTTGACCTTGTGCTTGTCGACGATTTTCGACACGCGGGTGATATCCGGGTAGTTCGGTACACCTTCGAACAGCAGCGTGGTGGCGCCATTGGCCAGCGGACCGTAGACGATATAGCTATGCCCGGTGACCCACCCCACGTCGGCGGTGCACCAGTAGACCTCGCCCGGGCGGTAGTCGAACACCCGCTCGTGGGTCAACGCGGCATAGACCAGGTAGCCACCGGTGGTATGCAGCACACCCTTCGGCTTGCCGGTTGAACCGGAGGTATAAAGGATGAACAGCGCTTCCTCGGCGCCCATCTCTTTCGGCGCGCAGTGGCTGGAGGCGACTTTCATCAGGTCTTCGTACCAGATGTCGCGGTGCTGGTGCCAGGCAATGTCGCCACCGGTGCGCTTGCACACGATGATCTTCTGCACGCTGCTGGTTTCAGGGTTGGTCAGGGCCAGGTCGACGTTGGCCTTGAGCGGGGTGCGACGCCCACCGCGCACACCTTCGTCAGCGGTGATCACCACTTTCGACTTGCAGTCGATGATGCGCCCGGCCAGTGCTTCCGGCGAGAAGCCACCGAACACCACCGAGTGGATCGCACCGATGCGGGCGCAGGCCAGCATGGCGACCACGGCCTCGGGGATCATCGGCATGTAGATGGTCACCACGTCGCCACGGTGCACGTCCTGGCCACGCAGGGCGTTGGCGAACTTACAGACCTGCTCGTGGAGCTCGCGGTAGGTGATATTGCGGTGCTCGGAAGGGTCGTCACCCTCCCAGATGATGGCGACCTGGTCACCGCGCTCGGCGAGGTGGCGGTCCAGGCAGTTGTAGGAAACGTTCAGAGTGCCGTCGGCGAACCACTTGATGTCGACATGGTGATCGTCGAACGAGGTCTGCTTGACCTTGGTGAAGGGCTTGATCCAGTCCAGACGCTGGGCCTGCTCGCGCCAGAAGCCGTCCGGGTTGATCACCGATTGCTGGTACATGGCCTTGTAGGTGGCCTCGTCGGTCAGGGTACTGGCCGCAACCTCGGGACGAACGGGATACAGTGGAGCCGCACTCATCTGTGTTACCTCGGTGTAATAGTTGTTTTTGTATGGAACCGTTTGTAACTGTACCAGAGCGGCAAAGACCATTCGACGTTGGTAGTAACGTGACGGAAGGAAAACCTACCTTTCTACCGCGACCGCTCTAACCCGAGGCACTGCACCATCCAGGCAGTGAAACCAGGCTGGTTTCCACGGGATTGTTACAGATTCTGTCAAAAGACTTTATCAAAACCCCCTCTGTTTCAGCCTTGAGCACGCTCCTAAAATTCACCTCGCCAGCAACGGCAACGCGATTAACTTGGTAACAGCCCCCACGAAGGCAACGTTAATCCGCACCTCATCCTGATAGTTGAAACTTGTTGTACTCGCGGCGCCATAAGCGCCGCGTGCCCCCTCACGACCTTAGACAGGTAAATAGAAAATGAAAGCTTTACTGGTATTGGCACTTGGCGGTTTTTGCGGCGCGGCGTTGGCCGGCGAAGCAAAAGATGTCGAGCAGATTCCGGTTGAACAGTACAGTTACTCGCAGCACCTGGACATCGCCCGTGTTCTTTCCATGAGCGAAGTGCCAAATGTCTGCGAAGTAGTGCCCGCCCGCATGACCTATGAAGACTCCAAGGGCCAGAAGCACATTCTCGAATACCGCGTGATGGGGAACGGCTGCTCCAACGGCTGACCTGGCGAAACGGGGCCCCTATGGGGCCCTTTCGCGGCCAAACCCGCGAAGGCTTGCAGCCTCAACTTTCCAAAACTAATCCACTGACTTGCCCAGCGCATAATCCCGCAACTTGTTGGCAATCGTCGTGTGCGAAACCCCCAATCTTTTCCCCAGCGCTCGGCTACTTGGAAACTCGCTCATCAAACTTTCCAACACCGCCTTTTCAAATCGCCCGACAATCTGCGAAAGATCGCCATCCAGGGAGAATTCCCCCAACGGCTGGCGCGCACCATAGTCCGGCAAACGGATATGTTCGCTCTTCACCACCCCGCCCTCGCACAGTGAAACCGCCTGGAACAACACGTTCTCCAGTTGGCGCACATTACCCGGCCAGTGGTACTGGCTGAGTTTGTCCATCGCCGACGACGCCAAATGCGGCATCGGGCAGCCGATCTGCCGGCTGGCCTGGTCGAGGAAATGCTGCACCAGCCCTTCCAGGCCATCCATACATTCGCGCAGCGGTGGGATGTGCAGCGACAGCACGTTGAGGCGATGGTAGAGGTCCTGGCGAAACTCGCCACGGGCGCACAGCTCGGACAGGTCAACCTGGGTCGCGCAGATCACCCGCACATCCAGGTACACCTCCTCGTCGCTACCCACCCTTCGGAAACAGCCATCCTGCAGGAAGCGCAGCAACTTGACCTGCAACCGTGGGCTCATCTCCCCCACCCCATCGAGGAACAGCGTGCCGCCCGCCGTCAGCTCCAGCAGCCCCAGCTTGCCCTCGGCCCGCGCCCCTTCGAATGCCCCCGGCCCGTAGCCGAACAGTTCTGTCTCAGCCATCGATTCCGGCAGGCCGGCACAGTTGAGCGCCATCAGCGGCGCCTGGCCACGCGGGCTGGCCAGGTGGCAGGCACGCGCCAGCAATTCCTTGCCGGTACCGGTCTCCCCTTCGATCAGCAACGGCGCATCCAGCGGTGCCATGCGCCGCGCCTCGCGCACCACCGCCGCCATCACCCGCGAACTCTGGAAGATGCTGTCGAACCCGCGCAGCTCCTGCTTGCGCACGTTATAGATGCGCTCGCCGATACGGTCGGCGCGATGCAAGGTAAGCACGGCGCCAGCCAAAGCCTCGCTTTCGTCATGTTCGGACTGCAGCGGCGCGATATCAGCCAGGAACACATCGCCCTTGACCTTGATACGCAAGCCGTTGATTCGCGACTTGTTGGCCCGCACCAACTCCGGCAGGTCGAAATCCTCGACATAGCGCGACAGCGGAATACCCGGCACTTCGTCCACCCGCACCCCGAGCAACTGCGCGGCGCCGCGGTTGGCAGCGACGATGCTGCCCCCCATGTCGATCGACAGCACCGGGAAGTCCAGCGCCCCCAGCAACGCATTGAGTTCCATGTGCCGCCGCTCGCTGGGCATCAACCCCACGCGCTTGACCCCGAAAACCCCGGCGATCGACTCGAACTTCGGCCGTAACGCCTGGAACTGCAGGTTGATCAGGTTCGGGCAATGCAGGTAGATGGCGTTGCCGTGATCGCCCCCCACCTCACCACGCAACACGTTGATGCCGTACTCCACCAGCAGGTTGAGGATGTCCCGCAGGATGCCGATGCGGTTCTGGCAATGCACTTTGATACGCATGAATGCTCTCGAAGCGGCCAGTTTTTTCCCTGGCGCGCAGAAAAGTCGTAAAGATAAGCTGACAAAAACGGGAGAAAGGCCAGCTCGATGCCCATGATTTTCCGGCACCACGGTCATTTTGTAAAATTATCGTTACAAAACCAGGATGAGTGGCGGCCGAAGACCACCTTGCCACCCCGTGCAAAGTGGCGAATGTGGGGATATCTCTAAAGGTATGTCCTGCACATAACAAGAAAGCCCTCACCAGGAGAGCCACATGAAACAGACGCAATACGTGGCGCGCGAGCCCGATGCGCATGGTTTTATCGACTACCCACAGCAAGAGCATGCCGTGTGGAACACCCTGATCACCCGTCAATTGAAAGTGATCGAAGGCCGGGCGTGCCAGGAGTACCTGGACGGCATCGAGCAGCTCAAGCTGCCCCATGACCGCATCCCCCAGCTCGGTGAAGTCAACAAGGTGCTCGGCGCCACCACCGGCTGGCAGGTCGCCCGCGTACCGGCGCTGATCCCCTTCCAGACCTTCTTCGAACTGCTGGCCAGCAAGCGCTTCCCGGTCGCCACCTTCATCCGCACCCCGGAAGAACTGGACTACCTGCAGGAGCCCGACATCTTCCACGAGATCTTTGGCCACTGCCCGCTGCTGACCAACCCCTTCTTCGCCGAGTTCACCCACACCTACGGCAAGCTGGGCCTGGCAGCGACCAAGGAACAACGCGTCTACCTCGCACGCCTGTACTGGATGACTATCGAGTTCGGCCTGATGGAAACCGCGCAAGGTCGCAAGATCTACGGCGGCGGCATCCTCTCCTCACCGAAGGAGACCGTCTACAGCCTCTCAAACGAGCCTGAGCACCAGGCCTTCGACCCGATCGAAGCCATGCGCACGCCGTACCGTATCGATATCCTGCAGCCCCTGTACTTCGTCCTGCCGAACATGAAGCGCCTGTTCGACCTGGCCCACGAAGACATCATGGCCATGGTCCACCAGGCTATGCAGCTGGGCCTGCACGCCCCGAAGTTTCCACCCAAGGTCGCTGCCTGAGCGCCCCTGTCGATAACAACTCAAATCGGAAAAAAAACATGAATGCCTTGAACCAAGCCCATTGCGAAGCCTGCCGCGCGGATGCACCAAAAGTCTCCGACGACGAGCTGGCGGAACTGATCCGCGAGATCCCGGACTGGAACATCGAAATCCGCGACGGCCATATGGAGCTCGAGCGCGTGTTCCTGTTCAAGAACTTCAAGCACGCCCTGGCCTTCACCAACGCCATCGGCGAAATCGCTGAAGCCGAAGGCCACCACCCAGGCCTGCTGACCGAGTGGGGCAAGGTCACCGTGACCTGGTGGAGCCACTCGATCAAGGGCCTGCACCGCAACGACTTCATCATGTGCGCCCGCACCGACAAGGTCGCCGAAACCGCTGAAGGGCGCAAGTGATGCACTTCTCGGCCATTGGTCGGGTCCCCGGCGACCCGATCCTGGGGCTGATGGAAGCCTACGCCCGCGACGACAACCCCTCGAAGTTCGATTTGGGCGTCGGCGTGTTCAAGGATGCCCAAGGCCTGACGCCAATCCCAGCTGCGGTCAAACAGGCCGAGCAGCGTTTGGTCGAAAGGCAGGCCACCAAGAGCTACGTCGGTGGCCATGGTGACGCAGCGTTCGGGCGCCTGGTCAGCGAACTGGTGCTGGGCAGCGCTTCACCGCTGTTGGCCAGCCAGCGCGCCGGCGCCACCCAGACCCCTGGCGGCACCGGCGCCCTGCGCCTGGCGGCGGAGTTCATCGCCCATTGCCTGCCGGGCCGCGGCGTCTGGTTGAGCGACCCGACCTGGCCGATCCACGAGACGATCTTCGCCGGTGCCGGGCTGAAGGTGTCCCACTACCCCTACGTGGGCAAGGACAACCGCCTGAACGTCGGCGGCATGCTCGCCGCGCTGGAACAGGCGCCGGAAGGCGACGTGGTGTTGCTGCATGCCTGCTGCCACAACCCCACCGGTTTCGACCTGGGCCAGGACCACTGGCGTGCGGTGCTCGACATCGTCAAGCGGCGCAACCTGCTGCCGTTGATCGACTTCGCCTACCAGGGCTTCGGTGACGGCCTGGAAGAAGACGCCTGGGCCGTGCGCTTGTTTGCCACCGAACTGCCGGAACTGCTGGTCACCAGCTCGTGCTCGAAGAATTTCGGCCTGTACCGCGACCGCACCGGCGCCCTGCTGGTGTGCAGCCACGACGCGGAAAAACTGCTGGATGTACGCAGCCAACTGGCGTTCCTTGCGCGCAACCTGTGGTCGACGCCGCCGGATCATGGCGCGGCGGTGGTCGCCGAGATCCTCGGCGATCCGGCGCTCAAGGCGTTGTGGGTCGAAGAAGTGAACGCCATGCGCCAGCGCATCGCCGAACTTCGCGAAGGCCTGGTGCAGGCACTGGCGCCACACGGCCTGGCCGAGCGCTTCGCGCACATCGCCGCGCAACGCGGGATGTTCTCCTACACCGGGCTCAACCCCGAGCAAGTGCGCCTGTTGCGCGAGAAACACAGCGTGTACATGGTCGGTACAGGCCGGGCGAATATTGCCGGGGCCGACGCGCACCGCCTGGAACAGTTGGCAGCGGCCATCGCCGACGTCTGCCGCTGATATCGCGGTACCTGTGTAGGGGCGGCTTTAGCCGCGAAGCACGCAACGCGGAGCCAGCCCCGGCTTTGCCGGGGTTCGCGGCTAAAGCCGCTCCTACAGGGGTTTGCGGTGGCCATGTCAAAGTCGGCGGTGCGCTGATCGCCCACAAAAACCGACCAACGCCCGGCAAAAATCCCAAACTGTCATCCAGACTGCTGTATCCTGCCCCAGCTTTTCGAAGCCACACATGCGCACTGGCGCCGCCTTTTCACTCACACTTGCGAGGAACGACGAGATGCATGAAATCCCGAATCTTCCCTTCCCAAGCCTGAACCCCGAAGAGCAATCCGTTGCCGCCCACACCGAACCGACGCCCGCCGTCGACCAGGACGGTGACGATCAATCCAGCGCTGACCAGGAATAACCCGCGCACCATTCGACAGTGTGAAAACGGCTGACCCGCGAAAGCTTCCCCATCATCACGTTTTCACACCGTCCAGAAGCCGTCCACGCGACGCGATAACCCATTACCACCCCAGCCTGCCTGGACTCGACAGACTGCGGCCTTCCAAATACGGAGGTCCTGTATGTCCCGTCGCTCTAATCTCAACGCCGCCGAAAAGGCAAAAATCCTTGCACTGACCCCTGCCGATGTCATCGTCACCAGCGAGCTCTCCGGCCTGCGGGATATCGCCACCTCGCTTAGCGACCATTTCGACCAAGCCTTCAGCATGGACGCGCTTTACCCAAGAGCGCTCATGGATATGGAGCTCATGACAGCCCTGGATACAGCTCTGGGTAGCGAGCACGCCAGGCAGTACCTCAATCGCTTTTTAGGCCGAGAACTCTCCCTGCCAGCAAACCTCAACGAATGCGCACTGTTCTATGGCACCTTGGCCGAACAACTGATCAAGGCAGCCGACATCGGCAGATCCCCTGAGCTACAGCCCGATCCACACCTCGACACACCTTACGCAGTCGCCAGTTTCGCCCAGGCGCTCTGGCACCAATATCCACGCCTCAGGCGCGCGGATGCCTATCTCGCGGCAACATTGTTGCTACGCGGCAAACTGAGGGCGACGCACCCGCGCCCATGGCAACCCGCACTGGAACTCGACGACCACCTTGACCTTCCTGTCCTGGCCAATCACCTGCTCAAAGCAACACCCGGTCAACACCTCTTCGAGAAACTGCTCAATGAATTACAGGCCGCGTTCTATTACCAAGGGCTGCACTATCGCTTCCCCACTGCCCGGGAGCGCAAGGCAGGCAAGCCAGCCAACCAGCATGGGCGCATCACACTGGATGGCTCAGCCCTTAACGCACCGGCAGGCGAGGTGCTCGACGCCTTGCTTGGCGCCATCCCCTTCGACCGCCTGGGCCAACGCCTGGCGGCGGCGGCGCAATGGGACAGCACCCCGGCAAACGCACCCATGTACCGCGTCCTGGCCGAACAGACCTTGATCGACGCGCTCTATCCTGCGGCCAAGCGCCGCCCAGGCCACATCCTCGATTTCGAGCTGTTCAACGCGCACAACAAGTACCAGCATCTGAGCGACCTGCGCCTGGACCTGATCAATAGCCTGCACCTTCATCTCGGCGGTGTCCCCGCCATGGCTGAGCTTGCCGCCGAACTGCTGCTGCGCCGCTTCGCCCCGGAGTTGCTGATCGACGACGACCCCGACGACTACCTCTACGACCACGATGTGCGCTGGGCCAACCTGCGCCAAGGCGCCTATCTGCTGCTGGCCCAGCGCAAGCCATTGACCTTTGCCGCCGCGGAGCAGGCCACCGATCTGCCCGACCAGCAGGAGACTCCGGTTTTCGAGGAGGCCTTGGCGGCGACAGTTGCCGAATGGGCCCAGTTGCAGGGCGTGCTCAAGCAATCCCCGCCCTGGTCGAAAGCACAATGGCAACTGGCCTATGACCACTACCTCACCGCCTGGGACCGGGAGAGCCTGCGCGACCTGCCCGATCGCTTCGAGCTGGCTCGGCATGAGTTGCGCCAGGTAGGTATTGCTCCACAGGACCGCAACGTGGACAACCAACTGCACCTCAATGCCTACCTGGATCACGGAGCAGGCTACCGGCACAGCACGCTGCCCGACGCCACGGCTCGTTACGACCACGAGTTCCAGGCATGGCGCCAACGTGCCCAAATGACCTATGGCGACATCATGCAGCGTTTACTGCGCCATCTCCCCCAAACGGATCAGGATCGACTGAAGAACAGTGATTGGCATTGCCATGCCGTCACATGGCCTGCATACATAGGCCCTGTCAAAGGCGGCGTTCCCAGCTACGGCGATTCACCCATCGCGGACTGGAGAGCGGAAACCGGCACCCAAGGCATCATCGTCCATCTCTCCGGCGACACTGTCGACACCCTCTATGAACTGTTTCCAGAGAAGCTGACATGGCGTCGCCATCTCCTCACCGGCACACAACGCGAACGATGGAGCGACGCCCTGAATTTCGACTACCACGACTACAACGAAACCGATATTCCCTGGCAGGTCGCGCCGTGGCCGAAAACTGTCGAATTGAGCAAAGCGCCGACTGAGCATCGCTTGGAAGCACTGATCCGGTGTTACGCTGACTCAATCGCTTTGGGCAACTGCGACGCACTGTACAGCAGCGGCAAAGGTACGACACCGCACGAACACTTCCTCGCCGAACGGCGCATGGATAGCACCGGACGCTACCTCTTCAAGCTGTTTTCCAACCTGGTACCCGGGCTAGGCTGCTTCGGCGTGCGCAATGGCACAGAAGCGTTGAGCTGCGGCCTGGACGCACTTGGCACCTTGGGCAGTGCCTTTGCCCTGGGCGGACGCATCATCAAACCCCTGGCGCGGCTCTATGGCGCAGCTGGCAGGAACGCCAGCGCACTGCGCCTTGGCATGCTGCGAGCCGCCAGGCACTGGAAAGGCCAGCTACTGCCCACCAAGCTGCATCGCCATGGCGCAGGCCCCAGCGGCTGGCCGGGCAGCACCGCCCCAAGCGCACGGGCCAAGCTCACCGCAGCGATACCCCAGGACAAGTTGCTACCCGGCCAGAAGCCCGATGTCATCCGCCTGCTGCTGGGCGAGGGCGACGATATCACCAGAGCCTGGGAAAAAGCGTCCAACCCCGTCGTCTACCCGGTATTCATCATCCGCGACCCAGACCATGTCGACGCGATCGTCAACGGTATCGCCTATCGCCACCGCATCGGCCAGCCCGCAGGCGTAGCCCAGCGCGTACGCCAGACGCCCCTGTTGTGGGCACAGGACCCTGTGCGCCAACCGCCCCCCTATCCGGATGCCCCTGCGCAAGGTATCGCGCTCCAGCTGGCGCCAGCCACCAACCAGGCTGGTACACCCGCCTACGGCCAACAGGTCAGCCACGCCTTCGAGACCATCCGTATCGAACCGCAGCCGATCACCTACCGCGTCAATGGCGCGAACAGCGATAGCGTGGCACAAGTCATGGTGCGCGAGAACCGCCTGGTGCAATACACGCAGGAAGTCATTCCCGGCAGGGGACGCCAACCTGCCAGCAACCGGATGGTCCTCACCCCCCTGAGCGATGACGAGGCCGATGCCATGGGCCTGCTCAATCCGCCGCACTACTACGACGAAGGCGTACTGGGCTACCCGGTAAGCGAGCACTGGTTCGGCCTGCCGGCCGACATGACGGCCGACCAGGTCGCGCTGTTCACCGGCCACTGCCCACCGGTCCGGCTAGGCCGGCTGACCCAAGGCCTTGCTGACCGTCGCACCCTGCGCGGTGCACGCGTCGAATACCTGGACCGCGACTGGTTGTTGGTCGAAGCCGATACCGGCGTGTTCTACGGCGCCCCATTCGACTTCGAAGCCTGGCAACATAGCCAGACAGCCGCCTTGCGCCAGGGTACGCTGACACCTACCCAATATCCCACCCCGGCACAGCATACGCGTCTGACATTCACCCGAGTCACCGATCTCGATGCCATCGCCCAATACCTCGATATCAGCGAGACCTACCGTATCGTGGCCGCCAGGCCGAACCTGCAACAAGACATCGACAACCTCGCCGACCTACTGCGTGACTGGGTACGCTACCAGCGGCGCAGCAATCCCCCCAGCGGCCCGACAGCCCTGCAAAGCGTGCTCGACCAGATGGAAGAGGCGCAGTACCCGCAGTTCGCCCGCAACATCCTGACCTCACCTCGAGCGCAGGATGGACTGGCCGGCTTTTCACTGAACGATGTGGTGGGGCTGAACAAACAGATCATCCCCGACTTCCATAACCTGGCCAGGTTCGATGCCGTCGAGCAACTGCATGTCAACGGCGTGCTCAATCTGTTGCTGCCCGCGTCGGGGACACGCGCGGGATATACCCCGATGACAGTTGCCCAGATGCTCACGGACAACGGCATGAATCAGTTGAGGCAACACCTGTCGGGCGCCAACTTTGCCTTTGCCACGGTCACGCTGCGCAACGGCAACCGCCGCGTGTACTTCGCGTTATCCGGCGGCAGGGCCAGGCAGAGGATCATGGTCCAGCCCCCTGCGCCCGGCCAGCATCCGCCTATCGATTACATCGACGCCCGCGCACGCATGCAGGGCTTGGATCCGGACCCACGTTTCACCCACCTTACCGTGTTGCGGCGCGCCAACTTCCTGACCATCAGGAACCATCGACGTCACCTGGATTCCGAGCGCCTGATCGCCTCGACGATCAACCAGGATTTGCTCAACCTGCCTGACGATGTCACCAGCATCAGGGTCTTCACCCTGATGGATACCTGTCGTTCCTGCGGCGGTTTCGTACTGCCTCGTTTACGCCTGGACTATCCCAACGCCGACTTCAGCGTCAGCTGGTTGCTGCCATACAACAACAACTGACGGCGCCCCGCAGGACGCGACCTTCACCCACAGCCCTCTCCCGCCAGGCTATGATGTCCGCGCACTCGCTTTATCGTTTCCGGACCCCCTCATGCCCGAGCAACATCCGTCCTCGCTCGCGACCACCGCCCAGGTGGTCGCCATCGTCCTGTTCACCTTCATCGGCTACCTGAACATCGGCATCCCCCTGGCCGTATTGCCAGGCTATGTGCACAACGACCTGGGGTTCAGCGCCGTGATCGCCGGCCTGGTGATCAGCGTGCAGTACCTGGCCACCCTGCTCAGCCGCCCCACCGCCAGCCGCATCATCGACAACCTCGGCAGCAAGAAGGCGGTCATGTACGGCCTGTTCGGCTGCGGCCTGAGCGGGGTGTTCATGCTGGCCTGCAGCTTCCTCACCCACCTGCCCTCGCTGAGCCTGGCCTGCCTGTTCATTGGCCGCCTGGTGCTGGGCAGCGCCGAGAGCCTGGTGGGCTCGGGCTCGATCGGCTGGGGTATCGGCCGGGTCGGTTCGCAGAACACCGCCAAGGTGATTTCCTGGAACGGCATCGCCAGCTACGGCGCGCTGGCCATCGGCGCGCCCCTGGGGGTGCTGATGGTCGAGCACCTCGGGCTGTGGAGCATGGGCGCGAGCATCATCCTGCTGGGCGTGTGCGGCCTGCTGCTGGCCTGGCCCAAGCGTGCCGCACCGGTCGTTGCCGGCGTGCGCCTGCCATTCCTGCGGGTGCTGGGCAAGGTGTTGCCCCATGGCTCGGGGCTGGCCCTGGGCTCGATCGGCTTCGGCACCATCGCCACCTTCATCACGCTGTACTATGCCAGCCGCGGCTGGCCCAACGCCGCACTGACCCTGAGCCTGTTCGGCGCCAGTTTCATCTGTGCACGCTTGCTGTTCGGCAACCTGATCAACCGCATCGGCGGTTTGCGCGTAGCGATTGCCTGCCTGTCCGTCGAGACGCTGGGGCTGCTGATGCTGTGGCTCGCGCCCAGCGCCGAAATGGCCCTGGCCGGCGCGGCGTTGAGCGGGTTCGGTTTTTCGCTGGTGTTCCCGGCACTGGGGGTGGAGGCCGTCAACCAGGTATCAGCGGCCAACCGCGGCGCGGCGGTCGGCGCCTATTCGCTGTTCATCGACCTGTCGCTAGGGATCACCGGGCCGCTGGTGGGCGCGGTAGCGGCGGGGTTCGGCTTCGCCTCGATGTTCCTCTTTGCGGCTGGGGCGGCAGGATGCGGGGTGGTATTGAGCCTGTACCTGTACCGCCAGGCGCGGCGCTTGCGCGGGGGCTGAGCCCATTCGCTGGTAAAGCCGACTACGAATTTATCGTGACGCTCTGTGGGAACCCCTACCCCGCACCTGGAGCCGGCCTGCCAGCTAACCACCCTTCAGCGCTGCGTGTACTGCAGCACCACCTCCAGCGGGTGGCGCAGCTGCTTCTCGGTCATGCGCTTGACCTGGCTGCGACACGAGTACCCGGTGGCCAATGCCTCGCCCTGCTTGTCCAGCTTGGTCGCCCAGGACTGCTCGAAGATGGTCCTCGAGGTTTCCTGGTTACGCGCTTCGTGCCCATAGGTACCCGACATGCCGCAGCAGCCGGTGGCCTCAGTGACCAGCTTCAGCCCCAGGCGAGCGAATACCTGCTCCCACTGCCTGGTGCTGGCTGGCACATTGGTTTTCTCAGTGCAGTGAGCCATCAGGCGGAAGCTGTCGGCCTTCGCCGACGCCTGCTCGGGCAGCACGGTCATCAACCACTCCTGGGGCAGCAGCACCGTCGGGCACTCCACGCCATCGACCTTCTGGTACTCCTGGCGGTAGACCAGGGTCATCGCCGGGTCCAGCCCCACCAACGGTACGCCGCAGTCGGCCAGGGCCTTTAGCTGGGTAGCGTTGCGGACCGCCGCCTTGGCGAAAGCACCCAGGAAGCCCTGCACGTGCAGCGGCTTGCCGTTGGCGCTGTAGGGTGCCAGGAACACCTTGTGCCCCAGGCGATGGGCCAGTTCGATGAACGAGGCCAGCAACGGCGTCTCGAAGTAGCGGGTGAAAGCATCCTGCACCAGCACGATACTGCGCTCGCGCTGGGCCGGGGTCAGCTCGCGCAGGGCCGGCACGCTGGCCACCTGGACGCGACAACGGGTCAGGGTGGACTGGAAGTTGAAGCGGCTGATCAGCGGGCTGTCGACCATGCCGACCTTGTCCGCCAGTAACTTGCCCACCCATTTCGAGCCCATCACCGCGTTGTACAGTCCCGGTGCATGGGCCAGGTACGGGATGGTGAACTCCAGCGAGCCGATCAGGTAGTCGCGCAGCGGGCGCTGGTAGCGGCCGTGGTACAGCTCGAGGAAGCGCGAGCGGAAGTCCGGCACGTTGACCTTGATCGGGCATTGCCCGGCGCAGGACTTGCACGCCAGGCACCCCGCCATGGCGTCGTACACCTCGTGGGAGAAGTCCGCCTGCCCCTGCTGGCGCGCACGGCTGTTGCGCAGTCGCGCCGGCAGCCCCTTGAGCCAGGGCACCTTGCGTTGGGCGGCGGCGAGCACGTCGATGTTCGCCTCGCCCTGCAGGCGCAGCCATTCGCGGATCAGCGAGGCACGGCCCTTCGGTGAATGCTGACGCTCGCGGGTGGCCTTCCATGAAGGGCACATGGCGTCGTTGGGGTCGTAGTTGTAGCAGGCGCCGTTGCCGTTGCAGTGCACGGCGCTACCAAAGCTCTGCCAGACACGCTCGTCGATCGTGCGATCCAGGTCGCCACGCAGAGGTGCGCCATCCACCGGCGTCAGGCCTTCGGCACTGTCCGGTGGGGTGCAGATCTTGCCTGGGTTGAGCTGGTTGTGCGGGTCGAACGCGCCCTTCAGGCGCTGCAATGCCGGGTACAGCTCGCCGAAGTACGCCGGCACATACTCGGAGCGCAGGCCCTTGCCATGCTCGCCCCAGAGCAGGCCACCGTAGCGCTGGGTCAGCGCTGCCACTGCATCGGAGATCGGTTTGATCAGCGCGGCCTGGGCCGGATCCTTCATGTCCAACGCCGGACGCACATGCAGCACACCCGCGTCGACGTGACCAAACATCCCGTACGCCAAGCCGTAACCGTCGAGCAGGGCACGGAAGTCGGCGATGTAATCGGCCAGTTGCTCCGGTGGCACGGCGGTGTCCTCGACGAACGGCTGCGGGCGCACCTCGCCCTCGACGTTGCCGAGCAGGCCTACCGAACGCTTGCGCATGGTGTAGACCTTGGTCACTGCTTCCGCACCTTCCGCCAAGGTATGCCCCAGGCGCTCGACACTGCCATCGCGCTGCAGGTGCCCGACGAATGCCTCGACCCGTGCATTGACCTCGGCCGGGTCGTCACCGCAGAACTCCACCAGGTTGATACCCAAGGTCGGGCGCTCGGCGTCAGCTGGGAAATACTCGGCGACGCTGTGCCAGACGATATCTTTCATCGCCAGCATCAACACCTTGGAATCGACGGTCTCGATCGACAGAGGCTTGTGCGCCATCAGCGCATTGGCGTCGCGCAGGGCATCCATGAAGCTGCTGTAGCGCACGTTGACCAGCACTGCGTACTTCGGGATCGGCAGCACATTGAGCTTGGCCTCGACCACGTAGCCCAGCGAGCCTTCGGCACCACACAGCACACTGTTGAGGTTGAAGCGGCCCTGCTCGTCGCGCAGGTGCGCCAGGTCGTAGCCGGTCAGGCAGCGATTGAGCTTGGGGAAGGTGCTTTCGATCAACTCGGCCTGGGTTTCCTGGATTTCCCGAGCCATGCGATACACCTCGCCAACCCGGCCGGGCGCGGCGCACGCCTGCTCCAGCGCCGCGTCGTCGATTGGCAGACTGTGCAGGCGCTCGCCACCGAGCAGCACGCTGTGCAGCTCAAGCACGTGGTCGCGGGTCTTGCCGTAGGTGCAGCTGCCCTGGCCACTGGCATCGGTGTTGATCATGCCGCCAACGGTGGCGCGGTTGGAGGTGGACAGCTCCGGCGCGAAGAACAGCCCGTAAGGTTTGAGCGCGGCATTGAGCTGGTCCTTGACCACGCCCGCCTGGACCCGTACCCAGCGCTCCTCGACATTGATCTCGAGGATGGTGTTCATGTGCCGCGACAAGTCGACGACGATACCGTCGGTCAGCGACTGGCCGTTGGTGCCGGTACCACCGCCACGTGGGGTCAGCTTGATATCGCGAAAGCGTGGCTCGGTCATCAGCGTGGCGACCCGCGCCACGTCGTCGGCATCGAGCGGGAACACCGCCGCCTGGGGCAGGCGCTGGTAGATGGAGTTGTCGGTGGCCAAAACGGTGCGGGTGCCGTAGTCGGCGCTGATCTGGCCACGGAAGCCGCTGTTTTTCAGGGCTTCGAGGAATTCGGGGTAGTGGACGGCAGGCGCGCGGGGTGGCAGCTGGGCGATCATCGAAGGATGCCTCTTTGATATCGGCTAATTCACGGAAATCTTGTCACTCCGGCATGAATGGCTCATGGGAGGATTTCGAATGCGCCAATGTTCCTGTAGTTTCGCGCCAGGGGCAAACGGATATTCCTGCCGCTATCGATGAGCTTTATGAATGAATTACCGCCACCTCACCCCTTCGATGTCGCTGCTGCTGGCCTTCGAGGCCGCCGCGCGGCATGAAAGCTATACCCGCGCCGCCACCGAACTGTCACTGACCCAGAGCGCGGTGAGCCGCCAGGTACAGGCGTTGGAACAACAGTTGGGGCTCACGCTGTTCCGCCGCGAAGGGCGCCAGGTGCAACTGACCGATGTCGGCCGCCTGTATCAACGTGAACTCAGCGAAGCACTCGGGCGCATCCGCAGCGCCACCCTGCAGGCCCTGGCCTATCAGTCCGGCGTCGGCACCCTGCGCCTGGCGACCCTGCCAACCTTCGGTTCGAAATGGCTGCTGCCACGCCTGCATGCGTTCTACAGCGCCCACCCAGGCATGCTGGTGCACATTCATTCACGTATCGAGGCAATCAATTTCGACACCAGCGAGATCGACGCCGCCATCGGCGTGGCCACCCATGACCTGCCTGGCCTGATCTGCCATCGCCTGCACGCCGAGGAACTGGTGGTGATCCTGCCACCGGACAGTGCACGCGGCGGACAATGCTGGAGTCCCGCGCGAATCAGCGAAGAGGTATTGCTCAATGTCGCCAACAACCCACACGCCTGGGGCGAGTGGTTCTCCCACCACGCCCTGCCCCATCGCTCGATGCGTCTGGGGCCTAGCTTCGAGCTGACCTCGCACCTGATCCAGGCGGTGCGCGCAGGGATCGGCATCGGGCTGGTGCCGCGAATCCTGGTGGAGGAAGAACTGGTCAGTGGCGAACTGTTCAGCCCCGGGGCGCCGTTTGCCAGCCAGCGCAGCTACTACCTGATCTATCCGCCGAGGAACGAGGCGCTGCCCTCGCTGCGGGCGTTTCGCGGCTGGTTGCTCCAGCAGATCTGACTTTTCGCCAGCAAGGCTGGCTCACATAACACCCATAGGAGCCAGCCTTGCTGGCGAAAAGGCCGGCACAGACAACAAAAAACCCGACGCCAGTTGCCCGGCATCGGGTTTTCTCGAAACGCCTCAGCGCTTACTTGGCCACGCTACCCGCAGCACCGTTGGCCTGCGCCCCACGCTTGCTCTTGAGCACGTAGAACACATACATCACCACCAGCCATACCGGCATCGCGTACACCGACACCTGGATGCCAGGAATCTGCAACATGATGCCCAGGATCAGCACCACGAACGCCAGCACCAGGTAGTTGCCGTACGGGTACCACAGCGCCTTGAACAGCGGCTTCTGGCCGGTGCGGTCGAGGTGCTGGCGGAACTTCAGGTGCGAGTAGCTGATCATCGCCCAGTTGATCACCAGGGTCGCCACCACCAGCGACATCAGCAGCTCCAGGGCGTTCTGTGGCATCAGGTAGTTGAGCAGCACCGCGATCAGCGTCACGGCCGCCGACACCAGGATCGAACGTACCGGCACGCCACGACGGTCTACCTTGGCCAATGCCGCCGGGGCATCGCCCTGCTCGGCCATGCCCAGGAGCATGCGGGCGTTGCAGTAGGTGCCGCTGTTGTACACCGACAGCGCCGCGGTCAGGACCACGAAGTTCAGCAGGTGCGCGGCCACGTCGCTACCGAGCAACGAGAACACCTGGACAAACGGGCTGCTGCCATAGCTGCCGCCGGAAGCATCGATGCTGGCCACCAGGCTGTCCCAAGGGGTCAGCGACAGCAGTACCACCAGGGCGCCCACATAGAAGATCAGGATGCGGTAGATGACCTGGTTGATCGCCTTGGGGATCACGGTCTTCGGCTTGTCGGCTTCGGCGGCGGTGAAACCAAGCATTTCCAGGCCACCGAAGGAGAACATGATGAAGGCCAGGGCCATCACCAGCCCGCTAACGCCATGCGGGAAGAAGCCACCATGGGCCCACAGGTTGGTCACCGAGGCTTCGGGGCCACCACTGCCACTGGTCAGCAGGTAGGCCCCCAGGCCGATCATGCCGACGATGGCGGCAACCTTGATGATCGCGAACCAGAACTCGGCCTCGCCGAAGATCTTCACGTTCATCAGGTTGATGGCGTTGATCAGCAGGAAGAACGCTGCCGCGGTCACCCAGGTCGGGATCTCCGGCCACCAGTAGTGGACGTACTTGCCGACCGCCGACAGCTCCGACATGCCGACCAGGATGTACAGCACCCAGCAGTTCCAGCCCGACAGGAAGCCGGCGAAACCGCCCCAGTACTTGTGTGCGAAGTGGCTGAAGGAACCGGCCACCGGCTCCTCGACGATCATCTCGCCGAGCTGGCGCATGATCATGAAGGCAATGAAGCCGCAGATGGCGTAGCCGAGGATCATCGACGGGCCAGCGGACTTCATCACGCCGGCCGAGCCCAGGAACAATCCAGTGCCGATGGCGCCGCCCAGGGCAATCAGTTGGATATGGCGGTTCTTCAAGCCACGCTTGAGTTCGCCGGACTGTGAGTTATGTCCACTCATGAACGAAGTCACCTGCTTGTTTTTATCTGTGACGGAATCGGACCCACCGCACTCGTGGCGCAGCGGAATGGGCAAGGTGGTTACCTTGGGTTCTTGGACAGGTCGATCGCGAAAGTGCGGGTCAACCGGGTGTCAGCAAGAGTGCGCGGTACGCAAGGGGGTCACAGGTAAAACGCGGCGCATTGTATACCCCTGCAAACGCGCAGGCGTCAACGCGTTGCGTCGTTTCCTGATGAAAAAACGCACCGGTCCTGGGGTGAAGGCCTGAAAAGGCGGAGTGATCGGCGTACATGGCGCCTCCGTTTTGTTGTTTTGGTGCCTGGCGGTCCTGCCTGGCTTTGCACACGGCAATGGCGCTATCTCAGCGGTTGGACGGGGGATTTGGAAGGGGGTGAACGGAGGCTCGGAGGCTCTGCGGCGAGGATCGTGGAAAATTTTTGTTACGAAGGG
Organism: Pseudomonas entomophila; assembly: GCF_023277925.1. Lineage (NCBI taxonomy): Bacteria > Pseudomonadati > Pseudomonadota > Gammaproteobacteria > Pseudomonadales > Pseudomonadaceae > Pseudomonas > Pseudomonas entomophila. The sequence goes on from NZ_CP063832.1 coordinate 2,707,465, forward strand.
CTGAAAAAATCGGGCAGGCCGGGTTATATGGCTATTTTTGTATAAATTTCTTTACATGGCGGTTTGAAAACTTTCCACCCACCAGGAAATTTTCAGCGCATTCAGGAACTTGGACCGCTTCGCGACCCTTCGCCGGCAAGTAGCCTCCTACAGCTAGATGTCGCCCTTCGTACGAGCCGGCTTGCTGGCGAAGCATTTCCGACAGGCACAAAAAAGCCAGCCCGAAGGCTGGCTCTTTCGTTACCAGGTGGAATCAACCGCGCGGCTTGCCACGACCACGGCCAGCAGGCTTGTCGCCCTCAGGGCGGGCCGGACGCTTGCGCATCTCGCTTGGGCGCTCGGCCACCGCACTGCCACGGCTGCTCTTGCGCGGCGCCGACTCTTCACGCGCTGGGCGTGCCGGGCGCTCGCCCTGGCCTTCCTGGGCGGGACGCAGGGTGCGCACACGCTCACCACGCCCCAGCGGGCGGGTCGACTTGCGCTGCAGTCGCTCGAGTTTATCCTTGGCCTTGAGCTTCATCTCCGGCAACGCCACCGGCTGCAGGCCGACTTCGGCGGCCAGGATGTCGATCTCGCCCTGGCTCATTTCGCGCCAGCGGCCCATCGGCAGGTCGGAGTTGAGGAACACCGGGCCGAAACGCACGCGTTTCAGGCGGCTGACCACCACGCCCTGGGACTCCCACAGGCGGCGTACTTCGCGGTTGCGGCCTTCCATCACCACGCAGTGGTACCAGTGGTTGAAACCTTCACCACCCGGCGCCTTCTGGATATCGGTGAACTTGGCCGGGCCATCTTCGAGCATCACGCCGGCCTTGAGGCGATCGACCATATCGTCGTCGACCTCACCGCGCACGCGCACGGCGTACTCGCGGTCCATTTCGTAGGACGGGTGCATCAGGCGGTTGGCCAGCTCACCGTCGGTGGTGAACAGCAGCAGGCCAGTGGTGTTGATGTCCAAGCGGCCGATGTTGATCCAGCGGCCCTCTTTCGGGCGCGGCAAGCGGTCGAACACGGTCGGGCGGCCTTCCGGGTCGTCACGGGTGCAGATCTCGCCGTCAGGCTTGTTGTACATGATCACGCGGCGGGTCGCCTCGGCGGCCTCGACACGCTTGATCAGCTTGCCGTCGACGGTGATGGCGTCGTGCAGGTCGACGCGCAGGCCCAGGGTGGCCTCGACGCCGTTGACCTTGATGCGGCCCTGGCTGATCCAGGCCTCGACGTCGCGACGCGAGCCGACGCCGATGCGGGCCAGTACTTTCTGCAGTTTTTCGCCGGACGGCGGGGTGGGTTGTTGGTCTTGCAGGTCTTTGTCACTCATCTGGGCACCTCCCGGTGTAGTAGTGAAAGCGGGCGCGCATCATACGCGGTTCGGCGGGGGAACGCACTGGAGGGTAGAAGGTTTTTCCGGATGCCCCGTGGATTTCCGCCCAAAGGCGTTCGCCGGCGAAAGCGTCAGCCCCGACAACACAGGGTTCAATCCTTGGGCTCGCCCTCAGGCTCATCCGCCTCTTCCGACATCTCAACGCGCAAATCATTGAAATCGGTCTTGAGCCCCTCTTCCATCGCGTCCAGCTCCACCAACAGCGAACGGAAACTGGTCTCTTCTTTCGGCTCTACGGTTTCACCTTCCTCGCCCAGGCTGGCATCGGCCAGGGCCTGCAGGTGCGCCGGCACCGGTGCTTCGTCCGGGTCAAGCATTGGTTCGGGCTCCAGTTCGCGCAATTCGGCCAATGCTGGCAGCTCGTCGAGACTCTTCAGGTTGAAGTGATCCAGAAACGCCTTGGTGGTGGCGAACATCGCCGGGCGCCCCGGCACCTCGCGGTAACCGACGATGCGGATCCACTCTCGCTCCATGAGGGTCTTGATGATGTTGCTGTTCACCGCCACGCCCCGCACGTCCTCGATCTCGCCACGGGTGATGGGCTGGCGGTAGGCGATCAGCGCCATGGTTTCGAGCAGCGCACGGGAATAGCGCTGCGGACGCTCCTCCCACAAGCGGCCGACCCAGGGGGCGTAGTCTTCGCGAATCTGCAGGCGATAGCCGCTGGCCACCTCCTTGAGCTCGAAGGCGCGGCCATTGCACGATTTGCCCAGTACCTCCAGGGCCTTCTTGAAGACAGCCGGCGCCGGACGCTCGGCTTCCTCGAACAGCTCGTACAGGCGCTCAAGGGATTGTGGCTTGCCCGAGGCGAGCAGAAAGGCCTCGATCAGCGACGCCAGTTCGCGGGGTTCATTCAGGTTCATCGGTAGTCGTCAGGTCACTCTGCCCGGGCACGGACGTGAATCGGGGCGAAAGGCTCATTCTGCACCAGTTCGATCAAGGATTCCTTCACCAGCTCGAGAATCGCCATGAAGGTTACCACCACGCCGAGCTTGCCCTCCTCGCGGGTGAACAAGTCGACGAACGGCACGAAGGCCCCGCCCTTGAGACGCTCGAGCACTTCGCTCATGCGTTCGCGGGTGGACAAGGTCTCGCGGGTGATCTGGTGGCTTTCGAACAGGTCGTTGCGGCGCATGACCTCGGCCATGGACAGCAGGATCTCCTCCAGGGCGACCTCGGGCAGCAGCTTGCGCACCTTGGCCTGAGGGGCCTCAAGGCGCGGAACCAGGACCTCGCGGCCGACCCGCGGCAACTCGTCGATACCTTCGGCGGCGGCCTTGAAGCGTTCGTATTCCTGCAGGCGACGGATCAGCTCGGCGCGCGGATCGCCCTCCTCCTCTTCCACCTCGCTGGAGCGTGGCAGCAGCATGCGCGACTTGATCTCGGCAAGCATGGCGGCCATCACTAGGTACTCGGCAGCCAGTTCCAGGCGCACGTTCTTCATCAGCTCGACATAGCTCATGTACTGGCGGGTGATTTCCGCCACCGGGATATCGAGGATGTCGACGTTCTGCTTGCGAATCAGGTACAGCAGCAGGTCCAGCGGGCCCTCGAAGGCTTCGAGGAAGACTTCCAGAGCGTCCGGCGGGATATACAGGTCAACCGGCATTTCGGTCAGGGCTTCGCCGTAGACCAGGGCCAGTTGCAGCTGGAACGGCGCTTCAGCCTCGATGGCCGGCGCCTCGGGCGCTTCCACCTGGCTCACGCGTTGGCCAGGAACGGAGTGGGGTCGCCGCAACCTTCGCGAATCAACGCAGGTTCGTCGCCGGACAGGTCGATGACAGTGGATGCCTTGAGGTCACCGAAGCCGCCATCGATGATCAGGTCGACGTGATGTTCCAGACGCTGACGGATCTCGTAAGGGGCGGTCATCGGCTCTTCATCGCCCGGCAGGATCAGGCTCACGCTCATCAATGGCTCACCGAGCTCTTCGAGCAAGGCCAGGACGATTGGGTTAGAGGGGACGCGCAAGCCAATGGTGCGGCGTTTTTCGTGCATCAGCAGGCGCGGCACTTCACGGGTGGCATTGAGGATGAAGGTGTAGGGGCCTGGAATGTGCGCCTTGAGCAGACGGAAGGTTGCGGTGTCGATCTTGGCGAAGGTGCCCATCTGCGAGAGGTCGCAGCACAGCAGGGTGAAATTGTGGTTCTTGTCCAGCTGACGCAGGCGGCGGACACGCTCGATGGCGTTCTTGTCGCCGATCTGGCAGCCCATCGCATAGGCCGAGTCGGTCGGGTAGACCACGACCCCACCCTTGCGGATGATCTCGACAGCCTGCTTGATCAGGCGCGCCTGCGGGTTTTCCGCATGAATCTGGAAAAATTGGCTCACGAAGTCGTCCTGTTCATACCGCCATAGGTTGTTCATGTCGGAATCGGCGCCACAGAGGTGGCAGGTCCTCGGGCAAGGGCCGGTAGGCACCGATCTCGCCCCAGGTGCCAGGGCCGTGGAAATCGCTGCCGGCACTCGCCAGCAGGCCGAACTCACGGGTGAGGATGGACATCGTCCCCACCTGCTCGGGCGGCATCATCCCATTGACCACTTCCAGTGCCTGCCCGCCTGCCTGAATATAGTCGGCAATCAGCCGTCTGCGCTTGCTGCGAGTCAGTTCGTAGTGCATGGGGTGGGCCAGGCTCACCCAGGCATTGGACTGGCGTAGCGTGGCGACGGTTTCCTCCAGCGTCGGCCAGTGCAGCTTGACGTCCCCCAGCTTGCCGGCCCCCAGCCACTTGCGGAAGGCTTCGCCACGGTCCTTGACGAAGCCGGCACGCACCATGAATTCGGCGAAGTGCGGGCGCGCCGGGGCGTTGCCGCTGTCGCCCAGTTCCTGCTGCACGGCCCGGGCGCCGTCGAGCGCGCCAGGCATGCCCTTGGCCGCCAGCTTGCGGTCGATTTCCTCGGCGCGCAGCCAGCGGCCACGGTGCAGGTTGTCGATAGCTTCGAGCAAGGGTGGCGCATCCAACGGGAAATCATAGCCCAGCACATGAATGGTCGCACCGCCCCAGGTGCATGACAGCTCGACACCGCTGACCCACTGCATGCCTTGCTCGGCGCACGCCTGGCGCGCCTCGGGCAGGCCTTCGAGGGTGTCGTGGTCGGTGAGTGACAGTGTCCGCACCCCGTGCTCGTGGGCCCGGGCGACCAGCGCCGTGGGCGACAGGGCGCCGTCGGAGGCCGTGCTGTGACAGTGCAGATCAACATTCATGGAGGAGCGCTTTCGCCGGAATCGATGTTTGTTATTATGCCGCCACATCCCGCTTCTGGCTGCCACTGTGAAACAATTCATCGATTTCATCCCGCTGCTGCTGTTCTTCATCGTCTACAAACTGGACCCGCGCCCGGTCGAATTCGCCGGCCACGGCTTCGAGTTCGGCGGGATCTACAGCGCCACCGCCATGCTGATCGTCAGCTCCGTGGTGGTCTACGGCGCGCTGTTCCTGCGCCACGGCAAGCTGGAAAAGGGCCAATTGCTCACCCTGGTCGCCTGCCTGGTGTTCGGCGGCCTCACACTGGCCTTCCACAGCGAAACCTTCCTCAAGTGGAAAGCGCCGGTGGTCAACTGGCTGTTCGCTTTGGCCTTCACTGGTAGCCATTTCATCGGCGACCGGGTGCTGATCAAACGCATCATGGGCCACGCCCTGACACTTCCCGAAACGGTCTGGAACCGCCTGAACGTGGCGTGGATCGGCTTCTTCCTGGTGTGCGGCGCCGCCAACCTGTTCGTCGCCTTCACCTTCCAGGACTTCTGGGTCGACTTCAAGGTGTTCGGCAGCCTGGGCATGACCGTGATCTTCCTGGTGGCCCAGGGTGTCTACCTGTCGCGCCACCTGCACGATACCGACCCTACCACCTCCAAAACCAAGGACTGACATGCTCTACGCCATCATCGCCAGCGACGTCGAAAATTCCCTGGAAAAACGCCTGGCCGCCCGCCCCGCCCACATCGAGCGCCTGCAACAGCTCAAGGCCGAAGGCCGCGTGGTGCTGGCCGGGCCGCACCCGGCCATCGACAGCAACGACCCGGGCGCAGCGGGTTTCAGCGGCAGCCTGATCGTCGCCGAGTTCGACTCGTTGGCCGCCGCCCAGGCCTGGGCCGACCAGGACCCGTACATTGCTGCGGGCGTCTACGAAAAGGTCGTGGTCAAGCCGTTCAAGCAAGTCCTGCCTTAAGCGCCAGCGCCGTAGGAGCCGGCCTTGCCGGCGAACACCGGCATAGCCGGTGCCAGCCAGCGCAGTGCATGGTTTACCAGCAAGGCTGGCTCCTACGGTTTACGCAGTACGCCTATTCAAAATTTCCGACCTACGGCCGACAACCTCCTGAACCGATACGAATCAGGAGTTCCAATGCGTCAAGGTCCGATGTCCCTGCTGCTTTGCCTGTCACTGCTGTCCCCTCTCGCCGTGGCCGAGCAGCCGCTGTCGCTGGAAGCCGGGGCGCGGATCACCGAGCTGCAGCAGCGCCTGGAAGAAAGCGAGCAGCAACGCAATGCGCTGAACCAGCAGTTGCAGAACCAGGACAGCACGCGCGAAAGCGCCCAACTGGCCCGCCTGCGCCAGGATAACCAGCGCCTGAAGCAGGCCATCAAGGAACTGCAGGCCGGCGCCAGCCTGCCCCAGCGCCTGCTTACCGACCAGCAGCAATGGTTCCTGATCGGTTCGGTCGTTGCACTGTTGTCGGCAGTCTGCGGTATCTTAGCCAGCGGCGGACACAGAAGACGCCGTCAATGGTTGAATTGAGTGAAACATGAGCGAGCTGTTACTGATTGATGATGACCAGGAACTGTGCGAGCTGCTCGGCAGCTGGCTGACCCAGGAAGGGTTTGCGGTACGTGCCTGCCACGATGGCCAGAGCGCGCGCCAGGCCCTGGCCACCCAAGCCCCGGCGGCAGTGGTGCTGGATGTCATGCTGCCTGATGGCAGCGGCCTGGAACTGCTCAAGCAGTTGCGCAGCGAACATACCGACTTGCCGGTGCTGATGCTTTCGGCCCGTGGCGAGCCGCTGGACCGCATCCTGGGCCTGGAACTGGGCGCCGACGATTACCTGGCCAAACCCTGTGACCCTCGCGAGCTCACCGCACGCCTGCGTGCGGTGCTGCGCCGCAGCCACCCCAGCGCCCCCAGCAGCCAGGTCGAGGTCGGCGACCTGGCCTTCAGCCCGGTGCGCGGCGTGGTCAGCATCGATGGCCGCGAGATGACTCTCACGCTCTCCGAGAGCCGCATTCTCGAAGCCTTGCTACGCCAGCCCGGTGAGCCGCTGGACAAGCAGGAGCTGGCGCAGATCGGCCTGGGCCGCAAGCTGACCCTCTACGACCGCAGCCTGGACATGCACATCAGCAACCTGCGCAAGAAGATCGGCCCACACCCCGACGGCCGCCCCCGTATCGTTGCCCTGCGCAGCCGCGGCTACTACTACAGCCTCTGATCACTGTAGGAGCGGCTTCAGCCGCGATCACCCGTGAAGCGGGTGCCAGGCACCGTGATGCCTGTATCGCGGCTAAAGCCGCTCCTATAGAGTGCTTATGCCCCACCCCGCATCTTTACCCAGCCTTTACCCTCGCCTGACCGCCCTTGACCTTGATCTCCCTAGACTGAACTCATCCGGTAACCACCGGCCCATGACAGGAGAGAAACCATGCGCAAGACCCTTATCGCCCTGATGTTCGCCGCCGCCCTGCCGACCGTGGCCATGGCCATGCCTGAAGGCGGCCCGCGTCACGACGGCCCGCATCATCGCGGTGACGCGCCTTTCGCCCAACTGGACCTGAGCCGCGACCAACGCCAGCAGATCGGCAAGCTGATGGGTGAGCAGATGCAACAGCGCCGCGACATCACCGAGCGCTACATCAACAAGCTGCCCGCCGCCGATCAGAAGGCCATGAAGGACGAGATCAAGGCCAGCCACGACAAGACCGAGGGCCAGATCCGCGCCCTGCTCAAGCCCGATCAGCAGAAGAAGTTCGACGAACTGCAGAAGGAACGTGCCGCGCGCAAGGCCGAATGGCAGGAGTTCCAGGCCTGGAAAGCTGAAAAAGCCACCAAGGCCCAGTAAGCTGTCCACCCGCAGCCCGGCCCGCAACAGTGCAGGCCGGGCATTGCTCGCTTCATGGAGGTGCTTGTCTTGCGTTCACTGTTCTGGCGCATCCTGGCCAGCTTCTGGCTGGCCATCACCCTGGTCGCCGGCCTGTCGATCCTGCTCGGCCATATGCTCAACCAGGATGCCTGGATCCTCAGCCGCCACCCAGGCTTGAACAACCTGGCCAGTCACTGGGCCCAGCACTATGAACAGGAAGGCCTGGAGTCATCCCAGCGCTTTCTGGAGCGACGCAAGCAACGTTACCGGATCGACGTCCAGGTGCTCGACGACAGCGGAGACGCCGTGGTACCCGGCACCTTCCCGCGCCGCGCCGCCGCCTTCGAGGCGCGCCAGCACAATGACGAACGCCGCCTGCCCTGGCGCCGCCTGACCGAGGAATACACCAGCCCCACCAGCGGCGAAACCTACCTGCTGATCTACCGCATCCCCCATCCGGAGCTGGCCGCCTGGCATCGCGAGAGCCTGATCTGGCCACTCAGCGCCCTGGGGATAGCCTTGGTGGTGCTGACCCTGTTCAGCCTGCTGGTCACCCTGTCGATCACCCGACCACTCAGCCGCTTGCGCGGCGCTGTGCACGACCTGGGGCAGGCCAGCTACCAGCAGAACAGCCTGGCCCGCCTGGCCGTGCGCCGTGACGAGTTTGGTGTGCTGGCCAACGACTTCAACAAGATGGGCGCCCGTCTGCAAAGCCTGATCGGCAGCCAGCGCCAGTTGCTGCGCGATGTCTCCCACGAACTGCGCTCACCGCTAGCGCGCCTGCGCATCGCCCTGGCCCTGGCAGAGCGCGCCGAGCCCGAGCAACGCCAGGCCCTGTGGCCGCGCCTGACCCGTGAATGCGATCGCCTGGAGGACCTGATCAGCGAAATCCTCGTGCTGGCCCGGGTCGACGCCGAGCAGGCCCACGCTGAACGTGTGGACCTCAATGCCCTGCTGGGCGGCGTGCGCAAGGACGCCCAACTCAGCGCGCCGGAGCAGGAGGTGAAGCTGGACGCACAGCCGGGCCTGGTGTTGCAGGGGTGGCCGACCTTGATCGAGCGGGCGGTAGATAACCTGCTGCGCAATGCCTTGCGGTTCAACCCGGCAGGGCAGCCGATCGAGGTGCATGCCCGCCACGAACAGGATCGCATCGTGCTGAGCGTGCGCGACCATGGGCCCGGGGTGGCGGCGGAATATCTGGCGCAGTTGGGTGAGCCGTTCTTCCGCGCGCCGGGGCAGGACGCGCCGGGGCATGGGCTGGGGTTGGCGATTGCGCGCAAGGCAGCGGAGCGCCATGGTGGAACGCTGACCGTGGGCAATCACCCGCAGGGTGGCTTCGTCGCAACACTGGAGTTGCCCAGTGAGGCCAATGCTGGCTGAAAGACCCTGGCCCGGCTATGCCGGGCATCGCCAACAAGGCTGGCTCCTACGAGGTTGCGGCAAAGCCGCGCGCCCCTGTGGGGGCGGGTTTACTCGCGATAGGCGGCGTAGCAGCCCCCTTCTGCCTCACTCGCCCCAGGCGCTGACAAACCGGGCGGTCTCCAGGACCGGTGCCGTGCGCGGCTCGCCCATCGGCGTACCAACATACAGGTAGCCGATCACTTCCTCGTTCGCCTCCAGCCCCAAGCCCCTGTGCACATGGGCATCGAAGGCCATGTCGCCGGTGCGCCACACCGCACCGATGCCTTGGGCATGAGCCGCAATCAGAATGCCATGGGCGGCGCAGCCGGCGGCCAAACGCTGTTCGATCTTCGGCACCTTGAAATGGTCCTGCAACCGGGCGACCACCACGATCAGCAAGGGTGCCCGCAGCGGCATCGCCCGGGCCTTGTCCAGCGCGGCCTGGGTGGCATCGCCCTTGGCCTGCACCGCTTCGGCGAACAGTTCGCCGAGCTTCTCCCGCCCCTGGCCCTCGATAGTCAGGAAACGCCAGGGACGCAGCTGGCCATGGTCCGGTGCGCGCAACGCGGCCTGGAACAGCGCTTCGCGCTGGGCGGCATTGGGCGCCGGGTCGGTCAGGCGTGGCACGGAAACACGGTTGAGCAATGCGTCGAGAGCCTCCATCGGCTACCCTCCTGGCAAGTTGAAAGTGCGGCCATTCTGCACTATTGCGCCGCCATCGTGGGAGCGAGCTCGATCACGCGTTTACATCACCACCCCCACAGGTAGAATGGCGCCCTTTCCGTTGCGAGTCAGGGCAGATCACATGGCATTGCCGACCTTTAGGATCATTGGTTTCATCATCGGCATCTTCCTGATCACCCTGGCGGTGAGCATGGTCGTGCCCATGGCGACCCTGGTGGTCTTCGAGCGCACCGGCGACATGCCGTCGTTTCTCTGGTCGAGCCTGATCACCTTCGTCGCAGGGCTCGGCCTGGTCATGCCAGGACGCCCCGAGCACGTACACCTGCGCCCCCGCGACATGTACCTGCTGACCGTCAGCAGCTGGCTGGTGGTCTGTGTGTTCGCCGCCTTGCCGTTCCTGCTGACGCAACACATCAGCTACACCGACGCCTTCTTCGAAAGCATGTCCGGCATCACCGCCACCGGCGCCACCGTGCTCAGTGGGCTGGACACCATGTCGCCGGGCATCCTCATGTGGCGCTCGATGCTGCACTGGCTGGGCGGCATCGGCTTCATCGGCATGGCGGTGGCGATCCTGCCGTTGCTGCGCATCGGTGGCATGCGCCTGTTCCAGACCGAGTCCTCCGACCGTTCGGAGAAGGTCATGCCGCGCTCGCACATGGTCGCCAAGTCGATCGTGGCGGTATACGTCGGCATCACCGTGTTCGGTAGCCTGGCCTTCTGGTGGGCGGGCATGAGCCCGTTCGACGCGATCAACCATGCCATGTCGGCGATCTCCACTGGCGGTTTCTCGACTTCCGACCAGTCCCTGGCCAAGTGGGACATCCCGGCAGTGCACTGGGTCGCAGTGGTGGTGATGATCCTTGGCAGCCTGCCGTTCACCCTGTACGTGGCCACCCTGCGCGGCCACCGCAAGGCACTGATCAAAGACCAGCAGGTTCAGGGCCTGCTCGCCATGCTGGTGACCACCTGGCTGGTACTGGGCACCTGGTACTGGGCCACCACCGACCTGCACTGGCTCGACGCCCTGCGCCACGTGGCGCTGAACGTCACCTCGGTGGTCACCACCACCGGCTTTGCCTTGGGCGACTACAGCATGTGGGGCAACTTCTCGCTGATGCTGTTCTTCTATCTCGGATTCGTCGGCGGCTGCTCCGGCTCCACGGCGGGCGGCATCAAGATCTTCCGTTTCCAGGTCGCCTACATCCTGCTCAAGGCCAACCTCAACCAATTGATCCATCCGCGCGCGGTGATCAAGCAGAAGTACAACGGCCACCGCCTCGACGAAGAGATCGTGCGATCGATCCTGACCTTCTCGTTCTTCTTCGCCATCACCATCTGCATCATCGCCCTGCTGTTGTCGCTGCTGGGGGTGGACTGGATGACCGCGCTGACCGGTGCCGCCGGCACGGTATCGGGCGTGGGTCCTGGCCTGGGCGAGGTGATCGGCCCGGCCGGCAACTACGCCAGCCTGCCGGACGCCGCCAAGTGGATCCTCTCCTCGGGCATGCTGCTCGGCCGCCTGGAAATCATCACGGTGCTGGTGTTGTGCATGCCAGCGTTCTGGCGTCACTGATCACCAAGCGCGCGCGGTACTCGCTCGGGGTGGCGTCGAACCAGCGGCGGAACGCTCGGTAGAAGTTGCTCGGGTCGGCGAAACCCAGCAGGTAGGCGGTTTCCAGCAAGGTCGTGCCTGGCTGGGCGAGGTACTGCTCGGCCAGCTCCCGACGGGTGTCGTCCAGCAGGGTCTGGAAACTGGTGCCCTCGTCCTGCAGACGGCGCTGCAAAGTGCGCTGCGACAGGTGCAGCGCCTGCGCCACGGTTTCACGCTTGGGTTCGCCCTGGGGCAGGATACGACACAACACCTGGCGCACCCGATGTGTCACGCGGCTCTCCGAGAAGCGCGCCAGGTACTCGCCGGCAAACCGATCATGCAGCACTGCCATCGCCTCGTTGGCCGTGGGCAGCGGCGCCTCCATGTCGGCGCGCTCGAACACCAGCGCATCGTGGGGTGCGCCAAATACCAGCGGCGCATGGAACGCCACCCTGTACGGTTCGACATTGTGCGGTTGCGCCCCTTGGATCAATACGCGCCGCGGCTGGATGGGCCGGCCGCTCAGCCAAGTACTGAGCGACAGCGCGCAGGCCAGTGAAGCTTCGGCGCTATGGCGGGTCGGCGGCAGGTGATCGCCATGTACCGTGAGCACCAGGGCGTAGCCTTCGGGGCCAAGGCGAAAACTCAGGTCGGAGCTTTCCGCGATGATCCGCTGGTACCGCACCAAGCGTTCGAAGCCTTCGGCCAGGGTGCGGCTGGACATAAGTGCATAGCCCACCACATGAAAGGAGGCCGGCCGCACCACCCTGGCCATGTTCAGGCCGATGGCTTCGTTGCCGGACAACTCGACCGCCAACTGCCACAGGCGCGTCATGGCATCTTGGGGGAAACGCGCATCTGGGTCGTCCAGCGCACTGAAGTCCAACCCCAGTTGCTTGAACATGGCCCGGCAATCGAGCCCTTCGAGCTCGAGCGCCTTGACGATCCCTGATGCCCAGCTGGCTGACGTGGTTCTCTCACTCATGACAGGCTTCTTGTGCTGACCGCTCCTGCGGTGAACCGAAAGGATACTCAATTGGCGCTCATTGTCACTGGCCGGGGCCATCAGTGACTCTAGACTCGATTCAGGCTCCACGCCGTGTATGCTGTAGGCACCCGCGACTTCCGGAGCACCGCCATGACCCGCACCGCGCAGTTCCGCAGTTTTGCCGAGTTCTACCCCTACTACCTCGGTGAGCACAGCAACGCCGCCTGCCGCCGTCTGCACTTCGTCGGCACCAGCCTGGTGATCGCCCTGCTCGCCTACACCCTCGCCAGCGGCAAATGGCTGTTGCTGCTGGCCGTGCCGCTGGCCGGCTACGGCTTTGCCTGGGTCGGGCACTTTTTCTTCGAGAAGAACCGCCCGGCCACCTTCACCCACCCCTGGTACAGCCTGGTGGGCGACTTCGCCATGTTTCGCGACATCCTGCTAGGGCGCATCAGCCTCTGATCGGCCCGCAGGGCCAGGTTCGCGTCCCGCCTGGCCACTGCCAACGCCCGGGGCTTGCCCAACACTGGCGGCATGTTCCGGCAGGCACGGGGGCCAGGTGATGAACAGGCAAGCGAGCTTCAACCACATGCAGGACGGCACCGCCCAGGACTGGGCGATCATCGCCGACGACTTTCGCGCGTATTCCCGCCAGTTGCCGCAACGAATCCTGGCGCACCTACGCCTGCTGGACGGTGATTTCGGCGGGTTCCCCATCGACCGCCTGAGCCACTCGTTGCAGACCGCCACCCGTGCCCACCGTGACGGGCGTGACGAGGAGTACGTGGTGTGCGCCCTGCTCCATGACATCGGCGATACACTGGGCAGCTACAACCATCCGGACATTGCTGCGGCCATCCTCAAGCCCTTCGTCAGCGCCGAGAACCTGTGGATGGTCGAGAAGCACGGGATCTTCCAGGGGTATTACTTTTTCCACCACCTGGGCATGGATCGGCATCTGCGCGAGCAGTTCAGCGAGCACCCGCAGTACCAGCGGACCATTGAATTCTGTGCCCGCTATGACGCGGCGGCATTCGACCCCGACTACGATAGCCTGCCGCTTCCGTTCTTCGAGCCGATGCTGGAACGGGTGTTCGCCCAGCCACGGCAGTCGGTCTACAAGGCAGCCTTGTAGGAGCGGCTTCAGCCGTGATGCAGGCATCGCGGTACCTGGCACCTGCTTCGCGGGTGATCGCAGCTGAAGCAGCCCCTGAAAAGGCAGGGTCAGGCCGGCTCGCTCAGTGACGCCAATTGTTCTGCCGCCTCACGCGCCTGGGCCTCGGCAAACCGGTAGAGCTCGATCTGCCCGTCCCAGTGCTCGATCAGCGCCGTGCAGGACTCCACCCAATCACCGCAGTTGAGATACTCCACCGCCCCTACCTGGCGGATCTCGGCGTGGTGAATGTGCCCGCACACCACCCCCTGGAAACCACGTCGGGTGCACTCATGGGCAATCGCATCCTCGAAATCGCTGATGAAATTCACCGCGCCCTTGACCTTGCGCTTGAGGTAGGCCGACAGCGACCAATAGCCATAGCCGTAGCGCGCCCGCCAATGGTTGAGCCAGCGATTGAGCACCAGGGTGAACTCGTAGGCCCGGTCGCCCAGAAAGGCCAGCCAGCGGTGGTAACGGGTGATCACATCGAACTGGTCGCCATGCACCACCAGCAGGCGCCGGCCATCCGCCGTCAGATGCTCCGCCTCGTCCACCAGCTGGATATTGCCCAGGACCAGCTTGGAGTAACGTCGCAGGAACTCGTCATGGTTGCCGGTGACGTAGATCACTTCGGTGCCGCGCTTGCTCATGGTCAGCAAACGGCGAATGACATTGGTGTGGGCTTGCGGCCAGTAAATGCCGCCCCGCAGCTTCCAGCCATCGATGATGTCGCCGACCAGGTAGATGCGATCGGCCTGGTAGCCCTTGAGGAAGCGCGACAAGTGCTCGGCCTGGCAATCCCGGGTACCCAGGTGCACATCGGAGATCCACAGGGTGCGCACACGCTGCTTGCGTGACGGGCGGGCGAGTTCGGCATGGGTCATGGGCAGGCTCCGGCACTGTTTGCTGGAGACTGGCAGGCACGCATGACAGGGCGGTGGCAGTCCCATGACCATCCTGCGAGGGGCCCGGCACTGGGTGTACACTGCCCACCTGCCCCCGAGGAAGCCCCCCATGAGCACCGGCTCGCTGCTTTCGCTGCGCCACTACCGCCACGACCTGATCGCCCACAGTCACGACCACCCACAGTTGGTGTTCAGCCTGGCCGGGCGCCTGGACTTCGAAGTACAGGGCCGTGGCGCACAGCTGCAGCGCCAGGACCTGATGGTGGTACCGGCTGGCGCGCATCACACCTGCGGTAGCCCCTCCGGCAGCCACTGCCTGGTCCTGGATGTGCCCGGTGAGCACTGGCTGGGCGAACACCTGGGTGGCCACGCCGACAACAGTCGACGCCTGCTCGACCGCCCCGGCGCCCTGACCCTCGACAGCCGTCAACAGCAATTGGTGGACTGGCTGGCGAGCAGCCCGGTGGAAGACCCACTGATCGCCCGCCAGGGTGCCGTCCTGCTGCTGGCCAGCCTGACGCAGGCGTGTGTACCGGTGATCGCCAGCACGCGCCTACCCTACGCCGCCTTCGACGCCCATATCGAACGCCATGCTGCCCACCCGCTGCAGGTTGCGGACCTGGCGCGGCTGGCCGGGCTGTCGAGCGCGCGGCTGCATGCGCGGTTTACCCGCGAGTGCGGCATGACACCGATGGACTACATTCGCCAGCGGCGGTTGCTCATGGCTCGACGGTTGTTGCGCGAGACGGCGCTGCCAGTGGGCGAGATCGCCGCGCGGGTGGGGTATGGCTCGCAGAGTGCGTTCAGTGCGGCAATGCTGCGCGCCTTCGGCAGCTCGCCGTTGGCCTTGCGGCGAGAGCCTGGCGACAATTGACGCGAGGTGCGCGACAGACAGCGCTGGCTGCGCCTTTTAGACTGCCGCCAACAGCTTCGCCGGCAAGCCGGCTCCTGCAGGCCGGCGTCACGCCCGTAGGAGCCGGCGTGCCGGCGAAACGGCCTTCGCAAGTCACCTCGAATCCAAAGGACCACCATGAACCACCGCACCGCCCTCGGCGCCCTGCACATCGGCGCGCTGTTCTTCGGCCTGACCGGCGTCTTCGGCAAGCTGGCCGCCAGCGCCAGCCCCTCGATCATCGTCTTCGGTCGCGCTGCTTTCGCCGTGCTCGCCCTAGGCCTGTTCGCCGGCCTCGCCCGCCAGGCCTGGCAACCGCTCAGGGGGCGCGACCTGCGCCGCCTGCTGCTCGGCGGCATGCTGCTGGCGGGGCACTGGGTGAGTTTCTTCATCGCGGTCAAGGTCGGTGGCGTGGCCATCGCCACGCTCGGTTTCGCCAGCTTCCCGGCGTTCACCGTCATCCTCGAAGGCCTGCTGTTCCGCGAGCGCATCCGTCGCAACGAAGCCTTGCTGGTACTGTTGGTGAGCATCGGGCTGATACTGGTCACGCCTGCGTTCGACCTGGCCAGCGAAGCCACCGGCGGGCTGCTCTGGGCATTGCTCTCGGGCCTGCTGTTCTCGCTGCTGTCACTCATCAACCGGGCCGGCTCCGGGCGCCTGCCCACCGTGCAAGCGGCGCTGTGGCAGAACCTGGTGGTGACCCTGTGCCTACTGCCCGTGGCCGCCCCTGGCCTTGCGGCCGTGGCGCCCATGGACTGGCTGTGGATCGCCCTGCTGGGCATCTTCTGCACGGGGGTGGCCCACAGCCTGTTCGTCGCCAGCCTGGCAGTGATCAAGGCACGCACGGCAGCAGTGGTGTTCGGCATGGAGCCGGTCTACGGTATCGCCGTGGCCTGGGTGGTGTTCGCCGAGACGCCGACCCTGCGCATGCTCGCCGGTGGCGCGCTGATCATCTTCGCCATCGTGCTGTCCAGCCGCCTGAGTGCCGAACAGCCCGTGAAACAGCGGCCAATCACTGAAGGCACCTGATCAGCGATCGTTGTGGCCCAGGTCGCGTTGCGGATCGATCTGGTCCCGTACCCGCTGCTTGAGCACCTTGGCCTCAGGGAAGCCGCCGTCAGCCTTGCGTTCCCAGATCTGCACGCCGTCGCAGGTGATGCGGAAGATGCCACCGGTGCCTGGCTCCAGCGCCACCCGGGCCAGATCGTCGCTGAACGTGCTGAGCAGTTCCTGGGCCAGCCAGGCGGCACGCAGCAACCATTGGCACTGGGTGCAGTAAGTGATGACAACTTCCGGCTTGGTATCAGCCATGTGACACATCTCCACAGAGGGGGGATGCTTATACTAGCGGTCTTTACCCTCCGGTTTGAGACTCACGACACGATGCGCCGCCTGCTGTTCTGCCTTTTGCTGACGCTCACCTCCCTCACCGCGCTGGCCGCCGAACAGGCCCGGCCGAAAATCGGCCTGGTGCTGTCCGGCGGCGCTGCCCGTGGCATTGCCCACATCGGCGTGCTCAAGGCCCTGGAAGAGCAAGGGGTGCGCATCGATGCCATCGCCGGTACCAGCATGGGCGCGGTGGTCGGCGGGCTGTACGCCTCCGGCTATAGCGTCGCGGAGCTGGAAAAGCTGGCGACCACTCTGGATTGGCAACAGGCACTGTCAGACGCGCCACCGCGCAAGGACGTGCCCTTTCGCCGCAAGCAGGACGACCGCGACTTTCTCGTAAAGCAGAAGCTGAGCTTTCGCGACGACGGCAGCCTGGGCCTGCCGCTGGGCGTGATCCAGGGCCAGAACCTGGCGCTGTTGCTGGAAAGCAAGCTGGCCCATACGGCCGACATCCGCGACTTCGACAAGCTGCCCATCCCCTTCCGCGCGGTGGCCACCGACATCGCCAGCGGCGAGAAGGTGGTGTTCCGCCGGGGCCATCTGCCGAGGGTGATACGCGCCAGCATGTCGATCCCTGCCGTGTTCGCCCCGGTGGAGCTCGACGGGCGGCTGCTGGTGGATGGCGGCATGACCGACAACATCCCGCTGGACGTGGTGCGCGAAATGGGCGTGGACCTGGCCATCGTCGTCGATATCGGCACTCCGCTGCGCAACCGCAAGCAGCTGGCGACGGTGGTCGATGTGCTCAACCAGTCGATCACCCTGATGACCCGGCGCAACTCCGAAGAACAGTTGGCCAGCCTGCGCCGCGAGGACATCCTGGTACAACCGCCACTGGCGAGCTTCGGCGTCACTGATTTCGGTCGCGCCCAGGACATGATCGACGCCGGCTACCGCGCCACCATAGCCCTCACCCCGCGCCTGGCCGGGCTGCGCCAACCCGAGGCCGACAGCAACCTGGCGATGGCCCGCTCGCCCCGCCAGCGCACCCCGCTCATCACCGCGATCAAGGTGGAGAACGATTCCAAGGTCAGCGACGACGTGATCCGCTACTACATCCGCCAGCCTATCGGCGAGCCGCTGGAGCTCGACCGCCTGCAGACCGACATGGGTACCCTTTACGGGCTGGACTACTTCGACCAGGTGCAATACCGCGTGGTGCACAAAGGCGACGACAACACCCTGGTGATCAATGCTCGCGGTCGACGCGGTGGCACCGACTACCTGCGTCTTGGCCTTAACCTGTCCGACGACCTGCGTGGCGACAGCGCCTTCAACCTGGGGGCTAGCTATCGGGTCAACGGTATCAACCGCCTTGGTGCCGAATGGTTGACCCGCGCCCAGATCGGCGACCAGCAGGAGTTGTACACCGAGTTCTATCAGCCGCTGGATGTCGGGTCGCGCTATTTCATCGCCCCCTACCTCGACTTCGGCTCGCAGAACGTCGAGGCCACCCTCGACAACGACCCGGTCGCCGAGTACCGGCTGGAGCGCTACGGCTTCGGCCTCAATGTCGGGCGGCAGATCGGCACCTATGGCGAAGTGCGCCTGGGTGTGGGCAAGGCCTGGGGCGAGGCCGACGTGCGCATCGGCGACCAGGACCTGCCCAAGGTCAGCTTCAACGAGGGGTTCTACGAGCTCAAGTATTCCTTCGACACCTTCGACAACGTCTACTTCCCCCACAGCGGCGAGGACATTGGCCTGACGGTGCGCAAGTACGACAAGTCGCTGGACTCGGACCAGAGCTACCGGCAATGGTTGTTCAACCTGGACAAGGCGTTCAGCAGCGGGCCGAACACCCTGGTGCTGGGCGGTAAGTACGGGCGCACGCTGGATGACGCCGAGGTGGTCACCTCGAGTTTCGTGTTCGGTGGCGCGCGGCAGCTGTCGGGCTTTCGCCAGGACTCGGTCTCCGGGCAGAACATGAGCCTGCTGCGCATGGTCTACTACCGCCGCCTGACGCCGCGCGCCTACCTGCCGCTGGACTTCCCGCTGTATATCGGCGGGTCGCTGGAGCGTGGGCGGGCGTGGAACAACGATAACGAGTTCGACAGCGGCTACATCAATGCCGCAAGTGTGTTCCTGGGGCTGGAAACACCGTTGGGGCCACTGAACCTGAGCTATGGGGCAAACGATGCCCATGAACGGGCGGTCTACCTGAACCTGGGGCATACCTTCTGAAACCATCGCGGGGCAAGCCCGCTCCCACGACAGGTGGGAGCGGGCTTGCCCCGCGATGGGCTTAGTGGTCAGGACTTCTCGAGGTTACCGAGGATCTTCGCATGCACCCGCATGCACACTTCCAGGTCAGCCTCGTCGACCCCGGTGAACAGCTCGGCGCGCAAGGCATTGGCGATGGTCTCGATCTGGTCGATCAGCGGCTTGGCCGGCGGGCACAGCAGGATCTTCTTGGCACGACGGTCCTCCATCACCGCCTGGCGGCGCACCAGGCCCTGGCTTTCCAGGCTGTCGAGCAGGCGGGCCAGGGTCGGGCCTTCGACACCGACACTCTGGGCCAGCTCACGCTGGGTGGGGGCCTCGTCGAAACGCGCCAGGTGCAGCAGCACCAGCCAACGCGCCTGGGAGAGGTTGAGCCCGGCCAGGCGGCGGTCCAGTTCGGCGCGCCAACCCCGGGACATCTGGGCCAGCTGCATGCCGAAGCGGTGTTGGTTGTCGGTCAGGGGCATAAGCAACTCATTGAATAGAACTAATTATTAGTCAGCTAACCATGCCCCGGCCGATCAGGCAACATTCAGCCGAGTGGAAACGTCGGATAATCCGGCCGGGGCATGACAAAGGTCAGCAAATGGCGTAAATGCCGGCTATCAGAGCCCGAACTCCACCGCCAGCGCCGCCCTGACGCAATACAAGACACCTTCCGGCACCCGCGGACCGAACAGCGGCGCCACGGCAGAGACCGGTGGCAGCTCGCCCTCGCCATCGAGGAAGGCATCCTGCACTTCCATCATCAGGTCTTCCGGCAGATCCAGCGCCTGCTCCAGGCCCAGTTCCTGGCGGCCGATGGCTTCGGCAAGCAGGCTGTAGACATTCTTCTCGCTGCAATTGAGCTGCCCGGCGATCTGGGCTGGGGTCATGCCGGCGCGGGCCAGGCTGACCAGCTCGTGGCGCAGGTCCAGCACCACCTTGGGCGCCTCCTCCGTGCCACCACTCCCATTGAGCACTTCGAGGAACGCCTGGCCGTAGCGCTCCAGCTTGCGCGCGCCGACGCCGCTGACCTGGGCCATGTCGCTGAGGCTGGTGGGCATGCTGCGCAGCATCTCCAGCAGGGTCGAGTCGGGGAAGATGACGTAGGGTGGCACGCTGTGCTCCTCGGCCAGCTTGCGCCGCAGGGTACGCAACGCCTCCCACAGCTCGCGCTCCTCGGCGCGCACCAGCTGGCTGGCCGGACTGCCGCCACTGCCGCCGGAGGCCTTGGCCACCGTCTGCGGCTTGAGGTCGCGGCGCAGCTGCAGCGTCACTTCGCCACGCAGCAGCGGCCGGCAGCTGTCGGACAGGCGCAGGCCGCCGTAGCCTTCCAGGTCGATATCCACCAGGCCGCGCGCCACCAGCTGGCGGAACAGCGAACGCCATTCGGCCTCGGCCAGCGGCTTGCCGACACCGAATACCGACAGCTTCTCGTGACCAAAATTGCGTACCTTTTCGGTGTCCTTGCCCAGCAGCACATCGACCAGGTGGCCCACGCCGTAGCGCTGGCCGGTACGGAACACGGTCGACAAGGCCTGGCGCGCAGGCTCGGTGGCGTCCCAGGTCTGCACCTGGTCGACGCAGTTGTCGCAATGGCCGCAGGGCTGCTCCAGCACTTCATCGAAGTAGGCCAGCAGCGACTGGCGACGGCAGCGGGTCTCCTCGCACAAGGCCAGCATGGCGTCGAGCTTGTGCTGCTCGATGCGCTTGTGACGCTCGTCGCCCTCGGAGTTCTGCAGCATCTGCTTGAGCATCACCATGTCCTGCAGGCCGTAAGCCATCCAGGCGTCCGACGGCAGGCCGTCACGGCCGGCGCGACCGGT
Organism: Pseudomonas entomophila; assembly: GCF_023277925.1. NCBI lineage: Bacteria > Pseudomonadati > Pseudomonadota > Gammaproteobacteria > Pseudomonadales > Pseudomonadaceae > Pseudomonas > Pseudomonas entomophila. The sequence goes on from NZ_CP063832.1 coordinate 2,727,953, forward strand.
TTCCTGGTAATAGGCTTCGAGCGACTTGGGCAGGTCGAGGTGGGCGACAAAGCGCACGTTGGGCTTGTCGATGCCCATGCCGAAGGCGATGGTGGCGACCATGATCAAGCCTTCCTCGTTGAGGAAGCGGTGCTGGTTGGCCGCGCGGGTCTCGGCGGCCAGGCCCGCATGATACGGCAGCGCCGGAAAGCCCTGCTCGCAAAGAAAGGCGGCGGTCTCGTCGACCTTCTTGCGTGACAGGCAGTAGACGATGCCGGCGTTGCCGCGACGTTCGCCGAGGAACGCCATCAGCTGCTTGCGCGGCGCCTCCTTGGGCACGATGCGGTAGAAGATGTTCGGCCGGTCAAAGCTCGACAGGAAACGCTCGGCGCCCTGCAGGTGCAGGCGCTGGACGATCTCCTCGCGGGTACGCATGTCGGCGGTGGCGGTCAGGGCGATGCGTGGCACATGGGGGAACAGCTCGGCGAGCTGGCCCAGTTGCAGGTATTCCGGGCGGAAGTCGTGGCCCCATTGCGAAACGCAGTGGGCTTCGTCGATGGCGAACAGGGCGATGTCGAGGCCACGCAGGAACTCCAACATGCGTGGCTGCACCAGGCGCTCTGGTGCCAGGTAGAGCATTTTCACCTCGCCACGGCGCAGGCGCCCGGCCAGGTCGCGCTGCTGCTCGGCGCTGAGGGTGGAGTTCAGCGCGGCGGCGGCCACGCCCAGCTCGTCGAGGGTGGCGACCTGATCGTCCATCAGCGCGATCAGCGGCGACACCACCACCGTCAGGCCCGGGCGCAGCAAACCCGGGACCTGGAAGCACAGCGACTTGCCGCCGCCGGTGGGCATCAGTACCAGGGCGTCGCCGCCCCCTGCCACACATTCGATGATCGCAGCCTGGCGCCCGCGGAAACTGTCGTAACCGAAGACATCCTTGAGGACGCGCTGAGCCTGTTCGAGCATTTGCCACTCCAAAATCGCCGTGCCAACCCCGACTCAGGCTGGACGATAAATCAGCCGCGCGCGCAGCGAATGCGTAAGCGGTTTTTGCCGGATGGCGAGAAAACGCCGGCCAGCACGAAAAAGCGCGAAGTATACCCGACTGCCGCGCCACCCGGCATGCCCCGGTGACAGACGTTCCCTTTGCCCCCCGAGCGCCGCAAGGTGCTAGAATTCACCATCGTTTATTCCCCAAGGTAGCCCTGTAATGTCCTTCGCCGAGCAACTGACCCGCCTGCAAGCCTTCCTCGACGCCGATGAGCTGCACGAAGAAGCGCTGGACTACGTCGCCGCACACGGCTACCTGACCGCGCTGTCGATCTGCTCGGAGGAAGTTCCCGAACGCGAATGGATCGACGCGCTGTTCGCCGAAGAGCCGCACTACAGCAGCGATGCCCAGCGCACCGAGATCGAAGCCACCCTGGTCGCGCTCAAGGGCCACATCGCCCGCCAGCTGGCCAGCGACGAGGAATTCGACCTGCCCTGCGACCTGGACCTGACCGACGAGCCGGACGACTCCGACCTGCGCGGCTGGTGCATCGGCTTCATGGAGGGCGTGTTCCTGCGTGAAGAGGCCTGGTTCGAGAACGCCGAGGAAGAAGTCAGCGAGATGCTGCTCCCGATCATGGTCGGTTCCGGCCTGTTCGACGAACAGCCGGAGTTCGAGGACATCGCCAAGAACGCCAACCTGCAGGACGACATGATCGTGCAGATCCCCGAGGCGCTGAGTGCGCTGTTCCTGCTGCTGCACGCCCCGGACGAAAAACCTGCCCTGCTCAAGCCGCGTCACCACTGATCGACGTGGTGCGCTACCTGCTGCTGGCCATCGGCTGGCTCAGTGTCGCGCTGGGGGTGGCGGGGATCTTCCTGCCGGTGTTGCCCACCACCCCGTTCCTCTTGCTGGCCGCGGCCTGTTTTGCCCGCAGCTCGCCACGCTTCCATGACTGGCTGGTCAACCACCCCAAGCTTGGACCATGGATTCGCGACTACCTCAGTGGCGAAGGGATTCCACTCAAGGGCAAGGTGTACGCCATCGGACTGATGTGGGCGAGCATCAGCCTGTCGTGCTATCTGGTACCGCTGTTCTGGGCGCGGGTGTTCATGCTGACCAGCGCGGTGCTGGTCAGCGCCTACATCCTCAAACAGAAAACCTTGCACCGGCCGGGTTGATCACCTTTCGGTGCAGGAGCCAGCCTTGCTGGCTCCTGCAGGCCTCACACTGTATCCACCTTCAGCGAATGATCGTTGAGCATGCCGTTGATGATGGTCGCCGTGTCATGCCCCGCCGCAATCACCCCACCCGCTCCGGCCGTCACCCCGTAATGCTGCGCAAGATCGACACCGGCCAGGTCGATGGTCTGGGTCGGCGCCGCGCCGGCGACGCTACTGACCTCGATGGTCGATACCACGTTGCTGCCGGTGCCGCTGACCTTGAAGTGCAGGTAGTCGTCCAGCGAGGAGCTGGTGGCGTTCTCGCCCTGCAGCAACTGTGACAGGTCCAGGCGATCGCTGCCGGGGGTGAAGTCGGTCACGGTGTCATGGCCACTGTCCCCCTTCTGCCAGACGAAGGTATCGTTGCCGCCGCCACCGGTCAGGGTGTCGTCGCCTGCACCACCGTTGAGCACATTGTCGCCACCGTTGCCGATGAGCGTGTCGTTGTACTCCGAGCCAATCAGGTTCTCGATGCTGGTCAGGGTGTCCACGCCGGCACCCACCGTGTTCTGCGGACCGGCATGGCCCAAATCCACCACCACGCCAGCCCCCGCCTTGGCAAAGCTGACAGTGTCGCTGCCCGGGCCTCCGTCCAGCAGGTCGTTGCCTGGCCCGGCGATCAGCAGGTCGTTACCCTCGCCACCGTACAGGTGATCATTGCCGGTTCCCGCCACCAGCACATCGCTGCCGGCGCCACCGTTCAAGGTGTTGTCACCGCTCCCTGCCAGCAGCACATCATCACCTGCCGTACCGTCGAGCACATGACCGGGCTGGTAGGTGATATCGACGTTACCGGTGGCCGTGCCGCCGTGACCGTCGCTGACGGTATAGGTGTCGTGCACCACGTCGTTGACCGCATTGCTGTAGTCCACCACCAGGCTGAGCTTGTAATTTTCGGCGGCCTTGCTGTTACCCGAGGCGTTGTCGGTATTGACTACGTGAATGCTGTACACCCCGTCATGGGCGGCGGTGAAACTGCCGCCATCGGCGATGCCCTGGTAGCTGCCACCGGCCTCTTTCCACTCCATCATCAGGTTGCCAGCGGGGCGGTCGTGGTCGAGGGTGAGGGTTTCGCCCTTGCGCAAGGTGACGGTCAGCGTGTCTTCATCGTTGGCATTGCTGTTGCTGATCATGCCAAGGTAGCCAGCCACCACCAGCGCCGCGGTCATGGTCCCGGACAGGCTGGTGAACTCGCTGCGCGCCAGGTCGCGGGACTGGTTCTCGGCCTTGTTGGGCGTGCCGTCGAACTGAAGGGTCTGGGCCTGGGTACCGGCGGTGAAACCTGCGCCCTTGTCGGCGAAACCGGTGTTGAAGAGGGTGGGCGCGGCGCTCAGCCGATCGTGGTCGGCATCACTGTCGTTGGCCAGCAGTGCCTCGGCCGGCACGCTGAGCGTGGCGCCACTGATGTTGGTGATGATGTGGTCGGGGCCGGCCACTGGGGCGGCGTTGCCGTTGATGTTCACGGTCAGCGTGGCGCTGCTGGTGTCCCCGTCGTTGTCACTGGCGGTGAAGGTGAACGTCTCTACCTGGCCGGCACCGCCGTCCTTCGGCGGCGTGTAGGTGAATTCGCCGGTATCCATGTTCACCAGCAAGGTGCCACCGAGGCTGGTCTTGATGCCGAGGCTGTTGCTGACCGTGTCGAACACCGCCTTGTCCACACCGCCGCTGGCGGCATAGCCCCCCTGCCCGGCATTGGCCTTTGGATCGTAGGTGTAACCGGTGCCATCCACCACCAGTGCCTTGATGTAACCGCCATCGGCACCGAAGTCGCCACCACTCATGAGGCTGCCGGTGATGGGCGCCCCTTGCACGGTGCCGGAGAGCACCGCGCTCAATTGGTTGAGGTCGGTCACCACCACCGCGTTGGTGTCGGTGTGGCTGCTGCCGTCATAGGCCAGCGGGTCGAGGTTGCCGGCATTGACGCCACTGCCCATGCCGACGGCGAAGGACTTGATGCCGTTGTCGTCGAGGAAGGTTTCCCAGGTGGTTTCGCGAACCGCGGTGATCGTGTGACCACCGCTAGGCTCACCGTCCGAGAAGAAGTAGCTGACATTCTGCGCACCCACCAGCTTGCCCGAGCTGACGAAAGCTTCCTGGGCTTTGGTTGCAGCCGAGTCGTAGTAGGTCGACCCACCAGCCGTGAGCCCGGCGATCAGGCTCTTGGCCTCGCCGATCGAGACCCACACCGGGGTCTGTATCGTCGCGCCAGTGGAGAAGGTGACGATCTGTACCTTGATGTCCCCCATGTCATCGTACTTGTCGAGCAAGGTATTGATGGCCTGCTTGGCCAGCTCCAGGCGTGTCAGGCCAGGTACGCCAGACCCCGAGTTCATGCTGCTGGAGACATCGACCACCAGCAGGATGTTGGAGTCCACCTGGCCCGGGGTGATGCTGCGCACCGTGCTTACGACCTTTGGCACGTCGTCGACGATGTTGATGGCGATCATGCTGGTGACGCTGTTGCCCAGCGCATCGGTAGCCTTGTAGGTGAACTGTTCGATGACCGTATTGGCACCGTCGTTCGTGCCGCCCGGCGTTTTCGGCGCCGAGGTCAGGGTATAGGTGTAGGAGCCGTCGGCATTCAACTGGATCTGGCCATATTGACCCGTGGTGTTGCCCACCAGGCTGTAGGTCAGGGCGCCGAACCCTCCGCTGACCAAGCCCACCAGGCTGCCGGAAGCGGTTTCGCCGGTCGAGCCCGGCTCGCTACCCGTTACGCTGCCTGCCACCAGGTCGTTGCCATCCTTGTGCAGGTCCAGCGCGTTTTCGTAGACCGTGACGTCGTTGTCCTGGCTGGCGACCAGTTGGCTGTTCTGCACGCTGATACGGATGACGGCGGTGCTCTCGTCACCATCGGCGTCACGGAGGGTGTAGACGAAGCTGTCGGCGGCAAACGGTGGCAACACGCTGTCAGGGTTGGCGTGGTAGGTGGCGTTGCCTTGGGCATCGAGAGTCAGGTAGCCGTACAGCCCCGTGATCTGTTCACCCAGATGGCCGCTGGCGGAAGTCGAGGTGTCGTGGCCGAAACGCACACCCACCACGTACTGGCCATCGCCGCGCACATCGGCGCCGATCACATCGTTGGCCAGTACATTGCCGCTGATGTTGCCGCCCTGCTGCACGCCGGCGAAATCATTCTGCGCCCTGGGCACATCGTCGACGATGCTGATGACGATGGTGCTGGTGGAGGTATTGCCCAACGCGTCCTTCACCTGGTAGGTGAAGCTTTCAGTCACGGTGTTCGGGCCGTCGTTCACATGATTGGGCGAGTTCGGTGCCGATGTCAGGGTGTAGGTGTAGGAGCCGTCTGCATTCAACTGGATCTGACCGAATTGGCCCAGGGCATTGCCCACCAGGCTGTAGGTCAAGCCACCCAGGCCGCCGCTGACCGACCCTGCGAGCGAACCAGAAGCGGTTTCCGCAGTGGAGCCAGGCTCGCTGCCGGTGATATGGCCTGCCGCCAGGTCGTTGCCATCCTTGTACAGGTCGAGGGCCTTCTCGAAGACCTTGACCTCATCATCGACCGAAGCCAGCAACTTGCTGTCCTGCACGTTGATGGTGATGGTGGTGGTGCTTTCGTCGCCATCGGCATCGCGAATGGTGTAGACAAAGTGGTCGGTGGCCCACGGTGGCAACACGCTGTTGGGGTTGGCGTGGTAGGTGCCATTGCCCTGGGCGTCGAGGGTCAGGTAACCGTACAGCCCCTGGATCGGGTCGCCGACATGGCCGATGGCGGAGCTCGAGGTGTCGTGGCCGAAGCGCACCCCGACCACGTACTGGCCGTCACTGCGGCCGTCGGCGCCGATCACATCGTTGGCCAGCACATTGCCGCTCACGCTGCCGCCCTGGCTGACGTCGGCGAAGTCGCAATGAGCCTTGGGCACATCGTCGACGATGCTGATGACGATGGTGCTGGTGGTGGCGTTGCCGAGCGAATCCTTCACCTGATAGGTGAAGCTTTCAGTCACGATATTCGAGCCATCGTTCACATGAGTGGGCGAATTCGGCGCCGATGTCAGGGTGTAGGTGTAGGAGCCGTCCGCATTCAGCTGGATCTGACCGTATTGCCCTACCGCGTTGCCGACCAGGTTGTAGGTCAAGGTGCCCACGCCACCACTGACCGAGCCGGCCAGGGAGCCGGATGCAGTTTCTGCGGTTGAACCGGGATTGCTGCCGGTGACCGTGCCCGCCGCCAGGTCATTGCCATCCTTGTTCAGGTCGAGGCCCTTCTCGAAAACCTTCACCTCGTCGTCGACGGCCGCCAGCAACTTGCTGTCTTGCACGTTGATGGTGATGGTGGCGGTGCTCTCGTCACCGTCGGCGTCGCGAATGGTGTAGACGAAGGTGTCGCTGGCCCACTGCGGCAGTTCCTGATTGGCGTAGGCGTGGTAGGTGCCCATGCCCTGGGCATCAAGCACCAGGTAACCGTACAGGCCCTGGATCTGGTCGCCCACGTGCCCGCTGGCCGAAGTCGAGGTGTCATGCCCCGCGCGCACGCCGACCACGTACTGGCCGTCACTGCGGCCGTCGGCGCCGATCACATCGTTGGCCAGCACATTGCCGCTGACACTGCCACCTTCGGTGACATCGGCGAAGTCGCAATGCGCCCTGGGCACATCGTCGACGATGCTTACGTCGAGGGTGCCGCTGGCGCTGCTGCCATCGGTATCCATGGCACTGACGGTGAACTGCTCGACCAGGCTGTTGGCCCCCTGGCCCGTGGCATGGCCCTCGTTGTCCAGCAACTGGTAGGTGTAGCTCACCACGCCGGTCGCCGGATCATAGCCGGTGATGGTCAGGGTATTGCCCAACGGTGTGGTGATCGACTGTGGGAAACCTGCGGGAGCGCCGCCACTCACCACTGTGATACCCGCCACGGTCAGGGTCTGCAGGCCATCGAGGGCGGTCACGCTGAACGTGCCGCCCTGGGCCAGCGCACCTGGGTTGGGGGCGCTGCCGTCGGTGAGGTTTTTCTCATAGACCTGCAGCTCGCCGCCCTCCACACCGAGGCCACCCAAGGTCACCGGGTCATTCAGGTTACCAACGTCGAGGGTCAGGATCGCCGTGCTGGTATCGCCATCGGCGTCCTTCAGCGTGTAGGTGAATTGCTCGACGCCGTTGCCACCGCCGTGCAGATTCTTGAAGTCGGTGTCGTCAGGGTTGAGGGTGTAGGTGTAGGAACCGTCCGCCGCCAGCACCAGGGTGCCGTAGGTGCCGACGAAGGTGCCGGCCACCACCGGGCCGCTGGGGATACGGTCGGCGCCCTGGGTATCATTGCCCAGCACATTTCCACTCAGTGCCAGGTGTTGCTCGGTGGCGGTCACCGGGTTGCTGTCGTTCACCGCCTTGGGCGCATCATCGACGATGTTCACATCCAGGGTGCCGTTGGCACTGCTACCGTCGGTGTCCGTGGCCGCAACGGTGAAATGCTCGCTTAGCCCATTGGCGTCCGAGGCCGCATGCAGGGTGTAGCTGTAGCTGACCACGCCGGTCGCTGGGTTGTAGCCGGTGATGGTCAGGGTGTTGCCCAGCGCCGTGGTGATCGACTGCGGGAAGCCCGCCGCCACACCACCGCTAACCACGCTGATGCCGCCCACGCTGAGGGCCTGCAGACCATCCGGCGCGGTAAGCGTGAACGTGCCGCTCTGGGTCAGCGCACCTGGGTTCGGTGCGCTGCCGTCGGCCAGGTGCTTCTCGAACACCGTCAGCTCACCGCCTTCCACACCCAGGCCACCGAGGGTCACCGGGTCGTTGAGGTTACCGACGTTCAGGGTCAGGATCGCCGTGCTGGTATCGCCGTCGGCGTCCTTCAGCGTGTAGGTGAAGTGCTCCACGCCATTGCCGCCGCCGTGCAGGTTCTTGAAGTCGGTGTCGTCGGGGTTGAGGGTGTAGGTGTAGGAGCCGTCCGCCGCCAGTACCAGGGTGCCGTAGGTGCCGACGAAGGTACCGGCCACGATCGGGCCACTGGGGATGCGGTCGGCACCCTGTATATCGTTGCCCAGCACGGTGCCGCTCAGTTCCAGGTGCTGCTCGGTGGCGGTCACCAGGTTGCTGTCGTCCACTGCCTTGGGGGCGTCGTCACGAATGATCACATCCAGGGAGCCGCTGGCGACATCGCCGTCAGTATCGCTGGCCAGCACGGGGAAGTGTTCGCCGACCGTGGCATCGCCATTCGGGTGCTGTTCGGCACCTGTCAGGGTGTAGCTGTAGCTGACCACACCGGTCGCCGGGTTGTAGCCGGTGATGGTGAGCAGGTTGCCAAGCCCGGTCACGATCGAGTGGCCCACGCCGGTCACGGTGCCTGCCGTGATCACATTGATGCCGCCAACACTGAGGTTGAACACGCCATCCGGCGCCACGACGGTGAAACTGCCGGACTGGATCAGGACCGCCGGATTGCTCGCCGAGCCCTGGGGCAGGCTGGCTTCGTTCAGGGACAGTTCACCTGGCTGGGCATTCAAGCCATTGAGCGTGACGGGGTTGTCCACCACCTCGGGGACGGGCGCAGATGGCGAAGTGAATGCCGGCGCCGCCTCATCATTGTGCGGGTCCAGTACACCAAGGTAACGGTTGTCCAGCTCAAGGATGCCGTTGAAACCTGCGGTGGGAAAACCAACGATGGGATCGACGCGCGCCGCCACCTCGGTCAGCAGTACAAAACTGTGCCCGCCCCCCAGTTCGCCATTGAAGGCACCATGGTGCCCACCCGCCGCTGGCGCTTCGCCTTCCTTGGTCGGGTCGGCCCCTGCGGCAATGGCCCGTTGCATCCGCTCGACATCACTGAGCAGGGCATCGCTGGGCGCCGCATTCGGTGCAGGGGCCGGTTGCGAGTGGCTGGCCAACAGTTCCGGGCTCAGGGCCAGGCTGCTGTCGCGCCCGAGGGTCAACAAACCGCCGTTCTGCAAACGCACGGCCACCGCGCCGGCGGCCCCCGTTTCCAGTTGTTCGCCGGCGAACAGGCGATCACCCTCCACCACCAGTCGACGATGGCCATCACCCTCCACTGCGAATACCTGGCCGACGACCTTGCTGACCACACCGAGTAACTTAGCCATGAGCGCACGCCTCCCCTGCCGATGGGTTTCTCGCAGTCCAAGGCTGGCGGGTCATGCATGCAATGCCCGACGCACATGGCAGCCGGATCGTTGCTGTCACGTGCGTGGGCGATCACGCTCCCTGTGACGACTTCCGCGATAGCGGTACTGGACAATGGCCATCATTCGATGCCAAATTTTTGTCGCCAAATTCCGCTTTCGCCTTCCTCCCCTGCTTCCTTAGCTGCAAAAAATATGGATCTTTCTCCGAGGCCCGAAAAACGCCTGTCCCAGCCGGTTCCCGTAACCACTTGAATGAAACAATGTCGCGGATTCCTTAGACCGCATAAGTTTTTTTTTCGCATATACCTTATGAAAATTTCTTCTTAGCTCGCCTTATAAATGTTCTTAGCTCTGTTGTTACAAACCTGAAACGGTTTGATTCTTATATTTCGTCATTTTATTGGCGATTGCAGGACATTTTTTAAGACCAGGGAGAAGTACCCCATGCGCGTTTTTACCCCCATCACCAGTGCGATTTTGTTGGCCATGGCGTGTGCCAACACTCAGGCGATGTCGATTACCGAGGCCGTCCAGAGCGCCGTGGACCAGCATCCTGAAATCAGTGCCAGCCGCAACAGCCGGCTGTCCGCCGACGAGGATGTGAAATTTGCCCGCGGGGGGTACTACCCGACCGTCGACCTGGTGGCTGGGTATGGCCGGCAGCGTTCGGACAACACCAACACCCGAGGTTTCAATGCCGACGGCACGCGCAACCACAATAAAGAGACACTCAGCTACACCCAGTCCGAACTGCGCCTGCGGCAGATGCTGTTCGACGGCTTCAACACCGCCAACGAAGTCGGCCGCACCGAGGCGGTCGCCACCTCGCGCGCCTACTACACCCAGGCCACCGCCGAGACCGTGGCGCTGCGCGCCATCGAGGTCTACCTCGAAGTGCTCAAGCGCCGCGAACTGGTGACCCTGGCCAAGAACAACCTGCAGGCGCACCTGCGGGTCAATGACCAGATCGGCCTGCGCAGCGAGCGCGGCGTGGGCAGCACCGCCGACCTCGACCAGTCCCGCGCCCGTCGCGCCCTGGCCGAGAACAACCTGGACACCGCCGAGGTCGACCTGGCCGACGCCGAAGCCAACTTTTTCAGTGTGATCGGGCGCATGCCCGACGAGCTCGAAGCGCCAGCCACCATCAAGGGGGAAGTGCCGACCGACCTGCAGGGCGCTCGCCAGGGCATGCTGGAGAACAACCCCTACCTCAAGTCGGCCCAGGCCGATGTGCAGTCGGCCGAGCAGCAATACGAAGTGGCCAAGTCGCCTTTCTACCCGCGCCTGGACGCAGTGCTGGCCACCGGCGCCAACAACAACATCGGCGGCCAGAAGGGCCACGACAACAACGACTGGCAGGCCGGCGTCGAGCTCAGCTACAACCTGTTCCGCGGCGGCAGCGACAAGGCTCGCCTGCAATCCGACGCACACAAGATCAACCAGGCCATGGACATCCGCAACAACGCCCTGCGCGAGCTGAACGAGAACCTCAGCCTGGCCTGGAACGCCATGAACAACGCCCGCAAGCAACTGCCGAGCGCCCGCGAATACGCCGAGACCACCCAACGCGTGCGCGCCGCCTACCAGGACCAGTTCGGCCTGGGCCAGCGCACCCTGCTCGATGTGCTCGACAGCGAGAACGAGCTGTACAACGCCAACCGGCGCTACACCGAAGTGCGCTACACCGAAGAGTTCTCCATGTACCGCCTGCTGGCCAACATGGGTGAGCTGCTGAGCAAGCAGCGCATCTCGTTGCCGCCGGAAGCCATTGCCAAGACCGAGGTGCGCAACGAGGCGAGGTTGCCCGACATGCGTTGAGGTCCGACGCACCAGGCTGCCCGCAAGCGTCCAACGCGACAGGAGTAGGCCATCGTGACCAGTATGCAAAGCGCGCAACCGCGCCTGGATGTGGATGATCCGTTGCTCGATGGCCTGCTGATCCTGTGCAAGCTGCACGGCTGCCCCGCCAGCCGTGCCAGCCTGTGCAGCGGCCTGCCGCTGGCCGAGCAGCGCCTGGGCCTGGCCCTGCTGCCGCGTGCCGCCGCCAAGGCCGGGTTGCAGGCACGGGTGCTGCGGCGCGAGCTGGGCGACATCTCGGCGCTCAACCTGCCGGTCCTGCTGATGCTCAACGACGGTCGCAGTGCGGTGCTGCAACGTTGGGGCGACAACGGCCGCGCGCTGCTATTGCCCTGCGAGGCCGAAGGCGGCGAGCAGTGGGTCGAGCGCGAGGCGCTGGCCGAGGCCTACAGCGGCCAGGCCTTGTTTGCCCGCCCCCGCCACTCTCTGGAGGAGGTACGCGCCCCACTGCTGCCCCGGGTCAACGCCTGGTTCCGCGACACCCTGCGCCACTCCCGCTGGCTGTATGGCGATGCCCTGCTGGCCAGCCTGCTGATCAACCTGCTGGGCTTGATGGTGCCCCTGTTCGTGATGCAGACCTACGACCGTGTGGTGCCCAACCAGGCACTGTCGACCCTGTGGGTGCTGGTCGCCGGCCTGTTCATCGGTACTGCCTTCGAACTGGTGCTGCGCATGGTGCGTGCCCACCTGCTCGACCAGGCCGGCAAGAAGACCGACCTGATCCTTTCCGCCACCCTGTTCGAACGCATCACCGGCATGAGCATGAAGGCCCGCCCCGCCACCATCGGTGGCTTCGCGCAAAGCATCCATGACTTCCAGGGCCTGCGCGAATTCCTCACGGCGGTCACCCTGACCAGCATCATCGACCTGCCCTTCGTCGCCCTGATGCTGCTGGTGATCGGCCTGCTCGGCGGCTGGCTGGTGGTGATCCCGTTGATCGCCTTCCCGGTGGCCGTGGGCCTGGCGCTGTTCATCCAGGTGCGCCTACGCGACACCGTACAGAAGAGCCTGAGCCTGGGCGCCGTGCGCCAGGCCCTGCTGATCGAGACCCTGGGTGGCCTGGAAACCCTCAAGGCCTGCGGTGCCGAAAGCGAGCGCCAGTACCAGTGGGAGCACACCAACGGCGCCATTGCCCGCCTCGACGCCCACGCCCGCAACTTGTCTGCGCTGGCCAGCAACGGCACGCTGTTCATCCAGCAGTTCTGCGGCATGGCCACCATCGTCGCCGGGGTGTACAGCATCATCGCCGGCAACCTGAGTGTCGGCGCCCTGGTGGCCAGCTACATGCTCGGCAGCCGCGTGCTCGCCCCGCTGGGGCAGATCGCCGGGCTGATTACCCGCTACCAGCAGGCGCAACTGACCATGCGCAGCACCGACGCGCTGATGAGCCTGCCCCAGGAACGCCAGGCCGAGCACCAGGCGCTGGAGCACACGACGTTGCAGGGCGGTGTGAGCATCAGCCACGCCACCTTCCGCTATGCCGGGCAGGCCGCCCCGGCACTCAATGACGTCAACTGCGTGCTCAAGCCTGGCGAGCGCATCGGCATCATCGGCCGCAGCGGCTCGGGCAAGAGCACCCTGGCGCGGCTGCTGATGGGGTTCCATCACCCCGACGAAGGCCAGGTGCTGCTGGACAACCTCGACCTGCGTCAGCTGGACATCGCCGACCTGCGCAACCAGCTAGGCTACGTGGCCCACGACCTGCCGCTGCTGGCCGGTAGCCTGCGTGACAACCTCACCCTTGGCGCGCGCCATGTCAGCGATGCGCGCATGCTCGAGGTGGCGGAACTGACCGGCGTCAGCGAACTGGCCCGCCAGCACCCGCAAGGTTTCGACCGCCCGGTGGGCGAGCGCGGCCAGCTGCTTTCCGGCGGCCAGCGCCAGGCTGTGCTGCTGGCCCGGGCGCTGCTGCTGGAGCCGCCGATCCTGATCCTCGACGAACCCACCAGCCACATGGACAACAGCAGCGAAGAACAACTGCGCCAGCGCCTGCTGGCCTGGGTGCCCGGCAAGACCCTGCTGCTGGTCACCCACCGCACCTCGATGCTCAGCCTGGTGGATCGGCTGCTGGTGCTGGACAACGGCAAGATCGTGGCCGACGGGCCGAAGGACGCGGTGATCGATGCGTTGCGCAAAGGCCGTATCGGCGCCGCGCTGTGACACGACAACCGCTCCTGCAGTGGGCCAATTTTCCTGGAGGTCAGACATGCCCATCAGCCACAGCATACGCAGCTACCTCCACGGCACCGACCCGCGCGCCGAACGCGACTACATGCCGGAACTGGCCGGCGCCACCCTGCAGGACTCACCGAGCCTGTCACGCCTGACCGTGTGGCTGACCGCGATCCTGCTGCTGGTGGCACTGGCCTGGGCCCACTTCGCGGTGCTCGACGAAGTCACCGTCGGCGAGGGCAAAGCCATCCCCTCCAGCAAGGTGCAGGTGATACAGAACCTCGAGGGCGGCATCGTCACCGAGATCTTCGTGCGCGAAGGGCAGATGGTGGACAAGGGTGCTACCTTGCTGCGCCTGGACGACACCCGTTTCAAGTCGAACAAGGGCGAAAGCGAAGCCGACCGCTACGCCCTCACGGCCCAGGTCGAGCGCCTGTCGGCGGAGTCCGAAGGCCGCCCCTTCACGCTGTCGGATGAGGTGCGTGCCAAGGCCCCGCAAGTGGCCGAGGACGAAGCCGCCCTGTATGACTCGCGCCAGCGCCGCCTGGCCAGTGAGAAACAGACCCTCAACGAGCAACTGCGGCAGAAGACCCAGGAACTCGCCGAGTTCCGCTCCAAGGTCGATCAGTACCGTTCTGCCTTGGGCCTGCTGCAGCAGGAGCTGGACATGTCCTCGCCGTTGGTGGGCAAGGGCGCCATCTCGCCGGTAGAGATCCTGCGCCTCAAGCAACGTACTGTCGAGGCCCGCGGCCAACTCAACGCTACCAGCCTGGCGATCCCCCGCGCCGAAGCCGCGGTGGCGGAGATCAGGAGCAAGATCCAGGAAGCCGACGCGGGCTTTCGCTCCGATGCCGCCAAGGAACTCAATGACAAACGCACGGAACTTTCGAAGATCACCGCCACCAGCATCGCCATCGACGACCGGGTCAACCGCACCACCGTGGTGTCGCCAGTGCGCGGCATCGTCAAGCTGCTCAAGGTCAATACCATCGGCGGCGTGGTGCAGCCCGGCAGCGACCTGGTGGAGATCGTGCCGATCGAGGACAACCTGTTGATCGAGGCCAAGGTGCGGCCGCAGGACGTGGCATTTCTCCACCCTGGGCAGACGGCGATGGTCAAGTTCAGCGCCTATGACTACACCATCTATGGCGGGCTGAAGGCCAAGCTGGAACTGATCGGCGCCGACACGGTGACCGATGACAAGGGCAATGCGTTCTACCTGATCCAGGTGCGCACCGAGAAAAACCATCTGGGTGGGGATAACAAGCCGCTGCTGATCATCCCGGGGATGGTGGCCACGGTGGATATCATCACCGGCCAGAAGAGCGTGCTGGATTACCTGTTGAAGCCGGTGTTGAAGGCCCGGACGGAGGCGCTGCGCGAGCGGTAGTTTCCCCGTCATAGCCGGAATTCCTGTAGGAGCGGCTTCAGCCGCGATGCCGGCGACGCGGTGCCTGGCACCCGCTTCGCGGGTGATCGCGGCTAAAGCTCCTACAGAGATCTACCCAAAACAATGCGTCATTAGCTCAGCCCTGCCCATGATTCCGTTGAAACGTCTCGGCCCCCATGGCTTCGATCTGCCCCTCGATCAACGCCTCGAATGGGCGCAGCAAGGCATCGAAACCCGTCGGCGACTCCAGCACGTTCAACGCCTGCACCACCGCCTCCAGCGTCGACAGGGCGCCCGGCTCCGGCGCCTTGCGCAGCCGGTAGCGCGATGGCCGGACATCGCCCAGCGTCACCCGTGGCAGCGCCTCCAACAGCGGGTTCAGGTACAGCATCTTGCGCGCCTTGCGCCAGGTGCCATCGGGGACGATCAGCAGCAGCGGCAGGTTGTCATCGTGTCCATAAGCCTGCAGGGCGTCGGCACCCTCGCCAGGGAATAGCAGCGCTGGTCGGTAGCCCGGCGTGGCCAGCAGTGCTTCCAGGTCATCGAATACCTCGCCGATCCGCAGTTCGGCGTTGACCAGACCGAGGGCCGCCAGCCGTGCGGTATTCAGGGCGTGCGAGGTTTCGCTGGGGTGCTGCAAGACGATCACTCGGGTGCGGCTGTCGAGGCGTGGGATCAGCGGGCAGAGGCAATGGGCGAGCGGACGCAGGCAGCGGCCGCAGCGAGGTCTGGACATGGAGGGCTCCTTCGGGCGCGTAGTTTGCCACAGGGTTGCGGTGAAGCTGCAATCCTGGGGCTGCGGCGCAGCCCATCGCCGGCAAGCCGGCTCCTACACCAGGCCGGGCAGGAGCCGGCTTGCCGGCGAACAGGCCTCAACGATTGAACCGCTCCGCCAGGCTGTGCAGGTACTCTGCCATGCGCTCAAGGTCCTGGCTGATTTCGGCGCCCTGCTTGGCCTGCCCGGCACTCTCATCGCACAGGTGGGCGATACGCACGATCTGCTGGTTGATGTCCTCGGCCACATGGCTTTGCTGCTCTGATGCCGTGGCCATCTGCTGGCTCATGCCGGTGATGCGGCTGACCGCCTGGGCAATGCCGGCCAGCGCCTCTTGCACGGCCTCGACACTGTGCACACTGTCCTGGGAGATCTGCTGGCCTCGGCTGGCGCTGGCCACCGCGCGGTCGGCACCGGTGCGCAGGCTGGCGATGATGTGGTGGATCTCCTCGGTCGAGGTGCGGGTACGCTGGGCCAGCGAGCGCACCTCGTCGGCGACCACCGCGAAGCCCCGGCCCTGCTCGCCGGCCCGCGCCGCCTCGATGGCGGCGTTGAGCGCCAGCAGGTTGGTCTGCTCGGCGATTGAGGTGATGACATCCACCACGCCGCCGATCGACTGGGTCTGCTCGGCCAGCGCATTGACCGCCTGGCCGATATCACCGACCGCCTCGCGCATGCTGCCCATCGCCCGCAAGCTCTGCTCGGCCAGCTCGCTGCCCTGCTGGGCGAGGTGGTCGGCGTCGCTGGCGGCATGAGCCGTGCTCTGCACGTTGTGGGTGACCTGCTGGATGGTCGCGGCCATCTGCGCGATGGCCGTGGCCGACTGGTCGGTCTCGCTGCGCTGGCGGTCGAGCATCTGCGCCTGGGCGCCGGACAGGTCGGAAGACTGCGCGGCCCGCGACTTGACCCCGACGCCGGCGTCCACCAGGCGGGTCAACGCGGTTTGCAGGCGCGCCTCTTCGCTGATGATGGCCAGGTCGAGCTGGCCCTGTAGCCCAGGGTTGTCGCTGTAGGTCAGGGCCACCAGGGGGCTGGTGAAGGCCTTGGGGTGCTCTTCGAGCGTACGCCGGATGGCCTGGTTCTGCCGGTGCTCGACCAGGTACCAGGCCGCCAGCAGGCTGGCCATCAGCACCCCCAACGCCGCGTATGCAGGTAACCAGAGATAGGCGGCGGCCGACAACAGCCCTGCGCCGATCAACGGCCAGCCATGCCCGACGCCATGACCCAGACGCGCCACCCAGGGCACCGGAGAACGGCCGGCGCGCAAGCGCGCATAAAGACTTTCGGCGCGGCGGATCTGTTCACGGGTCGGCACCGAACGCACCGATTCGTAGCCACTGATGCGGCCATTCTCGTAGATCGCCGTGACATAGGCGCTGACCCAGTAGAAATCGCCGTTCTTGGCGCGGTTCTTGACCACGCCCATCCAGGGTTTGCCTTGCTTGATGGTGTCCCACATATGGCCGAAGACCGCCGGCGGCATGTCGGGATGGCGCACCAGGTTGTGTGGCTGGCCTACCAATTCGTCGTAGGTGAAACCGCTGATGGCCACGAATGCGTCGTTGCAGTAGGTGATGCGGCTGTTCAGGTCGGTGGTGGAAATCAGCCGCTGGTGTTGGGGGAAGGTTCGTTCGTGCTCGGTGACGGGCAAATTCATGCGCATCGTTGGCGGTCCCTTGCTTATCCAGATGAGTGGAAAATTCATCAAAGCAAGTAGAGGTTTAGCAGAAGGCCATCACGTCAGTGGTCAAGTTTTGTAGGAAATTTACTCGACCTGACGGGATGTGCTGAACGCGGCCTGGATCAGCCCACGTTGAGCTGGCTCTTGAGCAGGTCGCGGAACGTCTGAATCAAGGGCTCCCGGCTTCGGCCCCGACGGATGATCAAGGAGAACGGTGCCTGGTAACCGAAGGTGGCCGGCGACAATACGCGCAGATCACCCTTGTCGACCCAGGCCTGGGCATAGTGCTCGGGCAGGTAACCGATGTAGGCGCCGGAGAGAATCAGAATCAGCTGCGCTTCCATGCTCTCCACCGTCGCCGCGCTGTGCTTGAAGCCATGCCGGGCCAGTTCTGCCTGGCTCCAGTAACCACGCCCGACCATGCGCTGCTGGGTGATCACCGGTTCCGGAATGCGCCGCTCGGCGAACAGCGGGTGGCGGCTGCTGCAGTACAGCCAGTGCTGCTCACGGTACAGCGGCTGGTAGACCAGGCCGCTCATGCGCGAGGAAAAGGCGCCGATGGCCAGGTCCAGGCGGTTGTCCTGCACACCCAACTGCAACTCGTAGGGGCTGGAGACCGACAGGTGCAGGTGCACGGCCGGATGCTCCTGGCTGTAGGCGCCAATGGCTTCGGCCAATGGCAGGGCGCGATCACCCACGGTGGAGTCGATCACCCCGAGGTTAAGCGTGCCGCGCAGCTCACCCTTGAGCGCCGCCGCGTACTGTTCGAAGCCATCCAGCTCACCCAGCAGACGCAGGGTTTCCTGATGGAACAGCTCGCCCTTGCTGGTCAGGCTGAAGCCGCCCCGGCCGCGATGGCAAAGCACGATGCCCAGGGCGCTTTCCAGCTGGCTCATGTAGGTGCTGATGGCCGAGGTCGACAGGTTGAGGTCGCGCTGGGCGTTGGCGAACCCCTGGTGGCGCACCACGCTGGCGAAGATGCGCAGCAGTTTCAGGTCGGGCAACGATGAGGCCATGGGGCAACGGGTCCGCAGACTGGAAATGGCCAGAGTCTAACTCGCCTGCACGCCGATAGTTCAGAAAATCCTGAAGTAAGTTTTTGTCGGTAGCGATTCTTCCCGGGCACTACCTTGCGCAGACTGCGGCGAAATGTCCCTGTCCGCCGACATGACCCGATCATCCAGGCGCGCGGCGGCACAGGTTCGAACAAACAGAACAATCGACCGACTGATGAGGCCCACCGTGGACAAGATTCTCCACCAACCACTGGGCGGCAACGAAATGCCGCGTTTCGGCGGCATCGCCACCATGCTTCGCCTTCCCCACCTGCAAAGCGCCGAAGGCCTGGACGCCGCCTTCATCGGCGTGCCATTGGACATTGGCACCTCGCTGCGCTCGGGCACCCGCTTCGGCCCGCGGCAGATCCGCGCCGAGTCGGTGATGATCCGCCCGTACAACATGGCCACCGGCGCCGCCCCGTTCGACTCGCTGTCGGTGGCCGACATCGGTGACGTGGCGATCAACACCTTCAACCTGCTGGACGCCGTGCGCATCATCGAACAAGCCTACGACGAGATCGTCGAGCACAATGTCATCCCGCTGACCCTGGGTGGCGACCACACCATCACCCTGCCGATCCTGCGCGCCCTGCACAAGAAACACGGCAAGATCGGCCTGGTGCACATCGATGCCCACGCTGACGTCAACGACCACATGTTCGGCGAGAAGATCGCCCACGGCACCACCTTCCGCCGCGCGGTGGAGGAAGGCCTGCTCGATTGCGACCGCGTGGTGCAAATCGGCCTGCGCGCCCAGGGCTATACCGCCGACGACTTCAACTGGAGCCGCCGTCAGGGCTTTCGCGTAGTGCAGGCCGAAGAGTGCTGGCACAAGTCGCTGGAACCGCTGATGGCCGAAGTGCGTGAAAAGGTCGGTGGCGGCCCGGTGTACCTGTCGTTCGACATCGACGGCATCGACCCGGCCTGGGCGCCTGGCACCGGCACCCCGGAGATCGGCGGCTTGACCACCATCCAGGCGATGGAGATCATCCGCGGTTGTCACGGCCTGGACCTGATCGGCTGTGACCTGGTCGAAGTCTCCCCCCCCTACGACACTACCGGCAACACCTCGCTGCTGGGTGCCAACCTGTTGTTCGAAATGCTCTGCGTGCTGCCGGGCGTGGTACGTCGCTAATGCGGGCCGCTCCCTTGTAGGAGCGGCTTCAGCCGCGATCACCCGCGCAGCGGGTGCCCAGATACGGCGGTGCTTGCTTCGCGGCTGAAGCCGCTCACAGGGTAGTGATAGACGCCCTGAAAGTTTGACCCCGGCAGGAGCCATTCGGGAGGGCCATAGAGGCCCGCCAACACACGACAGGACCGCCGGGCGCCCTACACCGTCCGGACGGCCGATCTCGCCATAATAAAGATAATCGGGAGACCCCCAATGGCCTTGGACATCATCGTTGTACTGATCTATGCCGTCGGCATGCTCGGGCTTGGCTGGTACGGCATGCGGCGGGCGAAGACCCACGAAGACTACTTGGTGGCCGGGCGCAACCTCGGCCCGACCCTGTACATGGGCACCATGGCCACCACCGTGCTCGGCGGCGCCTCCACGGTCGGTACCGTGCGCCTGGGCTATGTCCACGGCATCTCCGGCTTCTGGCTGTGCGCCGCGCTGGGCCTGGGGATCATCGCCCTCAACCTGTTCCTCGCCAAACCCCTGCTACGCCTGAAGATCTTTACCGTGACGCAAGTGCTGGAGCGCCGCTACAACCCGATGGCACGCCAGGCCAGCGCGGCGATCATGCTCGCCTACGCACTGATGATCGGCGTCACCTCGACCCTGGCCATGGGTACCGTGCTGCAAGTGCTGCTCGACGTGCCGTTCTGGATGGCGCTGCTATTCGGCGGCGGCGTGGTGGTGGTGTACTCGACCATCGGCGGCATGTGGTCGCTGACCCTGACCGATATCGTCCAGTTCATCATCAAGACCGTGGGCCTGATGTTCATCCTGCTGCCGGTGTGCCTGTACAAGGCCGGTGGCTGGGACACCCTGGTGGCCAAGCTGCCGGCGGCCAGCTTCAGCTGGACCACCATCGGCTGGGACACCATCATCACCTACTTCCTGATCTACTTCTTCGGCATCCTGATCGGCCAGGACATCTGGCAGCGGGTGTTCACCGCCCGTGACGAGAAAGTCTGCCAGCGCGCCGGCACCACCGCCGGGATCTACTGCGTGCTGTACGGCCTGGCCTGCGCCATGATCGGCATGGCCGCCCATGTGCTGATGCCGGACCTGGCCAACCCGAACAACGCCTTCGCCGAGATGATCAAGGGCCAGTTGCCTGAAGGTATCCGTGGCCTGCTGATGGCCGCCGCCCTGGCCGCGATGATGTCCACTGCCAGCGCCGGCCTGCTGGCCGCCTCGACCACCCTGACCGAAGACCTGTTGCCCAAACTGCGCGGCGGCAAGCAGTCGAGCCTGGGCATCAACCGCCTGTTCACCCTGCTCACCGGCTTGGTGGTGCTGGGTATCGCCCTGGCGGTGAACGATGTGATCAGTGCCCTGACCCTGGCCTACAACCTGCTGGTTGGCGGCATGTTGATCCCGCTGATGGGGGCGATCTTCTGGAAGCGCGCTACCACCGCCGGCGCCATCGCCAGCATGTCGCTGGGCTTCGCCACCGCGCTGTTCTTCATGTTCAAGGATGGCCTGGACGCCAACTCGCCGATCTACTACAGCCTGGTCGTCGGCCTGGTGAGCTTCGTGGTGGTCAGCCTGGCCTCGCGCAAGCCGGTGACGGCAGTCAACCTCGCCTGACATGTTCGCCGGTTTGCCGGCGAAGCAGAAACGCAAAAGGCCGCCGCATCGTGCAGATGCGGCGGCCTTTTGCCTGGTTTCAGCGGCGACGCGGCTGGCGCTTGCGCTGTTCTTCGTCGGTTGGAATCGGCACCGGCTGCAGCGGTGGCGGGAGCAAGCCCAGGGCGACGGCGAGGTCGTGGAGCCAGTTGTACATGCGTTGGTTCATAATGCCCCCTTGACGGGTCAGCCTCACGGTCAATCGATTCTGCGATGCTTCATACAGATCATAGACCTATGTCCTGTACTGCGCATGCCTACGATCTTACAGATATGGGCGATTTTGACCCGAATCAAGCGGACGCCGCAGCATCCGACGGCCGGTCAATCGTTTCGCATTGTTGCAAATCGATCCACGCCTGCAGATTTGCACCGCGCATGCCCTGGCGCCACATCAACCAGGTCACGGCGTGATCGAAGGGTGCCTGCAATTGGTGCGTGCGCACCCGGTCACGCCCGGGCAGGCTGTCGAGCATCGATTGCGCCATCAGCGCCACGCCCGCCCCAGCGATAACACACGCCAGCATGCTCTGGTACGACTCGATTTCCATCACCCGGCCCATGGGCGTGTGGGCATGGGCGTACCAGGCCTCCAGCCGCATGCGGTACGAGCAGCCCTGGCGGAAGGTGAATACCGCCTTGCCGGCGACATCCTTGGCAGTGTGCACTGGCGGATGCTCGGGGCTGGTGATCAGCACCAGCGTCTCGTCGCACAGCGGTATGCCATCCAAACCCGCCAGGTTGAGCGGCCCGTCCACCAGCGCCGCGTCCAGCCGGTGGCTCAGCACACCTTCCAGCAGCTCGCCGCTGGGCGCCGCCTGGACTTGCAGGTTCACCTGCGGATAAGCCTGGTGGTAGCGCGCCAGTAGCGCTGGCAGGTGGATAGCCGCCGTGCTGTACATGGTGCCGAGCACGAAGTCCCCCGCCGGTTGACCACCTTGCACTGCCGCCATCGCCTCGTCGCGCAAGTTGGCCAGGCGGTTGGCGTAGTCCAGCAGCACCTTGCCGGCCGGCGACAGCTGCAAGCGCTGACGTTCGCGCAGGAACAACTCCACCCCCAGTTGCTCTTCGAGCTGGCGCAGGCGCGTGGACAGGTTCGACGGCACCCGGTGCAGGCGTTCGGCGGCGCGGGTAACCGAACCCTCCTCGGCCACAGCCTGGAAGATGCGCAGTTGACTGAACTCCATGACCTTCTCCAAAACAGAACAACTTGATCATCATTATTCAATTTTATTGAAAGTCAATGCGCCCTACCCTGCCATCCATCGCATCCCTTCGTGCAGGAGACTTTCCATGTCGCCCCTCGTGCAACTGCTGGCCAGCGCCGTGGCGCTGATGATGGCCATGGGCATCGGCCGCTTCGCCCTCACCCCGCAACTGCCCCGGCTGATCGCCGAAGGCCAGTTCGACCTGACGGCCGGTGGCCTGATCGCCGCAGCCAACTACCTGGGCTACTTCCTCGGCGCAGTGGATGGCATGTTCGCCCGCCAACCGGCCCAGGTGCGCCTGCGCCTGCACGGTGGCCTGTGGCTGTGCGTACTGCTGACCCTGGCCTCCTGGGCCGCCGATGGTTTCTGGAGTCACCTGCTGTTGCGCTTCGGCACGGGAGTGGCCAGTGCCTGGGTACTGGTGATGATTGCCAGCCTCAGCCAGCAGTTGGCCAGCGCCCATGGCCAGCAGCGCCTCGGTGCCCTGGTGTTCGCCGGGCCGGGCGTGGGTATCGCACTGACGGGCGTCCTGGCCTTGGCTGCGCACCTGCTCGGGCTTAACTCGGCGGCCCTGTGGCTGGTATATGGCGTTGCCGCGCTGGTGATGCTGTTGGCGGTGCTGCCGTGGCTGCCAAAGGCAATGGAGCCCACCGCCGCTGTCACCGTCGACAGTGGTCAGCGGCGCATCACCGGCATCGGGCGCCTGGGCCTGGTCTATGCGCTCTACGGGATTGGCTACATCCTGCCGGCCACCTTCCTGTCGCAAATGGCCAGTCAGCAGTATCACGGGCAATGGCTGGCCGAGCTGTTCTGGCCAGCGTTCGGGTTGGCATCGGCGCTGGGGGTACTGTTGGTCAGCCTGCGTCGCCCGGGGCGGACTTCAGGCTGGTTGACGGCAACCCTGTGGTTGCAAGGATTGGGCGTACTTGCCTGCCTGCTGGGTGGCGGTGTCGGCCTGGCATTGGGGGTACTGCTGTGCGGTGGGCCATTCCTGGCTTGCATGCAGTTGGTGATGCAGCGCTCGCGGGAATTGGCACCTCATGCCACGCAACGCAATGCCGGGTTGCTGACTGCGTGCTTTGCCCTGGGGCAGTTGAGCGGGCCGTTGCTGGCGGCGGTGAGCAGCCATTTCAGTGGGAGCTTGCAGCCAGCGCTGGTATTGTCGGCTGTGGGGTTGGGGCTGGCTGGCGTATTGGTGAATGGTGTGCGGCGTCCAGCTTCCTGCGCCAACCTGGGACAGGTGGGTTGAATGAACTGACGCATTCGCCGGCAAGCCGGCTCCTACAGAGTCCCGTAGGAGCCGGCTTGCCGGCGAACCGCCCGCCCGTTATCCCACGACCTTGCGCAGTTGCTGGCGTACCCAGGCTTCGGCGCTGACCATGATCACCCCAAGCAGTACCATCACCGCGCCGATCACGAAGTTCAGGCTTAACGGCTCATCGAGCAGCAGCACGCCGAAGGTCACGCCGAACAACGGTGTAATGAACGAGAATACCGCCAGGTTCGACGCCAGGTACTTGCGCAGCAACCAGAACCAGGTCAGGTAACTCACAAAGGACACCACGATCCCCTGGAAAAGCACACTGCCCACCGCCAGCGGCGTCAGCGAGAAATCGGCGATCTGCCCGCTGATCAGGGCGATCAGCACCAACCCGACAAACCCCACCGCCAACTGATAGAACAAGGTCAAGGTCACCGGTGCCTCGGACAATCGCGAGCCACGCACCACCACCGTGGTCGCGCCCCAGGCCAACCCTGCCAAGATCGCCAGGCCATCACCCAGCAACATGCGGCCATCGAGCTGATCGAGGGAAATACCGCCAGCGAAGGCCAGGGCGATCCCGCCGAACGCCAGCAGGATGCCCAGCCACTGCAACAGCCGCAGCCGCTCGCTGGGCATCATGAAATGCAACCCGAGCGCTGTGAAGATCGGCGCGGTGTAGAGGAATACCGACATATGCGCCGCCGAGGTCAGCTTCAGCCCCTCGGCGATGAACAGGAACTCCAGGCCGAACAAGCCACCGGCCAGCAGCCCGGCGCGCCAGGTCGTGCCAACCTGCCCCCAGCCACCCTTGAAGCAGACCAGCAGCCCCACCAGCAAGGCGGCAATGCCATTGCGAAACGCCGCCTGCACCACCGGGGCGATATCCACGGCGGCGGACTTGATCAACACTTGCTGGCAGCCCCAGACCAGGCATAGCCCCAGCATGACCTGGAAGGCGAAGGCGTCGGGGTTCTTGCGGGCCGCTGTCATGGGCGCCCTCTCGTCTGGCTGGATATCATTGCAAGGCTCGGCTGTGAGAATGGATCCCGATTATTGAATGCACGAGCCAACGGATGCCAGGCCAATTTTCAACGCCAGCCATTTATATAGGGCCCGGCAGAATGAACTTCTTCCTCATTCAAGTTTTCAACCGAACAGCCACTCGCTGGAGGAAAACGCAATGAAATGGCTGTCATGCGTCGCATGCGCGACCTCGCTCCTCTGCTCCCTACAGGTCTGGGCCTGCACCCCGGAAGAGGCCACGCAGAAAAGGGAGGAACTCGCCGGGCTGGTGAGTCAACTGACTGAACAGAACCCGCAGAAGGCCAAGGAAATCAATGACGAGCTCCAGGGTATGAAGCTCGATACGGCCAGCAAGGACCTGCCAGACAAGTGTCAGCTGATCGACAAGCGGATCCAGGAACTGAAAACCGCGAAAAGCAGGACCTGAGATCAGCGCCGCTGTTGCGCCAGCATGTACTGGCGCAGCAGCTGGTTGATGCGGGTCTGGTAGCCCGCGCCCTGCGCCTTGAACCAGGCCAGTACATCGGCATCCAGGCGCATCGTCACGGTCTGCTTGGCGGGCAGCCGCAGCTCGGCACGGCGGAAGAAGTCATCGTCGAGCTCGGGAATGTCCGAGGTATCGACAGGCATGTGGTCAGTACTTGCGGATGGTTTCGACATAGCGCGTTACCTCGCGTCGGGTGGCTCTTCGGGCGGAGATGATGCGGATCACATCCCCTTGCCTTGCGGTGTAGGCGACCACGCTGACCCATGCGTTGATCCAGCCCATGCTGATCCAGCGCGCCTCGTCGTAGTCGAATCGTTCGTCCCGCAATGCCAGCATCGGATGCCGGAACATCTCGGGCACATCATTAAAGTCGATACCGTGCTTGCGGATGTTGAGCAGGTTCTTCTCCTCGTCCCATTCAAACGCCATGGGACACCCTGTATTTACAGCTGTACATACGCTACCCCCTCCTGGCTGAACATGCCAGAGGAGTATCGGGGTCAGCCGACTAATTGCATGGGCTCGGGAGCAGTTTGGGAAATGAGCTACAGACACCTGGGGAAGGTGTGAATCAACCCGCCATCGTTGCGATGGCGGGCTTGCGGCAAGCGTGGCTTACTCGGCTGCTGGCTTGCGCTTTTTCAGCGGTGCCAGGCCGTCGGCGCTGGCCAACGGAGCTTTGGCCTTCGGCTTGGCGGCTGGCTTGCGCTTGGCGGCGGCTTTCTTGTCGGCGCCGGTCTTCTTCTCGACTTTTTTCTTCTTGCTGCCAGCGGCCTTGCCCGACGCCTTGACCTTTTTCGGGCCGCTGTAAGTACCCTTGACCTCCTTGATGACACGGCGCTCGAACTGCTGCTTGAGGTAGCGCTCGATGCTCGACATCAGGTTCCAGTCGTTGTGGGTGATCAGCGAGATCGCCAGGCCTTCGCCACCGGCGCGGCCGGTACGGCCGATGCGGTGCACGTACTCGTCACCGCTGCGCGGCATGTCGAAGTTGATCACCAGGTCCAGGCCATCGATGTCCAGGCCACGGGCAGCGACGTCGGTGGCCACCAGCACCTTGGAGCCGCCGTCCTTGAACCGGTCGATGGCCAGCTTGCGGTCCTTCTGGTCTTTCTCGCCGTGCAACACGAAGGCTTTGACTTCTTTCGCCACCAGGTGGCCGTAGATGCGATCGGCCAAGGCGCGGGTGTTGGTGAAGATGATCGCTTTCTGGTAGGTCTCGTTGGCCAGCAGCCACTGCACGATCTGCTCTTTATGCTGGTCGTGGTCGGCGGTGATGATTTGCTGGCGGGTGCCTTCGGCGAGCTGCGAGACGCTGTTGAGCATCAGGTGCTCAGGGTCTTTCAGCACCTTGCCGATGATGTCGCGCAGGGCCGCGCCGCCGGTGGTGGCGGAGAACAGCAGGGTCTGTTCGCGGTTCTCGCACTCCTTGCACAGGCGCTCCATGTCTTCGGCGAAGCCCATGTCGAGCATGCGGTCGGCCTCGTCGAGGATCAGCACCTTCACATGCGAAAGGTCGAGGTTGCCGGCGTTGAGCTGCTCCAGCAGGCGGCCCGGTGTGCCGATCAGCACGTCCGGCACCTTGCGCAGCATGGCGGCCTGTTCCTTGAAGTCTTCGCCGCCAGTCACCAGCCCGGACTTGATGTAGGTGAACTGGGAGAACAGTTGCACCTGCTTGAGGGTCTGCTGGGCCAGCTCGCGGGTAGGCAGCAGGATCAGCGCACGGATTTCCACGCGCGGGCCGCTCAGGTCGACCAGGCGGTTGAGCAGTGGCAGGACAAAGGCCGCCGTCTTGCCGCTGCCGGTCTGCGCCGTCACCCGCAGGTCACGCCCTTGCAACGCCAGGGGAATGGCCGCTGCCTGCACCGGCGTCGGCTCGACAAATTTCAGCTCGGCCACGGCTTTGAGCAGGCGTTCGTGCAGGGCGAATTGGGAAAACACGGCGTAACCTCGGGCAAGTGCGAAAAATTCAAGTTGCATAGGGTAACGTTTTCCTTCGTCGGAGCCGAACTTCTTTTGGTAACTTTGCCCCGATTGGCACTCTAACGCCCCTTCGTACCGCTATACAGACCGCTTTCGCACCCATGGACATCCAACGCATCTGGCATGACACCCTCGACCTCTGGGGGACCCTCGACCAACATCCACTGCTGCATGCCGCGCTCGGGCTGGGCGTGCTGCTGCTCGTCTCGCTGCTGGTCGGCCGCCTGGCCCGCTTCCTGGTCCTGCATGCCAGCCGCCTGCTGGCCCGCCAGCCCGCGCTTCGGTGGCTCGACGATCTGCGCCAGAACAAGGTGTTCCACCGCCTGGCCCAGACCACCCCCTCGCTGGTGATCCAGTTCGGCCTGAAGCTGGTGCCGGAGCTCTCCGACACCGCCCAGCACTTCCTGGGTAATTTCGCCCTGGCCTTCACCTTGCTGTTCATGACCCTGGCCCTGTCGTGCCTGCTCGATGCCCTGCTGGACATCTATGCCCGTACCGAACATGCCCGCACCCGCTCGATCAAGGGCTACGTGCAACTGGCCAAGATGATGCTGTGGATCTTCGCCGCGATCGTGATCGTCGCCACCCTCATCGACCGCTCGCCGCTGTTACTGTTGTCCGGCCTGGGCGCCATGTCGGCGGTGCTGCTGCTGGTATACAAGGATACATTGCTGTCGTTTGTCGCCAGCGTGCAGCTCACCAGCAACGACATGCTGCACGTGGGTGACTGGATCGAGATGCCCCAGGTCGGCGCCGACGGCGATGTGGTGGACATCACCTTGCACACGGTCAAGGTGCAGAACTTCGACAAGACCATCGTCTCCATCCCCACATGGCGCCTGATGAGCGAGTCGTTCCGCAACTACCGCGGCATGCAGCAGTCGGGCGGGCGGCGCATCAAGCGCAGCCTGTTCATCGACGCCGCCGGGGTGCGCTTCCTCACACAAGAAGAAGAACACCGTCTTAGTCAGGTTCGCCTGCTCGGCGACTACCTGGCGCAGAAACGCCAGGAGCTGCACAGCTGGAACGAGGCCCTGGGCCCGGTGGCGGAGCTGGCCGCCAACCGCCGCAAGCTGACCAACATCGGTACCTTCCGCGCCTTCGCCCTGGCCTACCTGAAGAACCACCCCAACGTACACCCGGACATGACCTGCATGGTCCGCCAGATGCAGACCACCGCCGAAGGCGTGCCGCTGGAGATCTACTGCTTCACCACCACCACGGCATGGGCCGAGTACGAGCGCATCCAGGGCGATATCTTCGACTACCTGCTGGCGGTGCTGCCGGAGTTCGGGCTGAGCCTGTACCAACAACCCAGCGGCAACGACATGCGCATCGGATTGGCTGGCAGGTATCAACTGGAGCAGGAGCCCCACGCGTACAGCAACGTCTGACACAACGGTGTTGACGGCACTGGCCCATTCGCCGGCAAGGCCGGCTCCTACAGGTACCGCGTTGAATCCAAATTTCACAACCGCCCCATAGGAGCCGGCCTTGCCGGCGAACACCAACTCACATACCCCAAAAAAATTTCGCTGGGCTCACTGCAAAGCAGCCATTAGAAACAAATAGTTACAACTATTTCAGAATTATTAAACGCCAGCCTTCGGCAAATACGAATACCCACCCCGCCGCGCATCTCCTACCCTGCAGCCAGCACACCGAACCGCACCCTGCGGCTTTCG
Source organism: Pseudomonas entomophila (assembly GCF_023277925.1). Classification (NCBI taxonomy): domain Bacteria; kingdom Pseudomonadati; phylum Pseudomonadota; class Gammaproteobacteria; order Pseudomonadales; family Pseudomonadaceae; genus Pseudomonas; species Pseudomonas entomophila. Next base: position 2,756,629 of record NZ_CP063832.1, read on the forward strand.
GCCAGGTATCGACACAAGGACTGCGAGCAAGCGATGCGCCAAGACATCTCCCTGGAAAAACTCGACGAGCCGGATGGCGCCGACCACACCACACGCCGCAAGGCGCTGGCCGCAGGCAGCCTCGCCCACGGCGTGCACGACGGCCTGACCGATGTGATCTACGTGCTGCTGCCCATCTGGCAGGCGGCCTTTGGTCTCAGCTACGCCCAGGTCGGCCTGCTGCGCGGCGCTTATGCCGGGATGATGGCCGGTTTTCAGTTACTGGCCAGCCGCGGCGCGCGTCGCTGGGGACGACAAGCCCTGCTGGTCAGGGGCACCGCCCTGGCCGGTTTCGCCTACTTGCTGGCCGCGCAGGCCACCGACATCACCCTGCTGCTGCTGGCCTTGATGATCGGCGGCCTGGGTGCCAGCACCCAACACCCCCTGGCCTCGGCCCTGGTCTCGGATGCCTATGACGGCAGCGGCCGGGTCAAGCAGGCCCTGGCCCAGTACAACTTCGCCGGCGACATCGGCAAGGCCATCATTCCGGGGCTCACCGGTCTGGCGCTGGTGTACATCTCATGGCAGGCCAATGCCACCCTGCTGGGGGCGCTCGGCATCGCCGCCGCTTTCGCCCTCTGGCTGCTGATGCCCAGCACCCAGGCCCACGACAAGGCCAGCAAGAAGGCCGGCAGCACCGACCAGGCCGGCAGCACGTCGGGCCTGATGGCGCTGATCGCCACCGGCACCCTCGACAGCGGCGTGCGCATGGGCTTCCTCACGTTCCTGCCGTTCCTGCTGCAAAGCAAGGGCGCCAGCACCGAGCACATCGGCCTGGCGCTGTCCCTGCTGTTCATCGGCGGTGCCTTCGGCAAGCTGTTCTGCGGCTACCTCGGCGCACGCCTGGGGCCGGTGCGCACGGTGATCTGCACCGAACTGCTCACCGCCCTGTTGATCCTGCTGGCGCTGGTACTGCCCTACGGCGCGCTGATGCTGGTCATGCCGCTGATTGGCGTGGCCCTGAACGGCACCTCGTCGGTACTTGGCGGCCTGGTGCCGGACTTCGCCCCCCGCGACCGCCGCGATCGGGTGTTCGCCTGGTTCTATACCGGCACCGTCGGTGGCGGCGCCCTGGCGCCGGTGCTGATCGGCGCAATCTCCGACCAGGCGGGGGTGAATGAGGGGCTGGTAGTGCTGGCCTGCGTGCTACTGCTGACCCTGCCCCTGTGCCTGGTCACCTACAACGGCATGAAAGGCCTGACCCGACGCTGAGCTGGATGCCTGCGGATCGCCAACAACAAGGATGTGAACCATGACCTACGAACTCTCGGCGCGCGCCGGCCGCATCGGCGCGCCCGGCACCTCGAGCATGCGCAGCAAAGCCAACGCCCTGCGTGACGCCGGCATCAAAGTGATCAACTTCGCAGCCGGCGAGCTGGCCACGGATGCAGCGCCGGACATGCGCAGCGGCGCCATCGCCGCGGTGCACGAACAGTGGAACCGCTACACCCCGCCATTGGGTAACCCGCGCCTGCGCCAGGCATTGGCCAACAGTGTCAGCCAGCGCCTGGGCGTCACCTACGGCGCCGATGAAATCGCCGTGTCCAGCGGCGCCAAACAGGCCCTGTTCAACAGCGCGATGGTACTGCTCGATCCTGGCGACGAAGTACTCATCCCACGCCCCTACTGGGAGACCTTCCCCACCCAGGTCGAACTGGCCGGTGCAAGCCCGGTGTTCATCGACACCCGGGCCGACCAGTACTCGTTGCGCAGCGCGGCGGTGAAAGCCGCCCTGTCACCACGCAGCAAGGCGATCATCATCAACACCCCGAACAACCCCACCGGCGTGGTCTATTCGCCCCAGGAACTGCTCGCCATCGGTGAACTGGCCCTGGAGCGCAAGCTCTGGGTCATCTTCGACGAGTGCTATCGCGGCCTGCTGCGCGGCGGCCAGCAACACCACAACATCGTCAGCCTGCTGCCCGAGCTCAAGGGATCGACCATCGTCATCGACTCGTTCTCCAAGAGCCAGGCCGTGACCGGCTGGCGGCTGGGCTATGCCTGCGCCCCCAAGGCGGTGGTCACGGCGATGCACAACCTGCAGGCGCACACCACCTCCAACCCCAGCAGCCTGGCCCAGTACGCCGCGTTGACCGCCCTGGATGGCGAGGGCGCGCAACGCTTCGCCGCCGACATCAACGCCCAGCTCGACCGCCAACTGGCGACGGCCACCGCCCTGCTAGGCCAGCTCGAAGGGATCCGCTTCGCACCGCCCCAGGGTGCCTTCTACCTGTACCTGGACATCGGCGACCTGCTGGGCAAGCGCTATCAGGACCAACCCCTGCGTGACGCCAGCCACCTGTGCGAGTTGCTGCTGACCGAGGCGCGCATCGCCCTGGTGCCCGGCTGCAGCAATGGCGACCCTCGCGCCGTGCGGCTCTCTTACTCGGTTAGCGAAGACGACCTGGTCGAAGGGCTGGGGCGCTTCGCCACCTTCATCGCATCGCTTGCCTGAACCCGGACCTCCCCCCACCAACCGCGAGATCATGACATGAAGAAAACGGATTTCATGCTGTCATTCGTTGACCAGGCGCTGACCGATGTCCAGGACAAACGCCTGGCCAGCGCCCTGAGAAAGGGTTTCGACGTTCACGACGACCTGCTCGGTGACTACCTGGACACCTACCAGCGCATCACCTCCGAGCCCTGGTCGCGCGACAGCCTGTGCACCTTCTTCTGCGGATGGCGCAGCCCGGATGGCGCCGCACATGCGGTGTCCAGCATCATCGTGCGATTGCTCCAGGAGTCCGAGGCACTCGACGATGACCAAAACCGCCTGCGCCTGCTGGAGGCCGCGCGCCACTGCGGCGAGATCATCGTCGAGGATATCGGCCTGGGCGAGATGCACGGCCACCCGCACCACTCCAAGCTGTATGCGCGCATGGCCACGGCGATCTGCGGCTCGGACGACTGGCGCCTGCAGGACCGCTACCTGAACCCGGTGACCAAGGAATTCTCCAGTTGGGTCGGCAACAAGCGCCCGCTCGCCCCGCAACTGGTGGAAGCCATCGAGATGATGGCGATGACCGAGCTGTTCAACACCGGCGAATACAACGTGATGACACCCTTGTGGAAAGACTGGCTGAAGCAGGTGCAAGGCAAGCCCGCAGGCGAAGCGCACCGTATCGCCACCTTCCTCAGCGTGCATTGTGGCGCGGTCGAGGCCCAGCATTTCTTCCATGCCACCAGCGCCCTGGAACTCTATTGCCAGGCCACGGCACAGGCGCTCGACTACACGCGGATCGAGGCGTTGTCGTGCGAATACGTGCAACGTGCCTGCGCACACCTGCACAAGATGGAGTCGGTCCTGACCGTCTGACACCCCCCTGATCAAGGAAGTGGCCCCATGAACATCGTGAATCCCGATTCGCGCATCGACCTGCGCCAACTGTTCCATGACAAACCTTGCCTGCGCGTGCTGGAGGCGCACAGCCCGATATCGGCCATGCTGGCCAAGAACGTGCGCCTGGAGGCGCGCGGCGCCAGCCTGGGCTATGACGCCATCTGGTCCAGTTCGCTGACCGACTCGACCCAGCGTTGCCTGCCTGACATCGAGATCCTCTCGCCCAGCGACCGCCTCGAGCGGCTCAACGAGATCCTCGGGGTGTGCGACCTGCCGCTGATCTACGACGCCGACACAGGTGGCAAAGTCGAACATTTCGCCATCCATGTGCAGTGGCTGGCGCGCGCCGGCGTCTCGGCGATCGTCATCGAGGACAAGTGCGGCTTGAAGAAGAACTCCCTGCTGGGCCTCTCGGTGCACCAGGAGCAGGAGACGGTGGAGCACTTCTGCGAAAAGATCAGGGCCGGCACGCAACACCGGCCCGGTGACCGGATGATGATCTTCGCCCGCTGCGAGAGCCTGATCCTGGAAAAAGGCCTGGAGGATGCCCTGGCCCGTTGCAGCGCCTACACCGAGGCCGGTGCCGACGGCATCATGATCCACAGCCGCAAGCGCAGTGGCGAGGAGATCCTCGACTTCGCCCGGCGCTTCAAGCACCGCCACCCCGCCACACCGCTGATCTGCGTGCCCACCAGCTACCCGCAACTCACGTTCTCGTGCCTGGCCGACGCGGGCTTCAACGCGGTGATCTACGCCAATCACATGCTGCGCGGTGCCTACTCGGCCATGCGCCAGGTGGCCACCAGCATCCTGGAGAACGACCGCGCCTACGAGATCGAGCCGGCCTGCATGCCCATCGACGAGATCCTCAGCCTGGTGCCGGGTACCCGCTGAAGCCGTTGCCGATGCCAGGCACACCTACCTGGCATCGGCGGCCTTTCCTCAGGCGGCGCTCAGGTAGGAGAGCAGTTCGGTGACATGGCGGGGCATGCTATCGGTGTGCCTGACCAACATCATGTGAACCTGCCGCGCCCAGGCTTCCTCCAGGGGCCGTGCCACCAATGCGCAGCAGCGCAAGTAGCGCTGCACCGCCGCGTCCGGCGCGACACCAATACCCACGCCCTCGGCGACCATCCGGCAGAACGCTTCACCCGTGGACACCTTGATCCTGAACTGCGCCTCGCTGCCATCGTCCCGCGCCTGCTCCTCGATCAGTCGGCTCAGGGCAGTATCACCGCACAGGCCCACCTGCGGGTGTTGCAGCACATCGCGCAGGCGCAGTGTCGCCGCGTTAGCCAATGGGTGACGACGGGGCAGCACGACCACATAGTTGAGCACCGGCATGGCGATCGAAGCGCAGCCTTCCACCGGCGCACCGCCCGCGACCAGCCCCATGTCGACAAACCCTTCCCGCACGCCCCGGACAATCTCACCCGGGTTGCGTGCCTGCAGGTCGATGGCGATGTGCGCGTGCTCCGCCAGGTAGCGCACCAGCCGCTGCTGGGTGGACTCGAAGGCCGTGAAGCCGTCGACGTACATGCGCATGCAGGCCACATCCTGTTCTTCGTGCCGGTCGAACTCGGCCTTGAGCACCTCCAACTGGCCGAGGATCTTGCGGGCATGGACCAGCAGGCGCCTGCCCGCCGCCGTCAGCACCAGGCCTTTGTGCTGGCGAAGGAACAGCCCCTCGCCCAGCTCGCCCTCCATCGATTTGATGCGCATGCTCGCCGCGCCGGGTGACAGGCAGGCACGCCGGGCACCCTGGGTCAGGCTGGGCGACTCGGCAATCTTTATGAACAGCTTCAGGTCAGTCAGGTCAAGGTTCACGGTCTCTTCCTTGTATTGTTGTTCACGTCCATTTCATGACTGGCGATCTTGAGGTCACCTGCGCCTATCTTGCCCCTCGCTTCCTGCGTGGGCCAACCCTGGCGCCAGAAAAGACGAAGGCGCCCACCAGGGCGCCTTCGGTTGGCAGCACGATCGGTCAACGCGACGAAGTCGCCCCTGGCAGCAGCGCTCGCTGGCCGCCCAGGCGGCTCAGCCACACCGACGCCAGGATGATCAAGCCGCCGATGGCCAGGCGCCCCAGCGGTTCGTCCTGGTTCCAGATCAGCAGGTTCAGCAACAGCCCCACCGGCACATGCAGGTTGTTCATCACCGCCAGGGTGCCGCCAGACACCAGGCAGGCGCCCTTGTTCCACCAGTACAGCCCCAGCGCGGTCGGGCACAGGCCGAGGAACAGCAGTACCAGCCATTGGGTGTCGGTGCTCGGCAGGCGCTGGGTGTTGCCAAACAGCAGGAAGGCCGGCAGCACAACGATCAACGCGCCCAGGTAGAAGTAGCCGAAGCGCCGGTAATGCGGCAGGTCACTGGGGTAACGGGCGACCAGGTGACGATACAGCACCTGGCCGGCGGCATAGGTGAAGTTGGCCAGTTGCAGCAGCAGGAAGCCGATGAAGAACTCGCCCGAAATGGTGTCGAAGCGGATCACCGCCGCACCGGCCACCGCCACCAGCGCGGCCAGCAGCGCCCAGGGGTTGAAGCGCCGGTTCAGGGCGTCCTCGATCAGCGTGACGTGCAGGGGGGTGAGGATGGTGAACAGCAACACCTCGGGCACGGTCAGCACGCGGAAGCTCAGGTACAGGCAGACGTAGGTGATGCCGTACTGCAGTGCGCCGATCAGCAGCATCGAACGCAGGAAGCGTGGCTCGACCTGGCGCCAGCGGGTCAGCGGCAGGAACACCAGCCCGGCCAGAACCACCCGGGCGAGCACAGCGAAATAACTGTCGACATGGCCGGCCAGGTACTCGCCGATCAGGTTGAAGGAGTACGCCTGGATCAGCGCGACGATTATCAGGTAGCCCATGGTTGGCCCTCGTGGATCAAGGCGGCGACCTTAGCGGGTTGGGCCCGGCCAGTTCAACCATGGAGATTGTGGGTTTGTTCGCCTGCAAACCGGCGAACAGAATGAAAAAAGCCCGGCCATCACGATGACCGGGCAGGCACACCCAAAGGAGCAACAAGGTGTCAGGTTGGGAATTCGTCGCCTATCAGGCCACCGCGGCCAGCTTGGCCTTGGCCTGGTTCAGCCCCTTCTCGTGGAACTCGCCGCTCATGTTCAGGCCTTCGGCGTGGATGAAGTCCACGTCATGGATGCCGATGAAGGCCATCACCTGGCGCAGGTACGGTTCCTGGTGGTCGCTGCTGGCACCGGCGTGGATGCCGCCACGGGCGGTCAGGACGATGGCGCGCTTGCCTGCCAGCAAGCCTTGTGGGCCGGTCGGGGTGTACTTGAAGGTGATGCCGGCGCGCAGCACGTGGTCCAGCCAGGCCTTGAGGGTGCTGGGGATGGTGAAGTTGTACATCGGCGCGGCCATCACCAGCACGTCGGCGGCCAGCAGTTCGTCGGTCAGGGCGTTGGAACGGCCCAGGGCGTCCACCTCGGCGGCGCTGCGCTGTTCCTCGGGCTTCATCCAGCCCCCCAGCAGGTCGGCGTCCAGGTGCGGCACCGGGTTCACCGCCAAGTCGCGCACGGTGATTTCGTCAGCCGGGTGCGCTGCCTGCCACTGCTGGATGAAATCGCGGGTCAGTTGACGGGAAACGGAATCCTGCTGGCGGGCGCTGCTTTCGATGATCAGTACGCGGGACATGGGGTGCCTCCATCGGCGGTAAGGGGTGGCGATTCGATGGAGGTGAGATTAAGGGTTGACCTATCGATAAAAAAGCGTAAAAAGTGGGATCAATCTATCGATTAATCAGTTTTATTCCGCTTTGCAGTCCAGCAAGATGCGCAGCTTGATGATCTGCCGGTTGAACTTGGCGGTCACATCCACGCTCTTGCCGGCCGGCACGTTGACCCTGCGCACCCGTGGGGCCTCGGGGCCGTTGCGGAACATGACCTTGCAGGCCGCCGGCACCTGCCCATAGTTGTTCAGGGTGATGGCGCCGATGTCGTAGGCCGTGTCATAGGCGGTGTAGTCGACCTTGACCCCGGTCAGCTCCTTCTCCACGTCGATGGGGTAAGCCATGGCGGTGAAGGGCAGGCACAACAGCAAAACCGCACAACATTTCTTCATACGGGCGCTCTCCTTGAGAAGAGCGCAGCTTAGGACAACAGGAGCCCTAGATGAAAGCGCCGCGCGTAACCCTGGATCAGTGGCGGACCCTGCAGGCGGTGGTCGACCATGGAGGGTTCGCCCAGGCCGCCGAGGCCCTGCACCGCTCGCAGTCGTCGGTGAGCTACACCGTGGCGCGGATGCAGGAGCAACTGGGCGTGCCGTTGCTGCGCATCGACGGGCGCAAGGCGGTGCTGACCGAAGCTGGCAGCGTGCTGCTGCGCCGCTCGCGGCAGTTGGTCAAGCAGGCCAGCCAGCTGGAGGACCTGGCCCATCACATGGAGCAGGGCTGGGAAGCCGAAGTACGCCTGGTGGTCGATGCTGCCTACCCCAGCGCCCGCCTGGTGCGCGCCCTGGCCGCCTTCATGCCGCAAAGCCGAGGTTGCCGGGTGCGGCTGCGCGAGGAGGTGTTGTCCGGGGTCGAGGAGGTGTTGCACGAAGGCATCGCGGATCTGGCCATCAGCAGCTTCAACATCGGCGGCTACCTGGGCACCGAACTGAGCCCGGTGGAGTTCATCGCCGTCGCCCACCCCGAGCACGCCCTGCACCGCACCGGCCGCGAGATCACTTTCCAGGACCTGGAAAGCCAGTTGCAGGTGGTGATCCGCGACTCCGGCCGCGCGCAACCCCGCGACGTTGGCTGGCTGGGCGCCGAGCAGCGCTGGACCGTGGGCAGCCTGGGCACCGCCGCCACCTTCGTCAGCAGCGGCCTGGGCTTTGCCTGGCTACCCCGGCACATGATCGAGCGCGAGCTGCGCGAAGGCGTGCTCAAGCCCTTGCCGCTGGACCAGGGTGGCAGCCGCCACCCGCTGTTCTACCTTTATTCGAGCAAGGAAAAGACCCTGGGCCCGGCCACGCAGATCCTCATCGAACTGCTGCGCAATTTCGACACCGCGCCACTGGACGTGCCCTTCGCAGCCCCCCCGCAAGCCTGAGAGGACCGCGCCCATGGCCTGTTTCGAACATGACGGATGCCTGCTGCATTACGAGGAACATGGCCAGGGCGAACCCCTGGTGCTGCTGCACGGGCTGGGCTCGAGCAGCCAGGACTGGGAGCTGCAGGTGCCCGAGTTCAGCCGCCACTACCGGGTCATCCTCATGGATATCCGCGGCCACGGCCAAACCTCCAAGCCGCGCCAGGGTTACCGGATCAAGACCTTCAGCGACGACCTGCTCGCCCTGCTCCGCCATCTGGACACCGGTCCGGTGCACTTCGTCGGGCTATCGATGGGCGGCATGGTCGGCTTCCAGTTCGCCGTCGACCACCCCGACTGGCTGCGCAGCCTGTGCATCGTCAACAGCGCCCCTGAAGTGAAGCGTCGCACCCGCAACGACTGGATCTGGTGGCTCAAGCGCTGGGGCCTGGCGCGCCTGCTCAGCGTCAAGACCGTCGGCAAGGGCCTGGCTGAGCGGTTGTTCCCCAAGCCGGAGCAGGCCGAACTGCGGCGCAAGATGGCCGAGCGCTGGGCACGCAACGACAAACGCGCCTATCTGAAAAGCTTCGATGCCATCGTCGACTGGGGTGTGCAGGAACGCATCGGCCAGATCCGTTGTCCGACACTGGTGATCGCCGCCGACCACGATTACACACCGGTAACACTCAAAGAGCGCTATGTCGCCCTGATGCCCAACGCCAGGCTGGCGGTCATCGACGATTCACGGCACGCTACACCCCTCGATCAACCCGAGGTCTTCAACCTCACCCTGCTGCAATTCCTCGCAGCCGCGTCCACCTCTCAAGGATCTTTGAGCCCATGCTGAAAAAACTTCTGCTCACCGCCTGCTCGGTCGCCTTCGCCACCAGCGTCATGGCCTCCGACAAGACCCCGCATGTACTGCTGGACACCAGCTTCGGCCAGGTTGAAATCGAGCTGAACGCTGAAAAGGCGCCGATCAGCACGAAGAACTTCCTCCAGTACGTGGACAGCGGCTTCTACAACAACACCATCTTCCACCGCGTGATCCCGGGCTTCATGGTCCAGGGTGGCGGTTTCACCGACCAGATGGTGCAGAAGAACACCAACGACCCGATCCGCAACGAAGCCAGCAACGGCCTGCAGAACACCCGCGGCACCCTGTCCATGGCCCGCACTTCCGACCCGAACTCGGCCACCAGCCAGTTCTTCATCAACGTCGCCGACAACGACTTCCTCAACCCGGGCCGCGACCGTGGCTACGCGGTGTTCGGCAAAGTCACCAAGGGCATGGAAGTGGTCGACCAGATCGTCAACTCGCCGACCACCGTCAAGAAAGGCATGCGCGATGTCCCGGCGGACCCGGTGTACATCAAGTCGGCCAAACGCATCGACTGATCACGCGCCACACAGGGACGTGGGTCGGGTCACACAGGAGTCTTGTCACCCATGCTGTACCGTCGTTTCGAGCAACTGATCGACATCTTCCGCGAGGCGCCCACCGAGGCGCCTCCCGGCAAGGTCTGGCCGTTCTACCTGTACTACCTGCGCCAGGTGTGGCCGAGTTTTCTCGCCCTGCTGATCGTCGGCCTGGTCGCCTCGTTGATCGAGGTGGCCATGTTCAGCTACCTGAGCCGGATCATCGACCTGGCCCAGGGCACCCCCAACGTCAATTTCTTCAGTGAACACAGCGGCGAGCTGCTCTGGATGCTGGTGGTCATCCTGCTGCTGCGGCCGTTGTTCTTCGGTTTGCACGATCTGCTGGTGCACCAGACCATCAGCCCGGGCATGACCAGCCTGATCCGCTGGCAGAACCACAACTACGTGCTCAAGCAGAGCCTGAACTTCTTCCAGAGCGACTTCGCCGGGCGCATCGCCCAACGCATCATGCAGACCGGCAACTCCCTGCGCGACTCGGCGGTGCAGGCGGTGGACGCGCTCTGGCACGTGCTGATCTACGCCATCAGCGCGCTGGTGCTGTTCGCCGAGGCCGACTGGCGGCTGATGCTGCCGCTGCTGGTGTGGATCGCCTGCTACATCGCCGCACTCTACTACTTCGTGCCACGGGTCAAGGAACGTTCGGTGATCTCCTCCGACGCCCGCTCCAAGTTGATGGGGCGCATCGTCGACGGCTACACCAACATCGCCACGCTGAAGCTGTTCGCCCACACCGACCATGAGCGCCAATACGCCCGCGAGGCGATCAGCGAACAGACCGAGAAAACCCAACTGGCCTCGCGGGTGGTCACCAGCATGGACGTGGTCATCACCTCGCTCAACGGCCTGCTGGTGGTCAGCACCACCGGCCTGGCGCTGTGGCTGTGGAGCCAGTCGCTGATCAGCGTTGGCGCCATCGCCCTGGCCACTGGCCTGGTGATCCGCATCGTCAACATGTCGGGCTGGATCATGTGGGTGGTCAACGGCATCTTCGAGAACATCGGCATGGTTCAGGACGGCCTGCAGACCATTGCCCAGCCGGTCACCGTCAGCGACAAGCCCGACGCGCCGGCGCTGAAGGTCAGCCGTGGCGCGGTGCGCTTCGACCATGTCGACTTCCACTACGGCAAGGGCGGCAAGGTAATCGACGCGCTGAACCTGGATATCCGCCCCGGCGAGAAGATCGGCCTGATCGGCCCGTCCGGCGCGGGCAAGTCGACCCTGGTCAACCTGCTGCTGCGCCTGTACGACATCGACAGCGGGCGTATCCTCATCGACGGCCAGGACATCGCCGAGGTCAACCAGGCCAGCCTGCGTGCGCAGATCGGCATGATCACCCAGGACACCTCGCTGCTGCACCGTTCGATCCGCGACAACCTGCTGTACGGCCGCCCCGGTGCCAGTGACGAGGACGTCTGGGAAGCGGTGCGCCGGGCGCGGGCGGACGAGTTCATCCCGCAGTTGTCCGATGCCCAAGGCCGCACCGGTTTCGATGCCCATGTCGGCGAGCGGGGCGTGAAACTCTCCGGCGGCCAGCGCCAGCGCATCGCCATTGCCCGGGTGCTGCTGAAGAACGCGCCGATCCTGGTGATGGACGAAGCCACTTCGGCGCTGGACTCGGAGGTCGAGGCCGCCATCCAGGAAAGCCTGGAGACGCTGATGCAGGGCAAGACCGTGATCGCCATCGCCCACCGCCTGTCGACCATCGCCCGCATGGACCGCCTGGTGGTGCTGGACAAGGGGCATATCGTCGAGAGCGGCAGCCACGCGGAGCTACTGGCCCAGCAGGGGTTGTACGCGCGGTTGTGGCATCACCAGACCGGTGGGTTCGTCGGGGTGGATTGAGCCATGCATTGTCCGGTTCGCCGGTTTGCCGGCGAACCGGACTATCAATCCCGGCGATACGGCAACATCCCCCGCGCCTCCTCGGCATAAGCCCGCACCCCGGCCCGCTCCTGCCCGAGAAAATCCGCCACTGCCCGCCGCAACCCCGGATGCAGCAGGTAATGCCACGAGCGCGTGATCACCGGCTCGAAGCCGCGAATCAGCTTGTGCTCACCCTGCGCCCCTGCATCGAATCGCTGCAGCCCCTCGGCGATGGCGAAATCCATGCCCTGGTAGAAGCAGGTTTCGAAATGCAGTCGGTCGAACTCATCCAGGCAGCCCCAGTAGCGCCCGTACAGGCTGTCGCCGCCTAGCAGGCTCAAGGCCATGGCCACATCCCGCCCGTTCTGCCGGGCGATCACCACACGGATCGCCTCGGGCATGCGTTCGGCGACCAGGCTGAAGAACGTCCGCGTCAGGTAGGGCGTGCGCCGGCGTACGGCATAGGTGTTGGCATAGCAGAGGTAGATGAAATCCCACTGCGCTTCGCTCAGCTCATCGCCCTTGTACCAGGCGAACGCGATCCCCTGCCCCGCCACCTGCTCACGTTCCTTGCGCATCTGCTTGCGCTTGCGCGAACTGAGGGTGTCGAGGAAGTCCTGGAAGTCTCGATAACCGCGGTTTCGCCAGTGGAACTGGCAGCCCAGGCGCTCCATCCAGCCCGGCAGGCTGGCGATGCTGTCGTCCAGCGCGGCATCCGAGAAGTTGATGTGTGCACCGGACAACCCGCCCTTCTCGAGATATTCCGGCACAGCCTGCAACAGCAGCAGACCGTCGGCAGGGTCGGCAGCCAATAGCCGCGGCCCGCTCACCGGGCTGAACGGCACGGCCCCCAGCAGCTTGGGGTAGTAGGCGATGCCGGCGCGCTCACAGGCATCGGCCCAGCCATGGTCGAACACGTATTCACCGAACGAGTGCCACTTGCGATAGGCCGGTAGCAGCGCACGAACCTCGCCATCACGCTCCAGCACCAGGTGTTCGGCCGCCCAACCGGTGTCGGGCACCACACTGCCGCTGTCCTCCATGGCCGTGAGGAACGCATGGCGCAGGAACGGCTGACCGTCCGGCACCAGCGCATCCCAGGTGGTCGCTGGCAGGTCGCGCAGGTGGGCAAGGCTGTGGAGGCTGGTCACATCGACAACTCGCAAGAGAAAGAACGCCAGTATTGCCAAACCGGCCGTGACACTCAAATGACGGCCCGTTTACTTCACAACAGTGCCACTGTTTGGACATTATTCTGTCATTCCCCCCCGCAATACTTGCGCCTGTTTTCCGGAACCCCAGAACCTGTCTATTCAGGCCCTTTCCGAAGACATGCCAACTTGGGGGCGGGCGCTTGAGCCTCCCCACTTTTTCCAACAGGGAGAACCTTATGCGTCTTGTTTCTACACTTACCGGAGTGAGCCTCACCGGCATGATGCTGGCTCTGAGTACTCCGGCCAGTGCTGCTGTCGACGCCAAGCTGCTCGAAATGCTCCGCGCCAATGGCTCGATCAACCAGGCGCAGTACAACGAACTGCAAGGCGACCTGGCAAAGGAAACCAAGGAAAAGGCCGACCAGAAAGCCCAGTCCGAGCGCCTGAGCTCCTTCGAACAGAAAGTAGCATGGGCCGCCAAGACCCAGATCAAGGGTGACGTGCGCCTGCGTTACGAAGACGTCAACGTCGACAACCCCATTGCCCGCAGCGGCAACCAGGACCGCGAGCGCGTCCGCGCCCGTGTCGGCTTCTACAGCGAGATCAACCCGCAGGTCGACGCCGGCGTGCGCGTGGCCACCGGCAGCAGCGCCGACGCCCGCTCCACCAACCAGAGCCTGGACAACTACTTCGAGAAGAAATCGCTGTGGGTCGACCTGGCCTACCTTGACTGGCACCCGACCGCCATCCCCAACCTGCACCTGATCGGCGGCAAGATGAACCAGCCCTGGGTGAGCATGGGCGACATTATCTGGGACAGCGACATCAACCCCGAAGGCGTGGCGGTCACCTACAAGACCAACCTGGGCGGCGCCGAGCTGTTCGGTAGCGCCGGCCACTACAACCTGAAAGATAACGTCGACGGCGACGGCGTGCAGTTCAAGCACGACGCACAGCTGTACCATGGCCAGCTGGGTGCCAAGTTCAACGCAGCCGACACCGTCAAGCTCACCGTGGGCGGCAGCATCTACGGCTACGACAACGACAAGGAGTCCGCGGCGCTGCGCTCGCTGGGCAACACTACCAACGAGTTCAACCTGGTGGAAGGCTTCGGTCAGTTGGACTTCACCGGCTTCGCCATCCCACTGTCGGCCTATGGCCAGTTCGTCAAGAACACCGAGAGCACCGACGGCAAGGACAAGGCCTGGCTGGCCGGCCTGAAGACCAAGCTGGGCGCCTGGAGCCTGGACTACAACTACCGCGACGTGCAGCGTAACGCCGTGGTCAGCCTGTTCACCGACTCCGACTTCGGCAACGGCTTCACCGGTTCCCGTGGCCACAAGTTCAAGGTGGGTTACGAGATCGACAAGAACTTCACCGTTGGTGGCGCCTACCTGATGGCCAAGACCGACTACTCCAACCTGCCGAACAGCGATGCCGACGTGGACACGCTGCAGGTGGACCTGGAAGCCAAGTTCTAAGCAGCCGCTCCGTTGCTCAGGCGGGAAATGCCGACCCCATCCGGCATTTCCCGCTTTTTTTGCCTGCCAGCAATGCGTCGGCCCCTTCGCCAGCGAGGCTGGCTCCTACAGGTTGGGGTTCACCCTGGACTGCCAGCCTCGCTGGCGAAGGGGCCGGTACTAGCGCTACGAACTTAGCGCTTGCGCAGCACCACGCTACCGATCGAATACCCCGCACCAAACGAGCTCAAAACACCCAGCGCCCCCTCGGCCAGGTCATCCTGGTACAGGTGGAAGGCAATCACCGAACCCGCCGAACTGGTGTTGGCATAACGGTCGAGAATCACCGGTGCATCTTCTTCGGCCACTTCACGCCCCAGCAGCTTCTTGACGATCAGGTGGTTCATGCTCAGGTTCGCCTGGTGCAGCCAGAAGCGCTTGACGTTGGAAGGTTGCAGGTCGTTCTCGGCCAGGTGCTGGCCGATCAGCTCGGCGACCATCGGGCAGACTTCCTTGAACACCTTGCGGCCTTCCTGCACGAACAGTTTGTCCTGCGCACCGATGCCCTCTTCCGCCGCGCGGTTGAGGAAGCCGAAGTTGTTGCGGATGTTGTTGGAGAACGCAGTCAAAAGCTTGGTGCTGACGATATCGAACTGGTGCTTCGAACTGGCCAGGTCGGCACGCTCGACCAGCACGGCGGTGGCGGCGTCGCCGAAGATGAAGTGGCTGTCGCGGTCACGGAAGTTCAGGTGGCCGGTGCAGATCTCCGGGTTGACCACCAGCACCGCGCGTGCCTGGCCCAATTGCACGCTGTTGGCGGCGGTCTGGATGCCGAAGGTGGCCGAGGAGCAGGCCACGTTCATGTCGAAGGCGAAACCCTGGATACCCAGCGCCTGCTGCACTTCGATGGCGATGGCCGGGTACGGGCGCTGCAGGTTGGAGCAGGCGACGATCACCCCGTCGACATCGGCGGCAGTGCGGCCGGCACGCTCCAGCGCCTGGCGGGCGGCGGCCACGCCCATCTCGCAGAGGATCGACTGCTCGTCGTTGCTGCGCTCCGGCAGGCGCGGCTTCATGCGCTGCGGGTCGAGGATGCCGGCCTTGTCCATGACGAAGCGGCTCTTGATGCCCGAGGCCTTCTCGATGAAGGCCGCGTCGGACAGTGGCGCCGCCACGACCTCGCCACGCTCGATGGCGGCGGCGTTTTCAGTGTTGAACTGCTGCGCCCAGGTGTTGAAGGAGGCCACCAGTTCTTCGTTGGAAATGCTCTGGGCCGGGGTGTACAGGCCGGTGCCGCTGATCACGACGTTGTGCACGGTCGTTCCTCTGGTCTGGGGCCGGCGCCGGAAGGGCGCAGGCCAAAAATTGGGGTTCGATACTGGCACCTTGGTACCAATTTGCAATCGTAATAATCCGTATTGGCGAGGGCTTTGCCCTCGATCGCGGGTAAACCCGCTCCTACAGGGACACCACCGACTTCAGAATCGGCGATAAACCTGTAGGGGCTGGCTTGCCAGCGAATGGGCCGCAATGCGGCCGCAAATTCCTGCAAGTGTGCCACAAATCAGCGAGGTTAGGCTTCCACCAGACTCCACTGCTTGCTCAGGCGCTTGTCGGAAACCGGCACCTTGGTGCCCAACTGCTGACCGAACAACGACACCCGGTATTCCTCCAGCAACCAGCGATACAGTGTCAGTTGCTCGTCCCGCTTGCCCTCCTGGGCATGCTTGTCGGCCCGGGCCTTGTACTGTGCCCAGCAATTGGCCAACTCGCCGCTCCATACCCGGTCCTTCTGCACCTGCGAACCCAGCTTCTCCAGGCGCAGTTCCACCGCCTTGAGGTAGCGCGGCAGCTCCTTGAACCAGGCGCCCGGCGTCTCGCGCACGAAGCCCGGATACACCAGATTGGCCAGTTGTTGCTTGATATCGTTGAGGGCCACCGCCTGGGTCAGGTCGATCTTGCCCTTGAAGCGCTTCTGCAAGCCATGCCACAGCTTCAGCACCTCCAGCGCCTGGCGTGCCTGGCGCTCGGCGTGCTCGGCCCAACTGCCACGCTTGCGCTCGGCCAGCGAAGCCAGGCCTGCGCCGTCACGCGGCAGTGGGTCTTCGCCCTCGAGCACACAGCTGTCCAGGCTGGCCAGCAGGATATCCTCCACCAGCGCCTCGACCCGGCCCAGCTCGCGGTACAGCAAACCCAGCTCGGTCAACCCCGGCAGCTTGCCGCGCAGGAACTTGGCCGGCTCCGCCAGTTGCTGCAGCAACAGGCGCTGCAAGGCGCGACGGTGCTGGAACTCGGCCTCGGCCAGGGTCGAGAAACGCCCTTCGCGCACGCTGCCGTTGTCCTCGACCAATGCCGGGTAGACAGTCATCGACAACCCGGCGATCTTCTGCTGGGCAGTCTGCGCCACCTGGGAGAACGCCTTGGCCTGCACCGGTTGCTCGGCCTTCTCGTTGCGCGGCAGAGCCAGGGCGGCTTGGCTGGCGGCGGCGAAGCGCGCGGTCAGCTCGGCCAGGTCGCGGCCTTCGCCAAGGAACTTGCCCTGTGCGTCGACCACCTCGATGTTCATGCGCAGGTGCCCCTCGACCAGGCTGGCGGCTTCGGCCCAGGCCTCGTCGGACACCCGTGCCCCGGTCATGCGCAGCAGTTCGTGGCCCAACGCCTGGGGCAACGCCCCCTGACCGAAGGCCAGGCGCGACAAGGCTGCCTTGACGAAGTCCGGCACCGGCACGAAATTCTTGCGCAGGGCCTTGGGCAGGTTGCGCACCAGGGCGATGCACTTGGCTTCCAGCAGGCCGGGCACCAGCCACTCCAGGCGCTCGCCCGGCAGGCTCGGCAGCAGGGGGGCCGGCACCCGCACGGTGACACCGTCACGCGGGTGGTTCGGTTCGAAGTGGTAGCTCAGCGACAGGCGCAGATCCCCCACCTGCAGGTGGTCCGGGTACTGCGCGGCGGTGACTTCGCTGGCCTCGCGGGCCAGCACGTCCTCTTCACGCATGATCAGCAGGTTCGGGTCCTTCTGGCTGGTCATCCGGTACCAGCTGTCGAAGGTCGCGGTCTGGTGGATTTCTTCCGGCAACCGCGCCTCGTAGAAGGCGTACAGCGTCTCTTCGTCGGCGAGGATGTCCCGTCGGCGGGCCTTGGCCTCCAGTTCATCCAACTGCTCGAGCAGGCGCTTGTTGGCCGCCAGGCACTTGGCCCGCGACTGGATCTCGCCACCGACCAGGCCTTCGCGGATGAACAGCTCGCGCGAAGTGGCCGGGTCGATCGGGCCGAAGTGCACGGGCCTGCGGCCGACAATGATCAACCCGTACAGGGTGATCTGCTCGTAGGCCACCACCTGGCCGCGCTTCTTCTCCCAGTGCGGTTCGAAGTGGTTCTTCTTGATCAGGTGGGTGGCCAGTGGCTCGATCCAGTCCGGCTCGATCTTGGCCACCATGCGCGCGTACAGCTTGGTGGTTTCCACCAGTTCGGCAGTCATCACCCACTGCGGGCGCTTGCGGCCGATGCCGGACGACGGGTGAATCCAGAAGCGGCGCTGGCGCGCGCCCTGGTAGTCGCCCTCTTCGGCCTTGTGGCCGATCTGGCTGAGCAAACCGCTGAGGATGGCCTTGTGCATGCGCGGGTAGTCGCACGGCTCCTTGTTCACCGCCAACTGCAAGTCACGGCAGATGAGCGCCAACTGGCGATGGGCATCGCGCCATTCACGCAGGCGCAGATAGTTCAGGAAGTTCTTCCGGCACCAGTTGCGCAGCGGGCTGGCGGTGAGCGCCTGGCGCTGCTCCTCGAAACCGCGCCACAGGTTGACCAGCGCGGCGAAGTCGGAATCGACGTCCTTCCACTGCGCATGGGCCTGGTCGGCGGCCTGCTGGCGCTCCGGCGGGCGCTCGCGTGGGTCCTGTACCGACAGGGCGCTGGCGACGATCAGCACTTCCTGCAGGCTGCCCTGGCGTGCGCCTTCGAGCAGCATGCGGCCCATCCGTGGGTCGATCGGCAGGCGCGCCAGTTGGCGCCCCAGCGGTGTGAGTTGGTTCTCGCGGTTGACCGCCGACAGCTCCTGCAGCAGGTTGAAACCGTCGCTGATGGCTTTGCCATCTGGCGGCTCGATGAACGGGAAGGCATCGATGGCACCCAGGCGCAGGTGCAACATCTGCAGGATCACCGCGGCCAGGTTGGTGCGCAGGATCTCCGGGTCAGTGAACGCCGGTCGACCGTTGAAATCCTCTTCGCTGTACAAGCGGATGCAGATACCCGGCTCGACCCGGCCACAACGACCTTTACGCTGGTTGGCGCTGGCCTGGGATACCGCCTCGATCGGCAGGCGCTGGACCTTGGCCCGGTAGCTGTAGCGGCTGATGCGCGCGGTGCCGCTGTCGATCACGTAGCGGATGCCCGGCACGGTCAGCGACGTCTCGGCGACGTTGGTCGCCAGCACCACGCGTCGGCCGCTATGCGATTGGAAGATCTTCTGCTGCTCGGCCGGGGTAAGGCGCGCATACAGCGGCAGGATTTCGGTGTGGCGCAACTGGGCCTTGCGCAGGATTTCGGCGGCGTCGCGGATCTCGCGCTCACCGGGCAGGAACACCAGCACGTCGCCCGGCCCCTTGCCCTGGCTACGCTCGTGGTGGGCGATCTCGTCGAGGCTGGCGAGGATCGCCTGGTCGACGGTGAGGTCATCCTCGACCTGGTTGCCCTCCTCGTCCTGCTCGCTGGTCAGCGGGCGGTACCAGGTGTCCACCGGGTAGGTGCGGCCCGACACCTCGATGATCGGCGCGCCATCGAAGTGCTGGGAGAAACGCTCCAGGTCGATGGTCGCCGAGGTGATGATCAGCTTCAGGTCCGGGCGGCGGTGCAGCAGGGTCTTGAGGTAGCCGAGCAGGAAGTCGATGTTCAGGCTGCGCTCGTGGGCCTCGTCGACGATGATCGTGTCGTAGCGTTCGAGGAAGCGATCGTGCTGGGTCTCGGCCAGCAGGATGCCATCGGTCATCAGCTTGACCAGGGTGTTCGACTCGCTCTGGTCCTCGAAGCGCACCTGGTAGCCGACCAGCGCCCCCAGCGGTGTGCCGAGCTCTTCGGCGACCCGCGCCGCCACGCTGCGCGCCGCGATGCGCCGGGGCTGGGTGTGGGCGATCAAGCCATGGCTGCCACGGCCCAGCTCCAGGCAGATCTTCGGTAACTGGGTGGTCTTGCCCGAGCCGGTCTCGCCGGCGATCACCAGTACCTGATGCTCGGCCAGGGCCTTCTTGATCTCGTCGCGCTTGGCGGCGATGGGCAGGCTGTCGTCGTAGCGGATGGCCGGCACGCTCTGCTGGCGCGCGGTGACCTGGGCGCAGGAGGCCTGGACCTTCTCCACCCACTGCGCGAGCTTCGCTTCGTCGGGGCGCTTGCGCAGCTCATGCAGTTGCCGCCGCAGGCGATGGCGGTCGGCGATCATGGCGTGGTCGAGGTTTTGCAGCAACTGGTCGATGGCGTGGTCTGTCATGGGGCTTTTTAGTGATGCAGGTGAGGCCTGCTTTTTCATGATCGGCATTCGTAAGGGGTGGGATTGTCGCAGATTTGCCAGCCAGATGCTGCCTGTACCGGCCCGTCGCTGTAGGAGCCGGCTTGCCGGCGAACCACTACGCAATGTTTAACCAACCCTGGAGTGAACGTCGCCATTCACTGCTTTAATCAACGTTACGCACCGTGTGAGTATCCAAGGCATGCTTCCCGCCCCGATCATCGCCCGCCCGCTGTCCCGCCCTTCGCAAGCGAAGGCCAGGGCCCGTGCCGGCGAGAATCCGCTGGTCCACATCATCCTCGCCTTCTGGGCCCTGTGGCACTGCCGCCACGCGCGCCCACCGGATACTCCGCTCAAGCACCCCTGACCCAACCCGGCCATCAATGGCCGATTGACTCAGCCTGACCGCTCGCCTGCGCGGCGGTCCTGCGTGCCCATGAGCGAACCCACCATGCACTTTGCACCTGTAGAGCAAGCCCGACGATTCCTGGCCGACAACCCCGATATCGACCTGATCGAACTGTTCATCCTCGACGCCAACGGCGTGCCCCGCGGCAAGCTGCTGCACCGCGAGGAACTGCTAGCCGTGTTCGACACCGGCCGCCCGCTGCCCAGCACCATCCTCGGCCTGACCCTAAACGGCGACGACGTGGAAAACTCCGGCCTGGTGTGGGATGTCGGTGACATCGACTGCCGCGCCTACCCCTTGGACGGCAGCCTGGTGCGCCTGCCCTGGCGCCGGGTACCGACCGCCGCCGTGCAGGTCAGCATGCACCCCAGCGAAGGCCTGCCGGCCAGCGTCGCCGACCCGCGCCACGTGTTGATCCACGCCATCGAAGCCCTCAAGGCCGACGGCTATCACCCGGTCATGGCCTGCGAGCTGGAGTTCTACCTGCTCGACCAGCAACGCGACGCCCACGGCCGGCCGCAGCCGGCGCTGGACAACGACGGTGGCCGCCCACGTACCACCCAAGTGTATGGCCTGCGCGAACTGGAGCAGATCGAGCCGTTCCTCGCCGACCTCTACGCGGCCTGTAAGGCCCAGGGCATTCCCGCGCGCACCGCCATCTCGGAGTACGCGCCCGGCCAGGTGGAAATCACCCTGGAGCACGGCGACGCGCTCGCGGCCATGGACCAGGCCGTGCGCTACAAGCGCCTGGTCAAGGGCGTGGCCAACGCCCACGGCATGCAGGCCTGCTTCATGGCCAAGCCGTTCGCCCAACTGGCCGGTACCGGCATGCACATGCACCTGAGCCTGGCCGACGCTGCCGGCAACAACCTGTTCGCCAGCGAGGACAAGGCCGGTACGCCGCTGCTGCGCCAGGCAGTGGCCGGCATGCTGCGCCACCTGCGTGAATCGCTGCTGCTGTTCTGCCCCAACGCCAACTCGTTCCGCCGTTTCCAGGCCAACAGCTATGCGCCGCTGGCGCCGACCTGGGGCGTGGACAACCGCACGGTCAGCCTGCGCGTGCCCGGTGGCCCAGCCAACAGCCGGCATATCGAGCACCGCATCTGCGGCGCCGACGCCAACCCCTACCTGGCCGCCGCCGCGATCCTCGCCGCCACCCACCAGGGCATCCGTGAGCAGCTCGACCCCGGCGCGCCGGTCGAAGGCAACGGTTATGCCCAGGCCACTGAACACCTGCCCACCGACTGGCTCACCGCCCTCGACGCCCTGGAGCGTTCGAGCTGGGCGCGCGAGGCGCTGGGCGAGGCATTCCTCGGTGTGTATCTGAAGGTCAAGCGCGCCGAGCACCGCCAGTTCATGGCCGAGGTCGGCGAACAGGACTGGCGCTGGTACCTGCACCAGGCCTGATGCCCACGAGATTACAAGAAGGAACCACCATGAATGCAGCAGTGAACAATGGCCCGGCCCAGCGCGCGCCATCCTATTACAGCGCCACCCTCAACGACACGACCGAGTACCCCACGCTCAGGGGCACGGTGCAGGTGGACGTGGCAATCATCGGCGGCGGTTTCACCGGCGTCGCCACCGCCGTGGAACTGGCCGAGCGCGGCCTGAAAGTGGCCATCGTCGAGACCAATCGCATCGGCTGGGGCGCCAGCGGGCGCAACGGCGGCCAGGTCACCGGCAGCCTGTCGGGTGACGAGGCCATGCGTACGCAGATGCGTGATCGCCTTGGCAGCGAAGTGGATGACTTCATCTGGCACCTGCGCTGGCGCGGCCACCAGATCATCGAGCAACGAGTCGCCCGCTATGGCATCGCCTGCGACCTCAAGCATGGCCACCTGCACGCGGCGATGAAACCGTCGCACCTGAACGAACTGCGCGCCTTCGAGGCCGAGGCCCAGCGCCGTGGCATGGGCGACCAGGTGCAACTGCTCGACCGCAGCGCCATGCAGCGCCACCTGCAAAGCCCGCTGTACCTCGGCGCGCTGAAGAACCACCGCAACCTGCACCTGCACCCGCTCAACCTGTGCCTGGGCGAGGCCCGTGCCGCCCATGGCCTGGGCGCGTTGGTGTTCGAGAATTCCGAAGTGCTGGACATCGTCCACGGCCCACGCCCGGCCGTGGTCACCGCCCAGGGGCGCATCGAGGCGCGCCAGGTGATGCTGGCCGGCGACGTGTACCACAAGCTGGAAAAGCGCCAGCTCAAGGGCAAGATCTTCCCGGCCATGGGCGGCATCGTCACCACCGCGCCGCTGGGCGAACTGGCCGAGCAGATCAACCCCCAGGACCTGGCGGTGTACGACTGCCGCTTCGTCCTCGACTACTACCGCCTGACTGCCGACAAGCGCCTGCTATTCGGTGGTGGCGCCAACTATTCCGGGCGTGATTCGCGGGATATCGAAGCCGAGCTGCGCCCGTGCATCGAACGCACCTTCCCGGCGCTCAAGGGCGTGCCGATCGAGTTCCAGTGGAGCTGCGCCATGGGCATCGTGGTCAACCGCATCCCGCAGCTGGGCAAGCTGTCGGACAACGTCTGGTATTGCCAGGGCTATTCCGGGCACGGCATCGCCACCAGCCATATCATGGGCGAGATCATGGCCGAGGCGCTGACCGGGACGTTGGAGAAGTTCGACACCTTCGCGGCGTGCAAGCACATCAAGGTGCCGATGGGGGACTTGCTAGGGAACCCGCTGCTGGCGGCGGGGATGTGGTACTACCAGATGCTCGAGAAACTGCGCTGAAGCCTTTACAGCAGTTCGCCGGCAAGCCAGCTCCTACCTGTGACGCGTAGGAGCCGGCTTGCCGGCGAACAGATCGCAATCAGGCGATTTTCTTCAGCCCCTGCTTCTTCAGCTCTTCGTCACGCAACTCGCGGCGCAGGATCTTGCCAACGTTGGTGGTCGGCAGCGCGTCGCGGAACTCGATGTAGCGCGGCACCTTGTAGCCGGTGACGTTGGCGCGCATGTGCTCCATCACCTGTTCCTTGGTCAGGGTCATGCCCGGCTTGACCACGATGAACACCTTGATCACCTCGCCGGACTTCTCGTCCGGCACGCCAATCGCCGCGCTCTGCAGCACGCCCGGCAGGGCGGCGAGCACGTCTTCGAGTTCGTTGGGGTACACGTTGAAGCCCGAGACCAGGATCATGTCCTTCTTGCGGTCGACGATGCGCATGTAGCCATCCGGCTGGATCAGGGCGATGTCGCCAGTCTTCAGCCAGCCATCACTATCAAGAATCTCGGCGGTGGCCTCTTCGCGCTGCCAGTAGCCCTTCATGACCTGCGGGCCCTTCACGCACAGTTCGCCCACCTCGCCCAGGGGCAGTTCCTGGCCGTTGTCGTCGATGACCTTGCACAACGTGGATGGCACCGGAATACCAATGGTACCGACCTGGTTGGCATCGGACGGGTTGACCGCCGCCACCGGGCTGGTCTCGGTCATGCCGTAGCCTTCGCAGATGGCGCAGCCAGTCACGGCCTTCCAGCGCTCGGCCACGCTCAGTTGCAGGGCCATGCCGCCGGACAGGGTGATCTTCAGCGCCGAGAAGTCCAGGTTGCGGAACGCCTCGTTGTTGCACAGGGCGACGAACAGCGTGTTCAGGCCGACGAAGCCGCTGAACTTCCACTTGCCCAGCTCCTTGACCATGGCCGGCAGGTCACGCGGGTTGCTGATCAGAATGTTGTGGTTGCCAATCAGCATCATCGCCATGCAATGGAAGGTGAAGGCATAGATGTGGTACAGCGGCAGCGGCGTGATCAGGATCTCGCACCCTTCGTGCAGGTTCGAGCCCATCAGTGCACGGCACTGCAGCATGTTGGCGACCAGGTTGCGGTGGCTGAGCATCGCGCCCTTGGCCACGCCGGTGGTGCCACCGGTGTACTGCAGCACGGCCACGTCGTTGGGTTGCGGGTTGGCCTCGGTGACCGCCCCGCCCTTGCCCAGCGCCAGGGCATCGTTGAAGCGCACGGCGCCCGGCAGGTTGTAGGCCGGCACCATTTTCTTCACGTACTTGATGACGCTGTTGATCAGCAGGCGCTTCAGAGGTGGCAGCAGGTCGGCCACTTCGGTGACAATGACGTGTTTGACCTGGGTCTTGGGCACCACCTTTTCCGCCAGGTGCGCCATGTTCGCCAGGCACACCAGCGCCTTGGCGCCAGAGTCGTTGAACTGGTGCTCCAGCTCCCGCGCGGTGTACAGCGGGTTGGTGTTGACCACGATCAGGCCGGCGCGCATGGCGCCGAACACGGCGACCGGGTATTGCAGGACGTTCGGCAGTTGCACGGCGATGCGATCGCCGGGCTTGAGGTCGGTGTGCTGCTGCAGCCAGGCGGCGAAGGCTCCGGACAGCGCGTACAGCTCGCCGTAAGTGAGGGTCTTGCCCAGGTTGCTAAAGGCTGGTTTATCGGCAAAGCGTTGGCAGGATTGCTTGAGTACCGCCTGGATATTGGGGAATTCGTCAGGATTGATTTCCGCCGTGACCCCGGCTGGGTATTTATCCTTCCAAAAATGTTCGATCATGGAAGCCCGCTCCTTCAGCAACAGCGAATTCGGTATGCGTCGATGCGCTTATTATTGATATGGGATGACGGTTCATTGCAAACCGGATCATCTGAAAGCGCGCCGAGAGTAACAGCTTTGCCAGGGGTCGCCTAGAGGCCAGGATAGGCCGAATAGTCACAAAAATGACTCAATGAACAATGCAGGTCATTTTTAGAGTAATTATCCAAAATGTCGCAATATCGGCTGAAAACGCCGAGATAGAGCATCTAGACCCGCCACAAGAATTTGTGGGAACGCGCTCACCCGCGAATACGGTAGTGAACCGACCCACCCATTCGCGGGTAAGCCCGCTCCCACAGAAACCGCACCGGCCTTTCGCCGGTAAGGCCGGCTCCTACATTAACCGCGCCGGCACCACACCTGAGCCGGCTTTGCCGGCGAAAGGGCCGGTGCGATCACCACAACACGGCCTGTGTAAATCTCACGCGATATCACGCAACTCACGCCGCAGGATCTTGCCCACCGGCGTCATCGGCAGCGACTCCCGCACGACAATCTGCTTGGGCACCTTGTACCCGGTGAAGTTGGCCTTGCAGTAGGCCTTGAGCTCATCGACGTCGAGCCCGCCCTCACGCGCCACCACGAACAACTTCACCGCCTCCCCCGAACGCTCGTCCGGCACGCCGATGGCCGCGCAGTTGGCCACCTGCGGGTGGTTCATCACCACGTCCTCGATTTCGTTGGGGTACACGTTGAAGCCGGAGACGATGATCATGTCCTTCTTGCGGTCGACGATGCGGGTGAAACCATCCGGGTCGATGATCGCGATGTCGCCGGTCTTGAACCAGCCGTCAGCGTCCAGCGCCTGGGCGGTGGCCTCCGGCTGCTGCCAGTAGCCCTTCATCACCTGCGGCCCCTTGATGCACAGCTCGCCCCGTTCCCCCAACGCCTGCTCGATGCCAGCGTCGTCGATCACCTTGAACGCGGTGTTCGGTACCGGCATGCCCACGGTGCCCAGGCGCGCCAGCTGGCCGTAGGGGTTGGTGCTGGCCACCGGCGAGGTTTCGGTCAGGCCGTAGCCCTCGACGATACGGCAACCGGTCAGCGCCTCCCAACGCTCGGCGGTGGCCTTGACCAAGGCGGTGCCGCCTGAGTTGGTGACCTTGAGGGCAGAGAAGTCGAGGGCCTTGAAACCAGGGTTGTCCATCAGCGCGACGAACAGGGTGTTCAGCCCCAGCAACGCCGAAAAGCGCCACTTGCCCAGCTCCTTGATGAAGCCCGGGATGTCCCGTGGGTTGGTGATCAGCACGTTGTGGTTGCCGGTGACCATCATGCACATGCAGTTCGCGGTGAAGGCATAGATGTGGTAGAGCGGCAGCGGCGCGATCATCACCTCCTGCCCTTCCTTGATCAGCGGCTGGCCGTCGGGGCCGCGCTGGCCGAAGCAGGCCAGGACCTGGAGCATGTTGGCGACTAGGTTGCCGTGGGTGAGCATCGCGCCCTTGGCCAGGCCCGTGGTGCCGCCGGTGTACTGCAGCACGGCGACATCGTCGAGCGCCTGCGACACCGGCTGGTGGCCAAGCCCGCGCCCCTGGCGCAGTACCTGCTTGAACGACACTGCCTGGGGCAGCTGGTAAGCGGGCACCATCTTCTTCACCTTGTCGACCACGGTATTGACCAGCCAGCCCTTGAGCGAGGGCAGCATGTCGCCCATCTTCGCCTCGATCAGGTACTCGATGCCGGTGTCGTGCAACACTTCCTGCACACGCTTGCCGAACATGTTCAGGTAGACCAGGGCACGGGCGCCGGAGTCCTTGAACTGGTGGCGCATCTCGCGCTCGGTGTACAGCGGGTTGGTGTTGACCACGATCAGCCCGGCGCGCATGGCACCGAACACCGCGATGGGGTATTGCAGGACGTTGGGCATCTGCACCGCGATGCGGTCGCCCGGCACCAGCTCGGTGTGCTGCTGCAGCCAGGCGGCGAAGGCCGCAGAGTGGCGGTCGAGCTCGGCGTAGCTGAGGGTTACCCCCAGGTTGCTGAACGCCGGGCGGTCGGCGAAACGCTTGCAAGAGCGCTCGAAGACATCGACGACAGACTTGTAAGCATTCATGTCAATGGTGGAAGGCACGCCCGCCGGGCGCTTGTCGTTCCAGAAATCGGCTTGCATTTATTGTTGTTCCTCTGCCGGGACCGTCCCTGACCTGATCGCCGAGTGGCAAAAAGGCGTTCTGCCGACGTTAGCAGCAATGTCGAAGGTGGCAAATACGCCAAGTGCCGCCATTAACATTGTGAATCTTATTTCTGCCCTTCCTGCAATCCGGCCCTTTGCGCATAAACTGTGGGTCAACCTCAGCGCGCAAGGACCCGCCATGCCCCACGACGCCTTCTGGCTCCCCGCCAGCGAGCATTGCAGCCTGTATGTGCACCAGTGGCTACCGAGCAAACCGGTCAAGGCCGTGGTGTTGCTGGCCCATGGCATGGCCGAACATGCGGCGCGCTACCAGCGCCTGGGCCAGGCCCTGAACGACGCGGGCTACGCCTTGATCGCCCACGACCAGCGCGGCCATGGGCACACCGCCGAGCTGGGCAGCCTGGGCCTGTTCGCCAGCCATAATGGCTGGAATGCCGTGGTCAACGACCTGGGTCTGCTGGCCCAGCACATCGGCCAGCAGTTTCCCGGCACACCGCTGTTCCTGTTCGGCCACAGCATGGGCAGCTATATCGCCCAGGCCTACCTGCTGCACCACAGCGCCAGCCTGCAGGGGGCGATCCTCAGCGGCTCCAACTTCCAGCCCGTGGCGCTGTACCGTGCGGCGCGCCTGATCGCCCGGCTCGAGGCCTGGCGCCAGGGCCCGCAGGGCAAGAGCGCGCTGATCGATTGGCTGTCGTTCGGCTCGTTCAACAAGGCGTTCAAGCCCAACCGCACTGCCTTCGACTGGCTCAGCCGCGACGCGGCCGAGGTGGACAAGTACGTCGCCGACCCGCTGTGCGGCTATCGCTGCAGCAATCAGCTGTGGCTCGACCTGCTGCAGGGCCTGGCGCAGATCAGCCAGAAGAAGAACCTCGCGCAGATCGACCCGAACCTGCCGATTTTCGTGTTGGGCGGCGAATGTGATCCGGTGAGTGCCGGCAAGCGTCTCACCCTTTTGGCCGACGCCCTGCGCGCGACCGGCAACCGCCATGTGCAGTTGCGCGTCTACCCTGGCGCCCGGCACGAAGTGCTCAATGAAACCCATCGCGACGAGGTCACCGCCGATATCATCGGCTGGCTGGAGCAGGCGCTGGCCCTTGGCCGCCCTGCCCGCAGTGAATGATTGGCCCCCTCGTCCACCGCTCAAGGAAGCCCCGATGACCCAGGTCACCAACACGCCTTACGAAGCCCTCGAAGTCGGCCAGAAAGCCGAATACCAGAAGCCCGTCGAAGAGCGGGACATTCAGCTGTTCGCCGCGATGTCCGGTGACCACAACCCGGTGCACCTGGACGCCGAATTCGCCGCCAAGAGCATGTTCCGCGAGCGCATCGCCCATGGCATGTTCAGCGGCGCGCTGATCAGCGCCGCAGTAGCCTGCACCCTGCCTGGCCCCGGCACCATCTACCTGGGGCAACAGATGAGCTTCCAGAAGCCGGTGAAGATCGGCGACACCCTGACCGTGCGCCTGGAAATTCTCGAGAAGCTGCCCAAGTTCAAGGTGCGCATCGCCACCAACGTCTACAACCAGAACGACGAGTTGGTGGTCGAGGGCGTGGCCGAGATCCTGGCACCACGCAAGCAGCAGACCGTCGAGCTGGTGAGCCCGCCGAATTTCGTGGCGAGCTGAGCGGCTGGCCTGCGCGTCAGGGAAGTCGACGGAAGAGTTTCAGCGCCCTGTAGATCGAGCGCCGCCCGCGCGGCGCTCGATCTCAATACCACTACAAAACCTCCGCTCTGCCCCTGGCCACCCCAACAGGCCCTCGCCAAATCTCGGCTCATACCCCCAGCTCCCGCAGGCGCCGCTCGATATGCCGCCGCTCCGGCCCCTGGCGGGCCAACGCCAGGGCCTGTTGCCAGGCGCCACGGGCCTGTTCGACATGGCCCAGCTGCCGATGCAGCTCCGCCCGCGCGGCATGGGCCAGGTGGTAGTCGCCCAGCTCGCCCCGCTCAAGAATCGCCTCCACCGCCCGCAGCCCCACCGCCGCGCCATCGCGCCTGGCCAGCGCCGCCGCCCAGTTCAGCTCCACCACCGGCGACGGCCAGTGGCGCAGCAACAGCTCGTACAACCCGACGATCTCCGCCCAGTCCGTCGCCTCGGCGCTGGGGGCCTCGGCGTGTAGCGCGGCAATCGCCGCCTGCACGCTGTACGGGCCAATCTCGCGGCCGCGCAGGGCCTGGCGCACCAGCTGGCAACCTTCCTCGATCTGCGCACGATCCCACAGGCCACGGTCCTGCTCGTCGAGCACCACCAGCTCACCCTCGTCGTCGCTGCGCGCACGCTGGCGCGACGCCTGCAGCAGCATCAGCGCCAGCAGGCCGAGCACTTCCGCGTCCGGCAGCAACTGCGCCAGCAGGCGCCCCAGGCGGATCGCCTCGTCGGTCAGCTCGCGGGTAACCACATCCTCCCCCGACGACGCCGAATAGCCCTCGTTGAACACCAGGTAGATCACCCGCAACACGCTTTCCAGACGCTCGGGCAGCTCGGCCAGCGCCGGCACCTGGTACGGGATCTTTGCGTCGCGGATCTTCGCCTTGGCCCGCACGATGCGCTGGGCGATGGTGGCCGGGCTCTGCAGGAAGGCGCGGGCAATCTGCTCGGTGGTCAGGTCGCAGACTTCACGCAGCGTCAGCGGCACCTGGGCGTCGGCCGCCAGCGCCGGGTGGCAGCAGGTGAAGATCAAGCGCAGGCGGTCGTCGGCCAGCAGCTCCTCTTCGCCCGGGTCCTGGGTCTCGCCTTCGAGCAGCATGATCAGGTCGGCCTGGGAACGGTCGAAACGGGCGCGCCGGCGCAGGGCGTCGATGGCCTTGAAGCGCCCGGTGGAGACCAGCCAGGCGCGCGGGTTGTCGGGGATGCCGTCGCGCTGCCAACGCTCCACGGCGATGAAGAAGGCATCGTGCATGGCCTCCTCGGCCAGGTCGAAATCGCCCAGCAGGCGGATCAGCGTGGCCAGGATGCGCCGCGACTCCTGGCGGTAGACGGTCTCGACCTGCCGGCGAACCTGTTCGGTGGGGGTCATCAGTCCGGCATCCGCTGGGTCACCACCTCCACCAGGCGGTCCAGGCTTTCTCCCCAGCCCTGGTGGAAGCCCATTTCCTCATGGGCGCGGCAGTCGGCGGCGTTCCAGTGCCAGGCGCGGGCGGTGTAGCGGGTCTTGCCCTGCTCGTCGTCGAAGCTGACCACTGCGGTCATGAACGCCTTGTCGGACGGCACCCAGCCAGGGCGGAAGGCATCGGTGAACACCAGCCGGTGCGGCGCATGGATTTCCAGGAATACGCCCTGGTGAGGGTACTCGGTGCCGTCTGGGGCGCGCATCAGCGTGCGAAACAACCCGCCCGCCCATAACTGCATCTCGCATTCCGGGGTGGTCATGCCATGGGGGCCCCACCACTGCATCAGCCATTGCGGTTCGGTCCAGGCGCGGAACACCTTGGCGGGCGGGGCGTCGATCAGGCGGCTGATGGCCAGCTCATGCTGGGGTACTGCCGGTTGTACCAGAGTCATGCTTGTCGTTCTCCATCCGGTTCAGGGTTGCAGTTCGCGCACCGGCCGCACTTCGACGCTGCCGACCCGCGCCGCCGGGATGCCCTTGGCGATGTTCAGCGCCTCGTTGAGATCGCGCGCATCGACCAGGTAGAAGCCGGCCAACTGCTCCTTGGTTTCGGCGAAGGGGCCGTCGGTCAGGCTCATGCGGCCACCGCGCACGCGCACCGTGGTGGCGGTTTGCACGGGCTTGAGCGCCTCGGCGGCGAGCATCCGCCCGGAGCCCTGGATAGACTCGGCGTAGGCCATGCATTCGGCGTCTTCGGGGCTGTCCGGCAGGCTGTGCAGCAACCCCTCGTCACAATAGACCAGGCACAGGTATTTCATGATCGTCTCCAGGGTGAGGTGGCGATAGGCGGTCGACGGCGTTCAGGGTTTGAGATCGAACAGCGCTTTTTGCGTTTCCATGTCGAACGGCGCCGACCAGTGCTCATGAATCACCTGCCATTGCCCGGCGTTGCGCCGGTAGCCCACGGTGACACGCATGAAACCGCACTGGCTTTCGTCGTCCGACGGGCCGCAGCGATTGAGCCAGTGGGCCAGGGCCAGGTCGCCGTCGGCGTGCACGGTCAGTTGTTCCACCTCGAACACCATGGGGCCGGTGCAGTAGCCCATGCACATTTCCCAGTGCGCGCGGTAGACGGCCTTGCCCTTGAATTGCAGGGCCTGGATGGCGTCGAAGGCGAGGATGTCGTCGGCGTAGGGGGCGACGATGCGCGCCACGTCGCGCTCGCGCACGGCCTCGATCCAACCTGCGATCAACTGGCGAATTTCGTTTTCGGCTGCGGTGTTCATCGGTGTTTTCTCCGAAGCATCTTCAGCAAGTGGCGCCGGGGCATTCCGGCGCCTTCAACACTAGTCGAACGGGAAAACGGCAGATCGACAACTGCCCGCAAATTTTCAGTCGAGGGGCGTGACCGGCTTGAGGAAGTACACCACCCGCTCGGTCTCGGCAAAGCCCAGGGCCGCGTGCATATGCTGGCTGCCGAGGTTGTCCAGTGCGGCGTCCGAAGCCAGTTCGCGGCAGCCTTTGCCGGCGGCCCAGCGTTCGACGGCCGCGATCAGCTGGCGGGCGATGCCCTGGCCGCGCCGGGCCGACTCGACGAAGATGCCTTCGAGGTACGCCACCGGCGAAGTATTACTGCCATTGACGTAGTCATGGCGCACCGACGCCTCGGCCAGCCCTAGCGCCCTGCCCTGCTCGTCGTACGCCAAAAGGGCCACAAAGGTATCGGGGCGGCGGGCAATATCGGCCATTTCCGCCAGGTGCTCGGCCGCCGCGCTGTCGGGCCAGAGGGCGCTGCGCAGGTACAGCCAGGCCGGGGTGGTCGGGTCGGTGCAGGGGTGGATCATGATCGCTCCAGGGGAATCCAGATTTCCATCAGGGCCTGCGGGTCCGCCGGGTCGTAGCCGGCCGGGTAGCGCTCGAAGACGGCGGCGTCGGCCTGGCGCTTGCCCGAGGCTGGCAGCCATTGGGTAAAGATGGCGTCGAAGGTCGCCTTGATGCACTCCAGGCTGCCCCGGTGTTCGAACACCGCATAGTGCTGGGGTGCCAGGACGAGGGTGGTGAAGCCTTCGGGCAGTGTGGCCATGCCGGTCACCTCGACACCCGCCAGGTAGTCGAACGCGCCTTGGCCGTCGGGGTTGTGGCACACGCCGTAGCTGTCGTGGCCATGCTGGCCGGGGACACGCCCGAGCCATGGGGCGAAGCGCTGCCAGAGCAACTTGAGCTCGGCCAGGCGGGAGAAGTCGTAACGGTTGGACAAACCGGCCAGGTGCAGCGTGCGGCCGTCCTCGAAGCGAGCGGGGGTTGGCTGGGGCATGGGGGCGGGTCTCGGTGGGCGCATTCCCGGGAACCTTTCGGGCGGGGCTGCGCGTTGCCTTGGGGCTTGGAGGCACGGTAGTGGCAGCTTGCGTTTGCGTCAATCCGGGGGATTTGGGCTATAGGTTCAAGGAGCCTTCTGGCTAATTGCAGCCATGACTTAAGTTTGCTCGCGCTTTCTCAACAATTGACGGCGATAGCTTGCGTGAACCGCCTAACCTAGCAGCAAGTCTCTGATATAGGAGCTGCGAGTTCCACCACCGATCCAAAAGTTTGTCACCGCGTTCAGAACCTCAGGCTCCATACGGAGTGCGGTATATGCAGCATCATGCATAAAGTGACTAGCCCCTTCATCCAGCCTGGACTCAAACAAGCTCCCTACCAAAATACAACCTATGGCTGCTCGCACCATCCAAGGTTCCGTCCGCGCTTCAAGAATATGAATCGCCGGAGAAATCAAGGAAACATCTGCCAGAATAATCTCCCAATCCTCTCCCATATCCTCGATAGCAAGACCTAACAGTTCGGAAACTCGCGAACACACATCCGGTGGCGCGCCATAGTACGTCATCGAGCTCCCTCTAAGCGCGCTCCCTCTTGGATTACTAAAATCATGTCTGTTCAAACACCAAACCTAGCATCATCAAAACCTTCATAGAGCCTCACCAGATTATTACAAGCCCCCATTATCTTCCCTCTCCTAGAATGAAAACCTTTACAACAGACATTCTTCCCACACCAATCGCGAATATAACAAGCACCTACAAACATAGGACAAACAACATGCTCACCCGCAAAATCAAACGACATCTTATGCTTCTCGTATCTCAGATACGCAGGAATGCCTTCCGAATTACCATCGCACCCCGGATATACTCCAGACATGCCTAGACCTATCCCCTCGCACCTCAAGAGGGACTCAACCACGACCTCAATATAGTCTCCTCTGTTCAAACCAGAACCAACAAACATATCAAATAAACATTTCCCAGGTATTCCGCTCAGAGTGAGATTACTCATACCACCATAGAGCCCCACCAGTTTTTTACACCATTCAATCACTACTCCTCTATCAGTAACCACCTCCCTATCACACCACTCCTCTATATACTTTGCGCCTTCAGCCATTGAGCAAACAACATACTCATCCATATACTCGAAAGACATATCAAACCCATAAGGATCCAAATAGTCCGGGACACTTAGAACGTCACTATCACACCCAAGATAAACACCTACCATCTCCAGCCCTACACCCTCAAACCTCAGAAGACTATCAATTAAAATATCCAGACAACTCTCATACCTCAAGCCATCCGACATATACAACACCCCCATACAAGCCCTCATTATCTCTCTATCATCAACGCTAAGCATGCTTGCCTCTTCCCTCAAGTGCTTGATATCAAATCACTTCATTTCTCTCTTTCAGAAACCACTTCCATCATGCGTCACCTTAATCCCATCACCCACCGTATAGACTCATTAAACACTGACACTTCCCCATCACCTCCCTCTTATTCTTGTTTACATTTATCTCACACCACTCACTAATCTTTCTCGCCCCTTCAGACATTTCATATATGGCGCTCTCACCGATGAACTCAAATGCCATTCCATTTTCAACACCAACTAAATATCTCGGGACATTATCAAAATCTTCGTCTCGCTGAATATACACACCAGACATTTCAATCCCCATACCTTCGAACTGCAACAAACACTCAAGCAAAACATCAAGATAACTTTCCACATGCAAAGCCCCAGAATCCCTAAAATCCATCAGGCATGCACCAACAATCTCATCACAACTAAATCCCTTCACGACGCCCACCTAACCCAATGAAACGCACTGACTATCACCCAATACCCCCTAATCCAAGCCTACATATCAACCCATAACTCCTATCTTCCTACCTCTTACGGTGTGAAGTCCCTCAATTTTCCAGCGACACTCTAACCCCCCTCCTACCTCCCAGCAAAACAATCCCCATCATAGAGCGATACGAG
This sequence comes from Pseudomonas entomophila, assembly GCF_023277925.1. NCBI lineage: Bacteria > Pseudomonadati > Pseudomonadota > Gammaproteobacteria > Pseudomonadales > Pseudomonadaceae > Pseudomonas > Pseudomonas entomophila. The sequence goes on from NZ_CP063832.1 coordinate 2,790,934, forward strand.
CTTATTACACGCATACAGAACGGCTTCCCTCTCACAGTAAATTTTTTCATTACACCAAGCACGTATATGCCTCGCCCCCTCTGACATAGTGCAGACATAGATCTCACCCATAAACTCAAAAGCCATATATCCCTTACGGCCAATTAAATATGAAGGAATCATCTGAAAATCCTCATCACACGCCAAGTAAACACCAGACTCCTCCACAGCAACTCCTTCATACACCAACAGCTTTTCAAGCATCACAAGCATATAGCTATCTGCATAACTACTTGAGCACTCCCTGAACCCCGCCAAACAATTCCATATAATTGACTTATCGGCTTCTAGTTTCATTTTACTCACTTCATGGATGGATGGAAATTAACTACTACACCCGCATCATCTCTATAGACCCTGAACTTTATACCACGAAACACCGAATTATAAATTCTTTCACCACTTTTCAACGACCCCTGATAACCTAAAACCGCAGCTTCAAGACCTGCCTCATAAATCTCATCAGTAGAAATCACCCGAGGATCATATACAGTCTTAGGATTATCGAACTTTTTAATACCTACAACTTCCAACGCAGATGTCAGTTTATCCCTACCGTAAGTAATCTCAGAAATCCCTGGCGGGCCAGCCCGCTCCGAGAGCACATGCAAACCTAGATCATCAACAGCCCTCATGAACTCCTCTCTGTCATGCACCCCTTTCACTCCGGGCTTTACGGAGTACCCATCAAATTTTGACAAATGATCTTTTATACCCGCCTTAATAGAAATTCCTTTATAACTACATATCTCCGGACAAACCGACGACAACCCCAACGGATCCACCCACCCCGTCGGATTCACACCATACAAGTACCCATTGACCCCACCCGCCAATCCAATCGGATCCGGCGTTAGATACCGCCCTGTCTGTGGGTTGTAATAACGGTGTCGGTTGTAATGCAGCCCGGTTTCTTCATCGTAGTACTGCCCCTGGAATCGCAGGGGGTTGTCGATGTGGTCCACGTCCAGGCGCAGGACAAGGCCATAGGCGCGGTAGCGCGCCGACCAGCGAACGCGCCCGCTGCTCGAGGTCAACTCCTGGGGCGTGCCGAGGTGGTCGAGGTGGTAGTGCAGGGTTTCGGCGGGACCGTCGCCGTCGCGCAGCAGCATCACCATGGGGCGGAAGCCGCCGGGTTCGTAGACGTAGCTGCGCCAGCGGCCCTGGCAGTGCTCGGCCAGCAGGCGCTCGCCCTGCCAGATGAACGTGGTGACGGTGTCGCCGACGGCCTTGGACACGCGGCGGCCGAAAGCGTCGTAGCGATAGCGGGCCTGGCGGCCGTCGGGTAGGTCGACGCAGGCCAAGCGGTGCTGGCTGTCGTAGTGGTAGCGGGTGACCAACTGCTGGCCATGGCCGCGGCGCTCGCTCACCTGGTTGCCGAAGCGGTCGTAGTCGTAGTGGCTGTCGCCGTGCATCAGCAGGCGGTTGGCCTCGACCCGCACATCGCGCGGGTCGCCGCGCAGGCCGCTCTGGGCCAGGAGGTTGCCGGCGGGGTCGTGGACGAAGTACTCGGCCAGCTCGCCGCGCACGGCGGTCAGGCGGTCCAGGGGGTCGTACTGGTAGGTGCGGGTGCCGCGGCGGGTGTCTTCCAGGCGGGTGAGGTTGCCGCAGTCGTCGTAGTGGTAACGCCGCAGGAACACCGAGCCTTCCTTGCGATCGACACGCTGGGCCAGCAGGCGGCCCTGGCCGTCGTACTGGAACTGACTGAGCAGGTCGCCCTGCTGGCGGGCCACTTCGCGGCCAAGGTGGGTGCGGTGGGTGGTCAGGCGCTGGCCGTCGAGGTCGATGGCCTGCAGGTAGTCGCCGGGCTGGTAGCGGTAGCCCAGGCGGCTGCCGTCGGGCAGCCGGCAGTGGCTGATCCGGCCCATGGCGTCGTAACCGTAGTGCAGGGTCGCCCAGCCCTGGTGCTCGGTTACCAGGCGGTCGCACAGGTCATACGTGTAGGCCAGCGGCCAGTGGCCGTCATCCACCTGCACCAGGCGGCCGAGGGCATCGTAGCTGTGCTTGATCTGCTGCCCGTCGGGCAGGGTCTTGACCAGCAACCGGCCCCGTTTGTCCCGTGTGTAGCGGGTCAGCCACGGCTCACCGGCCTCGCCGTGCTCGGTCTTTTCCAGCAACTGGCCGTTGGGGTCGTAGCGGTAGCGGGTGACCTGCCCGTCGAAGCCGGTCTCCTCGGCGAGCAGGCCATTGCGGTGGTAGGCCAGGCGGTAGCGTTCGCCACGCTCGTTGACCACCTCCGACAATTGCAACTGGGCGTTGTCGTAGCGGTAGCTGAGAAAGCTGCCATCCGGGTCGATGCGCCGGGACGGCAGGTGCAGCCCGTCGTCGTATTCGAAGCGGGTCACCCGCCCCAGTTCGTCGCGCTGGGCGGTCACCCGGCCATAGGCGTTGTATTCATAGCGGCGCACGCCGCCACCGGGCAACGACACCTCGCTCAGGCGCCCGGCCAGGTCCCACTTGTACTGGGTGACCGCGGCGTTCTCGCGCTGGCGCATCACCAACCGGCCCAGGGCGTCGTAGCGGTAGCGCCGCGAGCCGCCGCCCGGCAGGGCTTCGCTGACCAGCTGCCCGGCGGCGCTCCAGCCCAGCTCGTGCAGGCTGCCGTCGGCCTGGCGGATGCCGACCAGGCGACCCTGCGGGTCGTACAGGTAACCGGTGACCTGCCCGCACGGGTCGGTCTGGCGGATCACGTCACCCTGGGCATTGCGCTGGTACAGCCAGCGAGCCTGGCCACGGCGTACTTCGCAGACATGGCCGTCGCGGTAGTGGTAGTGGGTCGCCTCGCCGTCTTCGGGCCGCACCGACAGCAAGTGCCCGGCGTCGTCGTAGCTGTAGACGGTTTCGGCGCCCAGCGGATTGCGCTCGGCTATCAAGCGGCCGTGAGCGTCGTAGGTCTTGTGGTGCTCGGCGCCATCGGCGTCGACCTGGCGCACCAGCCGGGCCTTGTCGTCGTGCTGGAAGACCTGCTGGCTGCCGTCGGCGTTATGCACCGTGACGGCGCCCAGTCCATCCCACTGGTAGCGCGCCTCCAGGCCCGGCACGCTGGACCAGTGGCGCACGCAGCGGGCCTGCTTGCCTTCGCCCTCCCATTCCCAGTAGAACGCCGCGCCGCCCGCCAGCCGCCGCTCGAGGATGACGTTGGCGGCGTCGTAGCGGTAGCGCTCACGCTCGTCCAGGCCGTTGCCCGCCTCGATCAGTTGCCCGGCGTCGTTGTAGTGGTAGCTGGCCAGGGTCGCCACGCACACCCAGGGCGACTGCTCGCGGCCCTTCGCATCCAGCAGCGGCTGGCGCACCTGCAGCTCCAGCGCCACCAGGCGGCTGGCCTGGTAGGCCAGGTACAGGCGGTTGCCGGCGCCGTTGTCGACATGCTCCAGGCGCCCGGCGCGGTCATGGCCCAGGGCGAGGCGGTTGCCGTAGGCGTCGCTCAGGGCCACCAGGCGGCCGTCGATGAAATGCAGGTAGCGCGGGCGCTCGCCGGCCTCGGCGATCACCAGCTCGCCCTCGGCCTCACCGAGGAAGATCGCCGCGTTGCTCAGGCTGTTGCAGATGAATGGGCGGCGGCTGTCGGGCATCGGGAAGCGGGTGCGACGGTTCTCGTGGTCGCACCACACCACGCCCTGGCCGTCGGCCTGCAGCTGGTGGCACAGGCTGTGGCTCCATCCGGGGCCCAGGCCGTGGTCGATCTCGGCCGCGCTGGTGCGGTACATCCGCACCCAGGCCAGCGGCAGCACGCCGAACAACTCGGCATCCTGCAGTGTGAGCAGCTCCTCGCCGGTGACCATCGACACCGGGCAACGGTTTGTGACGGTCTCGTCGGCGCGCTGGGCAGGCTTGTCGCTGGGGGTGCGGGGCTGGCTGGGGGCGTCGGGCAGGTCCGCTTCCGGCTCCACCCGCAGAGTAGCCTGACGCTTGCCGCGCACCACCGAGACGGCGTCGTCCACCAGCATGTCGAGGTCTTGCGGGGCGCTCTTGATGGCCAGCGGCACCTTGGCCGCGCTGTTGACCTCGACGCTGCCGCCCGTCAGCAGCGGCTTGGCCAGGCGGGCATGGGCCGCCAGGGCGTGGTCGCGGCTGAGGTCGATCAGCCGTTGCAGGCTTGCGAGCAGGTCGCTGGCGAAACCGCCAGCGTGCTTGAGGGCCTTGGCGGTAAGCCGGAACGCCAGGCCCAAGCCTCCGGACAGCACGATGCCCAGCAACACGTCGAGCAGCAGGCCGGCATTGAGCATGGCGTAGGCCTGGGCCTGCCATTCGGGCGGGGTCAGGGCGAGCCACTGCAGGATCGCGGTGGCATAGAAGAACATCAGCAGCTCGTCGTGAAGCATCAGGTTGGCGGTATGCAGCAGGCTGGCCGCCTGGGCCTTGAGCTTCTGGAAGTCCGCCTCGCTGATGTGCTGCAACAGCTTGTCGCGGGCACCATCGAGGTTGAACAGCAGCTTGACCAGGGTCTTGAGGTCGTCGAGCAGGTTCATCAACGCGCTGCTGACACCCTCGTACATCGCCGAGTTGATGTCCTTCAAGCGCTGCCACGACCCCACCGGCGGCATGCGGTCCCAGTGCGGGCCAATGCGCTCGGCCCACTCGCTGTCGAGCCAGCCCTTGAGCTGGTCGAGCAGGCCGTCGTAGGAGCCGTGCAGCGCCTGGATTTCGGCCGGGCCGACCTTGGGGTGGAACAGCAGCGTGTAGCGGCGGTTGGCATGGCAGCCGCTGATGGTGGCCCGGCCGTGCTCGTCGAGCAGGCCCTCGAAACGCTGCGGGGCCTGGCCTGGCGGCACTTGCTCCACCAGTTCGTAGGGCGTGCCACCGATGGGCACGAAGGCCAGGCTCTCGAAGCGGTGCACGATGTTCAGCACGCCATTGGCCGGGCAGTTGGCGTAGCCAGTGATCGCGCGTGCCCCCAGCCCCTTGGCCTGGCGCATCACCTCGTTGCCCTCGCTGTCGCTCAAGCGCAGCTCCTGCTCAAGGTCCAGCGCCCAGCCCAGCCACAGGGTGTCCTGCAACTGCTCGAAAGTGGCCAGGCTGTGCTGGCGGAAGTGGTCTATCCGCGCCGGGCCGTCGGGCTTGTGGGCGTCGAAGTTGTCGTAGAGGAACTTGGCGTAGATGAGGAGGCTCATGGGGTGATGTCCTTGTTCACGTGCGCCAGCAGCCGTTCCATGGCTGGCGTGTCGAGCGGGGCACCCAGGGCCAGGCGCTCGACCTTGCAGCGCAGGGTGGCCTCGGGGAGGGCGAAGTAGAGATCGGGGTGGACCTCGCGCAGCCATTGCATGAGGTTGTCGATGACCGGGCCGGGGTCGCGCCGGTGCAGGTGCTCGAGCAGTTCGGCGCTGACCGGCCACCAGGGAAACGGCTCGATGTTCAAGCGTGCGGCCTGGCGCAATGGGCGCGCCTGGCCGTTGCTCCAGACCCGGCTGAACACCGGCAGCAACGCAGGCGCCCCGGCCTGCTCGTGGTCGAGCAGGGCCAGCAACTGGTGGCCGTCCCACAGGCGCAGGAACACCGCGGTGCCGTCCGGCAGCTTCACCTGGGTCAGGCTGCGCAGGTAGTCGAACACCTGGGCGGGCGGGTACGACGACACCGCCAGCCAGCCCCAGTCACGGCAGCGGGCAGTGCCGCACCAGGTGAGGAAGTCGCCCTGGGGCGCGGCTTCCACCAGGTAGGGCATGGCTTCGAGCCAGCCGGCGTAGGGGGTGCCTTTCCACAACGGCATGGGCACTTGAAGACCATCGTGGCGGCGGTAGGCCGCCAGCGCGTCGGCTTCGCTGACGCTGCCGAATATGGCGTACAGGCGTTCGCCATCGGCCAGGGGATTGGCCGCGAGCCAGGCTTCGGGGGTGAGGGTTTCACAGGCCACAGGCACCCTCCTTGCACCGCTCGCACTCTTCGCAGAACGCGGCGCTGCGGCGGAAGGTGTCGAGCTGCGCCTGGGTCAGCGGCCGAGCTGCCGTGGCCTGCTCGGCCTGGGCGGTGGCGCCCGGTGGCAGCGGCATGGCCGGGGTGCCGCCGGCGACCTGGCCGTTGGAATCGACATAGAGCCCCTTGCCGATGGTCACCCCGTTGGCATCGACCCGCACGAAACCGCCCCCGGCGCGCAGCACCACCTCGCTGCCGGCATCGAGCACCAACCGCCTGCCGGCTGACAGGTGGACCTCTTGCCCGGCCTCGACCAGCAACGCCTGGCCGAGCTTCATGTGCCGGGAGTTGGTGATGCTCAGGTGGTCGTCGCCGCGCAGCTCAGTCTTGCGGTCGCCATGCACGGTGCGGTGTTGCTGGGCGTGGTACTCGCTGTGGACATCGCCGTGCACAGTGTCGTGGCGCTCGTTGCGGACCTGAATGCGCTGGTCGTTGCCTACGCTCTGTTCCCAATCGCGCTGGGCGTGAATGAAGATCTGCTCCTGCCCCTGGCGGTCCTCGATGCGCAGTTCGTTGCAGCCCTCGGCCCCCGGCGAGCTGGCCGTCTTGAACACACTGCGGGTCTTGTTTGCCGGCAGTTCCAGGGGCGGCAGGTGCGCGGCGTTGTAGAGGCAGCCGGCGACCACTGGCCGGTCGGGGTCGCCGTCGAGGAACGCCACCAGCACTTCCATGCCCACCCGGGGAATGACCAGGCTGCCGTAGCCGTTGCCCGCCCAGTTGCTGGCCACGCGCAGCCAGCAGCTGGTCTTTTCGTCGCGCTGGCCGTCGCGGTCCCAGTGGAACTGCACCTTGATCCTGCCGAGGGCATCGCAGTGGATTTCTTCACCTGCCGGGCCGGTCACCCTGGCGGTCTGGGCGCCATGGATGCGTGGCCGCTGGCCGGGCGCCGGTGGCCGATAGGGAGTGCCCCAGGGCAACGCCTTGAACTGATTGCGGTAACCCTGCCAGGTCGCCGCCCCGCCTTCGCCGCCGGCCTCTTCCAGGACCTGGGGCTGATGGCCTTCGTGGGTGACCTCGGCCAGGAGCCACAGTGCGTTCCAGGCATCGCGTGGGTGCGCTTCAAGGGTGAAGAAATGGCCACTGCGCAGGGCCGGCTGGTCGCTCTTGCCTTCGGCTTGCAGGTAGTCGGCCCGGAGGCTTTCGAGGGCTCGCTGGCTCATTTGGCGAGCGCCGTCGCGGTCGGTGAAATCCCCGGGAAAACCGTAGTCCTCGACGTCCGGCTGGGGCACGGGCAGCTTGGGCTGGTGCGCGCCGTGCAGCACCAGGTTGGGCTTTTCGAAGTCGTAGCCACGCCGGCTGGCCCGGGCGGTGCGGGCCGCCACCCGGGCGCCGAACTGGTTGACCACCGCCTGCTCCCGGGCCTGGCCGCTGTCGGGCGCGAAGCGGGTCGGCCGGGCCAGGCGCGGGAAGGCGCTCTGGTCGTCGCCGAACACCAGCAGGTGGCCGTCGGGGCTGTGCTCGAAGTGGTAGTGCAGCCCCTCCTCCGCGCACAGGCGCTGGATGAACGCGAGGTCGGTCTCGTCGTACTGGGTGCAGTAGTCGCGCTTGGGGTAGACCGTGGGGCCGAGTTGGAAGCGGTAGGCGTCGGTGAGAATGCCGTGGGCCTTGAGCACCGCGGCGATGATCTGCGGCACGGTCTGCTGCTGGAAGATGCGCAGGTCGCGGTTGTACTCGAGGTAGGCCAGGCGCGGGACCAGCTCCAGACGGTAGTGGGTCAGCCGGGCGCCGGTATCGCCTTGGGCGACGCAGGCGATCTGCCCGTGAATGCACTGGCCGTCGCCGCCGATCTGCAAGGTCGCCAGTTTGTGCAGCAGGTGTTCCAGGTCGATGGCCGGGTCTTCGCTGACCAGTTCGACATTGAACAGGTAAGGTGTGCCGAGCGCCTCCCTGCCGGTGAAACGCAATACTTGCAAGTCCGTTTGAACACCGTGGACCTGCAAGCTGAATCGGGGCTGATCTCCTGATCCGAACATTCGCCATCCTTATGCCAGGTACGCTCACGGCGCCGCACCCACACAAAAGTGCAAGTACGGGGCGCGTTGAAGCCGTTGAGAAGTACCCAAAGCATAAGGCAATGAACGTGCGCAACTTTTGCGCAGCCATACACAAGCAAATGATTTAAAAAGAGAAACGCGAATTTATTTCAATTTATTTTTATATTAAATAACGACAAATAATTGCCCACGCAAAACAATCAATAAGACGCTTCCCAGTACAAAGTAGGAGGTGCCCCACAAACCTAGAAATATATAAACAAATTTATAAACAAAAACGGCGCAAAAGTTCGCACCACACATCTGCAACGAACACTCAAACGGATGCAGTGAGGATGAATTCGCGATAACCGGAGACAATCACATACACCGCGAAATAGCAGAAAATGGCCGCCGACAGCAGGTAGGAGCACGTCAGCAGCCGATCACCGAGCAGGCGCCCGCCATGGCTGGCGATACCGCACAGCGACAGGCACCAGACCAGCCCGGCGGCGAAGAAGCCCCCCAGGAACAACCCAGCGTCGAGCAGGCTGCCGCCACCGGACCTGGAGATCAGCACCCCACCCACCGCCGCGAACCAGAGGATGGCGCTGGGCGAGGACATGGCCAGGAAGATCCCGCGCAGGAACTCGCGCCAGCCCGACTCCACCACCACCTCGCCCCGCGACTCCAGGTGCCCGCCGCGCCAGGCCGCCAGCAGCATCTTCAGGGCGAACCACACCAGCAGCGCCGAGCCGCCCAGCCACAGGGTCCAGCGCACGCTTTCGAACTGCAGCAGCACGGTCATGCCGGCCAACGCGGCAATCGCGTAGACCAGGTCGCCGACGCAGGTGCCCAGGCCCAGCCAGAACCCCTGGAGGAACCCGCGCTGCATGGCCAGGGTGATCATGGCGATGTTGGCGATGCCGATATCCAGGCAAAGGGACAGGCTGAGCAGGAAACCGTTGGAGAAGGGCATGGCACACTCTGGACGAATTCGGGGGTGCCCATTGAACCCGAGGGTAGACGGAGCGTACAGGCTGAATTTGCATCCATACCTATTCAGGCATATTCCTCCCCCGCCAAGACCTGCGCATATCGCGCCCGATCCACATTCGCCCCACTGAGCACCACCGCGACGCGCTTGCCGACCTGACGTTCGCGCTCCTGCAGCAACGCCGCCAAGGCCGCGGCGCCGGCGCCTTCGGCGGTGTTGTGGGTGGCTTCGTGGTACAGGCGCATGGCGGCCGCGATTTCGCGGTCATCTACCCGCACGATGCGCGCGGCATTTTCGCGAACCAGGGCGAACGCCTCCGGATGAGGCACGCGGCAGGCCATGCCGTCGGCGAACGTGTCTGCGGTGGCGGTGGTGACGATGCGCCCCTGCTCGAAGCTCTGGGCATAGGCGTCCGCAGCACTGGAGACCACGCCGACGATCTCGGTGTCCAGCCCCAGCAGGTTGCGCGCCTGGATCAGCCCGCAGATGCCCGAGCCCATGCCAATGGGCACGTACACGCAATCCAGCGCGCTTACCGCCTCGAACAGCTCCAGGGCGTAGGTGGCCACGCCTCGCACCAGCTCCGGGTGGAACGACGGCACCATCGCATAGCCACGGGCCTCGGCGATCCGCGCCGCCTCCTCTCGTGCCACATCGAAGTCGACACCGTGCTCCACCAACTCGGCGCCCAGTGCGCGCATGGCGGCGTTCTTCTCGCGGGAGTTGCCTTTCGGCACCACGATCACCAGCGGCAGGCCCGCCTGGCGCGCCGCCAGGGCCATGCTCTGGCCGTGATTGCCTCGGGTCGCGGTGACCAGCCCACGCGGCACCTGGCCGCTGGCCAGCAGTGCGCGCACGTAGACCAGGCCACCGCGTACCTTGAAGGCACCGGTGGGCGCATGGTTCTCGTGCTTGACCCAGACCTGGCAGCCCAACCGCTCAGCCAGCAGCGGCCAGGCGTGCTGCGGGGTTGGCGGAACATGCTGGTGGACGAACGTGGCGGCTTCGCGCAGGGCGGGCAGGTCGAACATGGCGGGCATCCTTCATCGGTTGGGGTTGAACCGATGCTAAGCGCCGGGCATTGTATGGGTCCAAAGTTATATTGCATGGGTAGCAATTTCGTGTGGACGCCCCTCCTGCAAGACGACGGCAAGCCCCGCTACCTGGCGCTGGTCGATGCCATCGCCGACGCCATCGAGCGCGGCGAACTCACGGTAGGCCAGCGCCTGCCACCGCAACGGCGCCTGGCCTGGGCCCTGGGGCTCAACCCCAGCACCACGCAGCAGGCCTACCGCGAAGCGGCGGCGCGCCATCTGGTTTCCGGCGAGGTGGGTCGCGGCACCTATGTGCTGGCGGGGAGCAAGGAGGCGACGTTGTTCCGCCTCAAGCAGCCCGATCGCCAGCATCCGGTGATCGACCTGTCGACCAACGTGCCCGTGGCCGATCCGCACAATCGCGACCTCGAACAGAGCCTGCGCGGCTTGCTCGAACAGGGAGAAACCGCCCTGCTCGACCATTACCTGGGGCCCGACCCGCTGATGCTGGGGCGCATTCAAGGAGCCCGCTGGCTGGCCAATCGCGGCCTGGACCTGGCACCAGAAGAGGTACTGCTCTGTGGTGGTGCCCAACAGGCCCTGACCCTGGTGCTGCAGTCGTTGTGCCAGGCGGGGGAGCCAGTGATGGTCGAGGCGCTGACTGCCCCAGGCATCAAGGCGGCTTGCCGCCAGCTGCGCCTGCCGGTGCATGGCGTGGCCTTGGATGACCAGGGCCTGCGCCCGGACGAGCTGGACCGCGTCGCACGGGCCAGTGGTGCGAGGATACTGGTGACCACCCCGACCCTGCACAACCCGACCGGGGCCTGCATGGACGAAGCCCGGCGCCAGGCGCTGGCGGAGGTCGCCAAACGTCATGCGTTGCTGGTGATCGAGGATGATGTGTATGGCGCCTTGACCGATCAGCCACCGCTCTACCCGTTGCTTGAGGGTCGAGGCGTACTGATCACCAGCCTGTCCAAGACCGTGGCCGCCGGCCTGCGCCTGGGATGGATCGCGGCCCAACCGGCGTTGCTGGAGCAAATCGACCCTTACGCCCAGGCTACCCACTGGTCGGTCTCACCCTTGAACCTGCATATCGCCTGCCAGTGGATCGCCGACGGCACCGCCGCCCGGCGTCTGGCATGGCAACGAGAAGAGCTTGGCGAACGCTGGCGCCTGGCGCGGGCGCTGCTGGGGGATGCGCTGCCGATCACTGGCGTGCCATCACCTCATGCCTGGCTGGCCACGCCAGGTGAAGCCGAGACGGCGGTTGCCCGGTGTCGGGCGCAAGGGGTGGAGATTGTGCCGGCTAGCGTGTTCGCGGTGGGCACGGACAGCGTACGGGCGGTGCGGGTCAGCCTGTCGGCGGCGCACAGCCGGGCGCAGTTGAAGCAGGGGCTGGAGCTTGTGGGAGCAACTGTCTTGCAGGGTGCTCGGGATCTACACCTGCCCCTGTAAGGGCGGCCTTGTGTCGCGAAAGGGCCGTAAAGCGGCCCCGGCGACCTTTGCAGCAACACCGAAACCTGGGGCTGCCATGCAAGCCCATTCGCGACACAAGGCCGCTCCCACAGGGATTGCGCACGGCTTGGGGTTGCCCCGCCACCATGCCCCCTGTTGCACGGCTCAATTCAACCGGCAACCCTCACCCAAGGCGCGGTACTGGAGGGTGTGCACCTGCCCTTGGTGGTCCTCGTAGGTCATGGTGGCAGGCACCACTTCGCACACGTTGGGGATGGTCGACAAGCTGATCACGCGCTTGATGTCGAGGTTGGTGGAATAGTCGTACTGCTCGACGGCGGGTTGGGTGTCTGCGGTCTTGGCCTGGTCCGCGACGGCGAACGGGGACATACCGACCAATGCAAGAATCAGTAAGGCTTTCATGGATATCGACCTTGATGGCTATCAAGCTGATCGCGTGACTTCTGATGCCGTCAATGGCCCGGAGAAGTTGTCATCGACTGCTGGGATGACACGAAGTACCGATCCCGCTTTATCGTACTGCCGGGGGGATGAGGGAAAGTCTACTCCCCGCCCGGAATAGTTGAACCCTAGCGTCGGATATTCACCCTTGCCGGATTTGCAACAATCTGCGACAAAGCGCGGCCTGGCGTTCAGGGGCCGAACAGGAAAGTGCCTGTTCCGGCGTATTCGCCGGCAAGCCGGCTCCTACGGGGAGAACACTTTTTGACAGCGTTGACCTGCATAGCCCTTCCACAGTTGCAACGTCGCCTGCTGGAGCACTTCTATCGCCGGCACGGCTCGCGCATGCGCGCCAGCGGCGAGGGGGAGCTGTGGGTGGCCCGTGCCGATGAAATCGTTGGAGGTATGACCCTGCAGGCTGTGGCACAAGGGCACTGGCTTACCGGCCTGTTCGTCGCACCGCAGTGGCGTGGACGGCAGGTCGCATCGTGCCTGGTGGAAGCGGCTTTGACAGGCCGCCCGGGCCCGACCTGGCTGTTCTGCCACCCAGACTTGCAAGCGTTCTACCAGCGTTTGGGCTTTACCCTCACCAGCACCCTGCCCGAGGCGCTGGCCTCGCGCCTGGCCCGCTACCAGCGCAGCAAGCCACTGCTGGCGATGGTGCGAAATCAATCGTCGGCCACATCAAGCCCGGGGAACAGCACCTCGGTGTAGCCGAACTTGCTGAAGTCCTGAATACGCGAAGGGTACAGGCGACCGATCAAGTGATCGCATTCGTGCTGCACCACCCGCGCATGGAAGCCATCGGCAAAGCGATCGATCGGGTTGCCGTCCGGATCGACGCCGGTATAGCTGATGTGCTTGTAGCGCGGCACCACGCCGCGCAGCCCCGGCACCGAGAGGCAGCCCTCCCAGCCATCCTCGACCTCGGTGGACATCGGTGTGATCACCGGGTTGAGCAGAATGGTCCGGGGCACGGCTTCGGCATCCGGGTAGCGCTCGCTGCGCTCGAAGCCGAAGATCACCAATTGCAGGTCGATGCCAATCTGCGGCGCGGCCAGGCCCACGCCACCGACATGGGCCATGGTTTCGAACATGTCGTCGATCAGCTGGCGCAGCTCAGGGCTGCCCAGCATGTGCTCGGGGACCGGCGGGGCGATGCGCAGCAAGCGTTCATCGCCCATCTTGAGAATGTCACGGATCATCAGGTATTCGGCTCGCGGGTCTGGGGTGCGTGTTCGACGGGATGCTCATGGCCGAGCACGGTGATGGTATCCCGGTGCTGGTCGCCCGCGAAGTCCTTCTCGCCAGGGTTCTTGCCTTCGGCCGACATGTGCTCGATCACTGCGTTCATCTCCGCCCCCAACAGCAGCACGGCGGCGGAAATGTAGAAATACAGCAACAGCACGATGATCGCACCGATACTGCCGTACATGGCGTTGTAGTCGGCGAACGTCTTCACGTAGTAGGCAAAGCCCAGGGAGGCGACGATCCACACCACCACCGCCAGCACCGAGCCAGGGGTGATGAAACGGAATTTCTGCCTCACATCGGGCATGACGTAGTAGATCAAGGCCACTGCCACCATCATCAGGATGATGATCGCCGGCCAGCGCAAGATGGTCCACACCACGACCACCGCCTCTTCCAGCCCCACCTGCGAGGCGATCCATTCCATCACCTGCGGCCCCAGCACCATCAGCGCGGCCGCCGCCAGCAGCATGCCGGCAATGCCGACGGTGTAGATGATCGACAAGGGGAAGCGCTTCCACACCGGCCGCCCTTCGGGCACATCGTAGGCGGCGTTCATCGCGCTCATCATCAGGCGCACGCCGGCCGAGGCCGTCCACAGGGCGATCACGATACCCACCGAGAGCAAACCACCCTTCGATTGCTGCAACTGGTCGATCACCGGGTTGACCTGCTCCAGGGCCTGGGGTGGCAGCACCAGTTCTGACTGCAGGCGCAGCCAGGAGAAGAAGTCCGGCAGGTGCAGGAAACCGATCAGGGCGATCAGGAACAACAGGAAGGGGAACAGCGAGAACAGCATCTGGTAGGCCAGCGCGCTGGCATAGGTGGACATCTCGTCGTCGAGGAATTCCTTGACGGTGCGCACCAGCACGCGGTGCAGGGGCAAGCCGCGCAGCTCGGGGAAAATCATAGCGTCTCCTTTCGCCGCTTGATCGTCGTGGCAATACGGACAAGTCTAATAGACCGCGCCCGAGCTGTGACTACTCAACGCCAATTGCAAGAAAACGGCTACAACCGAGATGACTAACCGTAGGAGCCAGCCTTGCTGGCGAACAGCGTCAAACCTGATCGCCAGCAAAGCTGGCTCCTACACAAAGCGTGGATCAGCGCATTATCAAGGCTTCTTCACCGCATCCTTGACCTTACCCACCGCCTGCTGCGCTTCGCCTTTGATTTCCTGAGCCTTGCCTTCGGCGCGCAACCGGTCGTTGCCGGTGGCCTTGCCAACGCCCTGCTTGATGTTGCCCACGGCCTCGTTGGCCAGCCCTTTCGCTTTGTCTTTGGTGCCGCTCATGGGAGAACTCCTTGCGCAAAAGACACGGGGAATCGTGTCGACAACAGGTCGACTCGCAGGCATGCGCCAGAGTTTCAATTTGTTCGAAACGCACCTGCCGAATGGCAAACAAGGGGGCATGTTGGCGTGTTGACTGTACCGGCCCTTTCGCCGGCAAGCCGGCTCCTACAGGTTTGGTGGTGAGCTTGCCCCTTTGCGCACCACCTAGCACAATGTCAGGCCTTTCTAGCGTCAACCCGCAGGAACCTGCATGAAACTCGACAAACCCACCGCCATCGCCCGCCGCAACGCGGCGCTGACCCGGCCGGTGCTCGACCGCGACAACACCCTGTTCGCCATCCTCGACAAGAAGCGCAACCTGTGGTGGTTCGAAGTGCCGGTGGCACTGCTGCGCAAGGGCCAGCCCGACTGGGTCAACCTGCTGCTGCACACCCCGGAAACCGACGAGCTGCAGCACCTGAAGGTGCCGGTCAACTTCCTGCGCGCGCATCAGGAGCAAATGGAAGTGCGCCACCCCGGCAAGCGCCGCTCCACCATCAGCCTGGCCCTGAGCGCCGACCGCGACTCGCTGCTGCGCGACACCCGCCCGGGTGGCGAGCAGCTGGACTTCCGGACCTTCGTGCAGGCCTGATCAGGCGCGCTCGATGCGATCGTCATGGATGACGATCCGGCCCTGCTTGAACAGTGCGCCGATCGCCTTCTTGAAGTTGCCCTTGCTGACATTGAACATCTGGCTGATCACCGCCGGGTCGCTCTTGTCGCACACCGGCAGCACACCGCCGGCAGCTTCCAGGCGTTGCATGATCTGCTCGTGCAGGGTGTCGGCCAGCGCCTCGCCGACCGGCTGCAGGCTCAGGGCGATCTTGCCGTCGTGGCGCACTTCCTTGATAAAGCCCTTCTCGTGCATGCCCGAACGCAGGAACTTGAACACCTCGTTCTTGTGGATCAGGCCCCAGTGGCGATTGTTGATGATCGCCTTGAAGCCCATGGGCGTCTCGCCGGCCACCAGCAGCTCGACCGGCTGACCGGCCTTGTATTGCGCCGGGGTGCGGTCCAGGTAGCGGTCCAGTTTGGCTGTGGCGGTGATGCGACGGGTGCGTTTGTCGAGGTAGGCGTGGACCACGCAGTAGTCGCCGATCTTCAGCGGCTTGGACTCCTCCGAGTACGGCATCAGCAGGTCCTTCGAGAGACCCCAGTCGAGGAAGATGCCGGCGCCGTTGATGTCCTTGACCTTGAGGCTGGCGAACTCGCCCACCTGCATTTTCGGCTTTTCGGTGGTGGCGATCAGCTGGTCTTCGCTGTCGAGGTAGATGAACACGTTGAGCCAGTCGTCGAGTTCGAGCTCGGCGTCCTTGGGGAAGTAACGCCGTGGCAGCAGGATTTCCCCGTCGGCACCGCCGTCCAGGTACAGGCCGAATTCCACGTGCTTCACGATTTGCAAACTGTTGTAACGCCCAAGCAGAGCCATTTCCGAAGATCCTCAAGACAAGGCGGCTATTCTAACACCTGACCCGCCCGGCTGCCCGAGCGTCCATTCGCCGGAACCGCCGCGCGCCCCTTGCGTCCACCGCCTGGCCAGCCCTGCAAGGACCCACCCCATGCTCAAGCGCCTGCTCATCGCCGTCGGTGTCGCCCTCGCCCTGGCGGCCTGCAACCGCATCGACCTGGCCTACCGCAACCTGGACCACCTGGTGCCCTGGTCGCTGGGCGACTATCTGGACATGAACCGCGAACAAAAGCGTTTGCTCGACGAACGGCTCAAGGAGCAGTTGGCCTGGCACTGCCGCACGCAGCTGCCCGGCTACCTCGACTGGCTCGACCAGGTGCGCTCGATGGTCGCCAACGACGCGGTGACCGATGACGCCTTGCAACAGCGCGCCCACGAGGCACGCCAGGCCATCGGCAGAGTCGCTGCCGCCATCACCCCGTCGGCCACCGAACTGCTGCGCGGCATGAACGACCAGCAGGTGGCCGAGATGCGCCAGGCGTTTCGCGCCGATATCGCCAAACGCCAGAAAGCCTACGCCGACACACCGCTGATCAAGCAGATCGAACAGCGCGCCGCACGCATGCAGAAGCGCCTGGAGCCCTGGCTGGGCGAGCTCAGCACCGAGCAGTACCAGCGGGTGATGCGCTGGTCCCAGGCCCTGGGCGACCAGAACCGCCAGTGGATCGCCAACCGCGCCCACTGGCAGCAACAGCTGATGCTGGCGCTCAACCAGCGGGGCGACACCAGCTTCGAACCGCGCCTTGCGCAGTTGCTGCAGCGCAAGGAGAGCCTGTGGACGCCGGAATACCGCCAGGCGTTCCAGAGCAGCGAGCAGGAGGCGCGCAGCCTGCTGGTGGACCTGATGAAGCAGAGCAGCCCGGCGCAGCGTCAGCACCTGCAACAGCAGCTAGGCAAGGTTCGGGCGGATTTCAGTGAAATGAAGTGTCTGAAGCGTTGAATGCCCTGTTCGCCGGCAAGCCGGCTTTCACGGAGAAAACCATAACCAATTGATTGGCGAGACCTTTGTAGGAGCGGCTTGAGCCGCGATCACCCGCGAAGCAGGTGCCAGCTACCACGTTGCCTGTATCGCGGCTAAAGCTCCTACCAGGAATCCGCGCCGTGAGCGAACCACTCTCAGCGCCCCCTGCGCCGATACGGAAACACATCGATCACCTTCCCCGCCCGGATCGCCTCCTGCAACCCCTTCCAGTAGTCAGCGTCATACAACTCCCCGTGCAAACGGCTGAACAAGCGCCGCTGGCCGATATCGGCGAACAGAAATGGCGGGAACTCCTCGGGAAACACATCGTGCGGCCCAATCGAATACCACGGCTCCCCGGACATCTCATCCTCCGGGTAGCGCGGCGGCGGGATATGCCGGAAGTTGACCTCGGTGAGGAAACTGATCTCGTCGTAGTCGTAGAAAACAACCCGGCCATGGCGGGTGACGCCGAAATTCTTCAGCAGCATGTCACCCGGGAAGATGTTCGCCGCCGCCAGCTGCTTGATGGCCAGCCCGTAGTCCTCCAGCGCCTCCAGCACCTGGCCCTCGCTGGCATGCTCCAGATACAGGTTGAGCGGGGTCATGCGCCGTTCGGTCCAGCAGTGGCGGATCAGCACTGTATCGCCTTCCAGGCTCACGGTGGAGGGCGCCACCTCCAGCAGCTCGGCCAGGCACTCGGGGTCGAACTTGCCCTGCGGGAAGCGAAAATCGGCGAACTCCTGGGTATCGGCCATGCGCCCGACACGGTCGACGCTCTTCACCAGGCGGTACTTCTCGATCACCGTGGCGCGGTCGACGGTCTTCGACGGTGAGAAGCGGTCCTTGATGATCTTGAACACAGTGTTGAAGCCCGGCAGGGTGAACACGCTCATGACCATGCCACGCACCCCCGGGGCCATGACGAAGCGGTCGTCGCTGCCGGCCAGGTGGTTGATCAGGGCACGGTAGAACTCCGACTTGCCGTGCTTGTAGAAGCCGATCGAGGTGTACAGCTCGGCGATGTGCTTGCCCGGCAGGATGCGCTTGAGGAAATTGACGAACTCGCCCGGCACCGGCACGTCGACCATGAAGTACGAGCGGGTGAAGGAGAAGATGATCGACACTTCGGCTTCGTCGGTGATCAGCGCGTCCGCCTCTATCCCGTGCCCTTCGCGGTGCAGCAGCGGGATTACCAGCGGCCACTGTTCGTCGGGGGTGTACAGACGGCCGACCAGGTAGGCACCCTTGTTGCGGTAAAGCACCGGGGTGAACAGCTCGACGTTGAGCTGCGGATCCTTGCAGACCCAGTCGGGCAGGCACTCGCGCAGCTGCTCTTCAAGGCGCGACAGGTCGGATTCCAGGTCGCCATAGGGCACATCGAACGCGTAGTCGGCGAAGATCGCCCGCAACAACCCCTTGAGCCCGTCCGCCAGCCCATAGGTGCGCGTCTGCGCCGCGCGCTCGTGGCTGCGCATCGAAGGCCGGGTGGTGTGGATGAACATGCAGCCGTCGCTGATCTGGTCATGGCTGAACAGGCTGCAGAACAACGAGTTGTACCAGGTTTCCGACAACTCGTCGTCCAGGCGCGGGTCGATCAGGCGGATATAGGCGTTCTTGACCAGCGGCCACTGCTCGACGTCCAGCAGCGTGTGCGCCTCGAACCCTTTGCGCAGCCAGCTGTTGGCCTCGGCGACCTTCTCTTCGTACAGGTTGATGCGCGCCGCCGCCGCGCGCTGGATGTCCTGCCAGCGCGCCTGCTCGAAGCGCTCGCGGGCACCGAGGGTGATGCGGCGGAAATGCTCGCGGTAGTCGTCGAAACCGTCGAGGATCACGCGGGCGATCTCGGCGGCGGGCCAGGGTTGGGTCATGCGGGGCCTCCGGTGCAGGGTGCAGCGCTGAGCTTAGCCCATTCCACTCACCGGCAAGCCAGCCCCGCGATCCGCTAGTAGCTGGCTTGCCGGCGAACCGCCCCACCCGTTTACACAGCAAGAAAGCACAAGAATCCCGCCCGTCCCCTGACGTACACTCGCGCCCCTGCCCTACCGCCGGAGATCACCGTGAGCCCTACCGCCCTTGCCCGCCTGCTGACCCTCGCTGCCGTCTGGGGGGCGAGTTTCCTGTTCATGCGCATCATCGCCCCCGAGCTCGGCACAGTGCCGACGGCGTTCTTCCGGGTGTCCATCGCCTGCCTGGGCCTGGTGGCGATTCTTGCCGCGGCACGGGTGCGCTGGGACTTCAACGGCAAGCTGGGGGCCTGCCTGGTGTTGGGGATGATCAACTCCGGGATTCCGGCGACCTTCTATTCGGTGGCCGCACAGGTGCTGCCGGCCGGTTACTCGGCGATCTTCAACGCCACCACGCCGTTGATGGGGGTGCTGATCGGGGCCTTGTTCTTCCGCGAGGCCATGACCCTGCCCAAGCTGTGCGGGATCTTCCTCGGCCTGTTCGGTGTCGGCATCCTCAGCGGTGCAGGCCCGGTGGCGCTGGACATGGCCCTGGTGCAGGGCGCCTTGGCGTGCCTGGCGGCGACCACCTGCTATGGGTTCGCGGGCTTTCTCGCGCGGCGCTGGGTCGCCGGGCTGGACAGCCGGCTGTCGGCGCTGGGCAGCATGCTGGGGGCCACACTGTTGCTCAGCCCGCTGTTCGCCTGGAGCGCACTGACCCAACCACCGGCCAGCTGGGGTGGTTGGGAGGTGTGGTTGTCGCTACTGGGCCTGGGGCTGCTGTGCACCGCCTTCGCCTACATCCTGTACTTCCGCCTGCTGGCCGAGATCGGGCCGGTCAAGGCCAGTACCGTGACCTTCCTGATTCCGGTGTTCGGGGTGCTATGGGGGGCGTGGCTGCTGGATGAGCCACTGTCGATGGCGCATCTGTATGGTGGGGTGTTGATTGGCGCGGCGCTCTGGCTGGTGTTGAAACCTGCCAGAGCGTGACAGGCCTTGTTGGCGAATGCGGCTGCGTTCGCCAGCAAGGCTGGCGCCTACCGGTTTACGCCTCGGCTGCGCGCAACGCCGGCTTGCGGAACACGAACAACAGCCCGACCACGATCAGCCCCATCCCCAGCAGGCTCAACAGCGCCAGGCGGTTACCGAAGATGATGAAGTCCATCACTGCGGTCACCGCCGGCACCAGGTAGAACAGGCTGGTGACGTTGACCAGGTTGCCCCTGGCGATCAGCCGGTACAACAACAGGGTCGCCAGCAGCGATACCACCAGCCCCATCCACAACAGGGCGCCGATGAAGTGCATGTTCCATTCGACGTGCAACGCCTGGAACGGCGCGAACACCGCGCACAGGGCAAACCCGGCCAGATACTGCAACGGCAAGGTCCCCATGGGGTTGTCGGTGATGCGCTTTTGCAGGATCGAGCCCAGGGTCATGCTGGCCAGCGCGAGCAGGGCGAACAACATGCCGGCGAGCGAAACCCCGCCCAAGTTGATGCCCTGATAGACCACCATCACCAACCCGGCCAGCCCAAGCGCCAGGCCGAACAAGCGGCTGAAGGAACGCTGGCGCTCCATCAGGACCACGGTGAGGATCGGCTGCACGCCCATCACCGTGGCCATGACGCCAGGGGTGACGTGAGTGTTCAACGCCAGCAGGTAGAAGATCTGGTAGGCGCCGAGCAGCACGCCCCCCGTGCCCAGGGCCCGCAGGATCGCGCCACGGCTGCGCGGCCAGCGCAACCCGAGCAGCGGGCTGATCAGCAGCAGGCCGCACAGCGCCAGCGCCGAGCGCAACAGCAGGAAGGCAAACGGGCTGGCCTGGGCCAGGCCAAGTTTGGAGACGATCGCCCCGCTGCTCCACAGCAGGACGAACAGGCTGGTGGTGGCCGCCGAGGCCACGGATGCTTTGGATAAGACAGACATGTATTGCCACCTGTTTACGGGCAAATGAGCCGTACGGAGGGCCTATCGCATAACGAGGGGATGGCCGACCGTGTTCAGTAGGGTGCGCGTGCGGTGGGGAGACGGCCAGCGGCCAGTCAGCCCAGCACCACGACTGCGCGAGCGGGCGGAGCTACGCCGCCTACGACGCCACTGACAGGTGGTGGGTAGTGACTGATCATGGCCGGCTGCTGGCTGCCACGCACGACCACGCCCGCGACAGGCGCGAGAACGTAAGCGGTGGTGGAAGGGATGGCTGGCATGAACAGGTCTTCTGGGAAGTGAGTGTTTCGGAATATAGCGGTGGAATCATCGCGGGGCAAGCCCGCTCCCACGAGGAGCGAGCCTGCCCATGCAATTCAGAACAACCAGCGGTACAGCGCGTAGGCGACCACCACCGCCAACACCGGCCGCAGCACGCGGTAGGCCTTGGGGTTGGCGCGCTTGAACTGCTTGACGCGAGTGCTGATGACATTGCTGAAGCGCTTGCTCCAGGCATAGGCCTGGTTGATCCCGCCGACGCGTTCGTCATCGGTGTTCTGTGGCGCGGTGGCGCGGCCGAGGAAGGCACTGACCTTGCGGTTGATGCGGGTCATCAGCGGGCTGTTGAGCGGGCGCTCGACGTCGCAGAACAGAATCACGCGGGTGACCTCGGTCTCGTTCTTGACCCAGTGCACGAAGGTCTCGTCGAACATCACGTCCTCGCCGTCACGCCAGGCGTACGGCTGGCCGTCGACGTAGATGCGGCAATTGTCCGAGTTGGGGGTGGACAGCCCCAGATGGTAACGCAGCGAGCCTGCGAACGGGTCGCGGTGCGGGTTCAGATGGCTGCCGCCGGGCAACAGGGCGAACATCGCGCCCTTGACGTTGGGGATGCCGCTGACCAGTTCGACGGTCTTGGGGCAGAGCGCCTCCGCCGACGGCAGCGGCTTGTCGTACCACTTCAGGTAGAAACGCTTCCAGCCCTTCTTGAAGAAGGAGCCGAAGCCGGCGTCGTTGTCTTTCTCCGCGGCGCGGATGTAACCCTCGTCGAACAGGCGCATGGCCTCCTCGCGGATCACCTCCCAGTTATCCTTGAGCACGTCCAGCTCCGGGAAGCGCTGGCGGTCCAGGTAGGGTTTGGAGGGCACGCCGGAGAACAGGTACATCAGGCTGTTGTAGGGGGCGAACAACGCCGAATGGTTGACGAACTGGCGCAGCACCGGCAGGCGCGCCTTGCCGCGCAGGTGCACGAACAGCACACTGCCGAAGAACACCAGCAGGGCACCTGCCTTGGCGACGAAGGATAAGGTCATGCAACACTCCTTGGAGGGGAAATCTGGCCATCCCCGGATAGCCGGACATCATAAACCCATCCTGCCTGGGTAAAAACAACCGGGGCAGGATCGCAGTGTTAAGGATTGTGCAATAAAGGTCGGGATCCGCTATTGCGCCGGATCATCGGTGAGGTGCATTTGCCGGGGGCGCCGCACCTCAGCCCCAGAAAGCTATTGCTGGTTTTCCTGTTCGGTGAACAGGTCGCTGAACAGCATGCTCGACAAGTAGCGCTCGCCCGAGTCCGGCAGGATCACCACGATGGTCTTGCCCTGCATCTCGGGCTTCTCGGCCAGGCGCACCGCCGCCGCCATGGCCGCGCCGCAGGAGATGCCGCAGAGGATGCCCTCCTCCTGCATCAGGCGGATGGCCATGGTCTTGGATTCTTCCTCGGTGACGGTCTCGACCTGGTCGACGATCGACAGGTCGAGGTTCTTCGGCACGAAACCGGCGCCGATGCCCTGGATCTTGTGCGGGGTGGGCTTGAGCTCTTCGCCGGCCAGGGTCTGGCTGATCAGCGGCGAGTTCACCGGCTCCACCGCCACCGACAGGATCGACTTGCCCTGGGTGTGCTTGATGTAGCGCGACACCCCGGTGATGGTACCGCCGGTGCCGACACCGGCCACCAGCACATCGACCGCGCCATCGGTGTCGTTCCAGATTTCCGGGCCGGTGGTCTTTTCGTGGATGGCGGGGTTGGCCGGGTTGTCGAACTGGCCGGGCAGGAAGTGCTGGGCAGGATTCGAGGCGACGATCTCGTTGGCCTTCTCGATCGCGCCCTTCATGCCCTTGGCCTTGTCCGTCAGCACCAGCTCGGCGCCCAGCGCTTTCAATACCTTGCGGCGCTCCAGGCTCATCGAGTCCGGCATGGTCAGCACCAGCCGGTAGCCACGGGCGGCGGCGACGAAGGCCAGGCCGATGCCGGTGTTACCCGAGGTGGGCTCGACGATGGTCATGCCCGGCTTGAGCTTGCCGCTGCTCTCGGCGTCCCAGATCATGCTGGCGCCGATCCGGCACTTCACCGAATACCCCGGGTTGCGCCCCTCGATCTTGGCCAGGATGGTCACCCCACGCGGGGCGATGCGGTTGATCTGCACCAGCGGCGTGTTGCCGATGGAGTGGGCGTTGTCGGCGTAGATGCGGCTCATGGCTGGGTCCCTTAATGCATGGACGGGCGGATTGACTTTCAAGGGTAAGCCTGCCTTGAAGGGGCGTAAAGCCCGTTCTAGTACGCGGGGTGACGGACCATTCAGGGACTGAATACCCGGTCTGCGTTTGCAGCCGCCGGGTGCGGGGTTATAGTCGCTGACAAATCACAAACATGTGTTGCCCGCACCGCCCTTTTCGCCGGCAAGCCGATTTCCGCAGGAGCCGGCTTGCTGGCGAAAAGGCCCGCGCAGCCCCCGCAGAGGATCGGTTCATGAAGTTCGAAGGCACCCGCGACTACGTCGCCACAGACGACCTGAAGCTGGCGGTCAACGCGGCCATCACCCTGGAGCGCCCGCTGCTGGTCAAGGGCGAGCCGGGCACCGGCAAGACGATGCTCGCCGAGCAGCTTGCCGCCTCCTTCGGTGCCCGCCTGATCACCTGGCACATCAAATCGACCACCAAGGCCCACCAGGGCCTGTACGAGTACGACGCGGTCAGCCGCCTGCGCGATTCGCAGTTGGGCGTGGACAAGGTCCACGATGTGCGCAACTACCTGAAGAAAGGCAAGCTGTGGGAGGCCTTCGAGGCCGACGAGCGGGTGATCCTGCTGATCGACGAGATCGACAAGGCCGACATCGAGTTCCCCAACGACCTGTTGCAGGAACTCGACAAGATGGAGTTCTACGTCTACGAGATCGATGAAACCATCAAAGCGAAGCAGCGCCCAATCATCATCATCACCTCCAACAACGAGAAAGAGCTGCCCGACGCCTTCCTGCGCCGCTGCTTCTTCCACTACATCGCCTTCCCCGACCGTGCCACGCTGCAGCAGATCGTCGACGTGCACTACCCGAACATCAGCCAGTCACTGGTCAGCGAGGCGCTGGACGTGTTCTTCGATGTACGCAAGGTACCGGGCCTGAAGAAAAAGCCCTCCACCTCCGAGCTGGTCGACTGGCTCAAGCTGCTGATGGCCGACAACATCGGCGAGGCGGTGCTGCGCGAACGCGACCCGACCAAGGCCATCCCACCGCTGGCCGGCGCCCTGGTCAAGAACGAGCAGGACGTGCAACTGCTCGAGCGCCTGGCCTTCATGAGCCGGCGCGGCAACCGCTGACAGGAGCCGGGCCATGCTGCTCAACCTGTTCAATGAAATGCGCGCGGCCAAGGTGCCGGTGTCGGTGCGCGAGCTGCTCGACCTGCACCATGCCCTGCAAAAAGGCGTGGTGTTCGCCGACATGGACGCGTTCTACTACCTGGCCCGGGCCATCCTGGTGAAGGACGAGCGCCATTTCGACAAGTTCGACCGGGCGTTCGCCGCCTACTTCAAGGGCTTGGAGAACCTCGACCGGCATATCGAGGCTTTGATCCCCGACGAGTGGCTGCGCAAGGAGTTCGAACGCTCACTAACCGATGAGGAGCGCGCGCAGATCCAATCCCTGGGTGGCCTGGACAAGCTGATCGAGGAATTCAAGAAACGCCTCGAAGAGCAGAAGGAACGCCATGCCGGCGGCAACAAGTGGATCGGCACTGGCGGCACCAGCCCGTTCGGCTCGGGGGGCTTCAACCCCGAGGGCATTCGCGTCGGCGAGGCCGGCAAGCGCCAGGGCAAGGCCGTGAAGGTGTGGGACCAGCGCGAGTACAAGAACCTCGACGACCAGGTCGAGTTGGGCACGCGCAACATCAAGCTGGCGCTGCGCCGCCTGCGCAAGTTCGCCCGCGAAGGCGCTGCCGAAGAACTCGACATCGACGGCACCATCGACCACACCGCACGTGACGCGGGGCTACTGAACATCCAGATGCGCCCCGAGCGGCGCAACACGGTGAAACTGCTGTTGCTGTTCGACATCGGCGGCTCGATGGATGCCCACGTCAAGGTGTGCGAGGAGCTGTTCTCGGCCTGCAAGACCGAGTTCAAGCACCTGGAGTACTACTACTTCCACAACTTTATCTACGAGTCGGTGTGGAAGAACAACATGCGCCGCACCTCGGAGCGCTTCGCCACCTTCGACCTGCTGCACAAATACGGCGACGACTACAAGGTGGTGTTCGTTGGCGACGCGGCCATGGCGCCCTACGAGATCACCCAGCCGGGCGGTAGCGTCGAGCACTGGAACGAAGAAGCCGGGTACGTGTGGATGCAGCGCTTCATGGAGAAGTTCAGGAAGATCATCTGGATCAACCCGTACCCGAAGCAGGCCTGGGACTACACTGCCTCGACCCACCTGGTGCGGGACTTGATCGAGGACAGGATGTTTCCGTTGACCTTGCAGGGCTTGGAAGACGGGATGCGTTACCTGTCCAAGTAATAATGCCTGCACTGGCCTCTTTGCCAGCAAAGCCAGCCCCTGCAGGTGCACCACCGATCCTGTAGGAGCCGGCTTTGCCGGCGAAGAGGCCGGCAGCCTCACCGCCAATGTTGCAGATAACGCTGCTGCTCCCGCCACGCCTCATCCTGCACCACCGCCCTGAAACGCACCGTCGCCCCCGGCATGCACTGCGCCAGCCGCGCCAGGGCCAACGGCGTCAATGCTCCCAGCCGTGGATAACCACCAATGGTCTGGCGGTCATTGAGCAGTACTATCGGCTGCCCATCAGGCGGCACCTGCACAGCCCCCAGCGGGATACCCTCGGAGATCATCGGCGCGCCCTGGTACACCAGCTGCGGCCCGAGCAGGCGAATGCCCATGCGGTCGCCACGGCTGTCCAGCGTCCAGTCGCTGTTGAACGCCTCGAACAGGCTGGTACCACTGAAGTCGCCGATCTGCGCACCCATCACCAGGTCCAGCAACGGCTTGCCGGCAAACACCGGGCGCAGCGCTTCCGGCACTTCCCGCAGCGCTGGCAAAGCTGCTCCGAAGGCCAGCACCTGCCCCTTGGCCAACGCCCTGCCCTGCCCATCGATACCACCCAGTTCTTCACGTACCACCGTTGCACAACTGCCCAGCACTGCCTCGCCCTGGAAGCCGCCCGGCGCCGCCAGGTAGGCGCGCACGCCGTGCCGTGGCTGGCGCAGGCTCAGGCATTGGCCCTTGCCCAGGCGGAAACTGCGCCATGGCGCCAACGGCTGGTCATCGATGCGTGCGTCCAGATCAGCACCGGCCAGCGCCAGCACGCATTCCTGCTCGGCCACTACCGTGAAACCACCCAGGGCAACCTCGACCACGGCACTGTCCAGGGCATTGTCGAGCAGCCAGTTGGCCCAACGCATTGCCACCCAATCCAATGCCCCGCCCTGGGTCACGCCCAGGTGCCGCACACCAAAACGCCCGGCATCCTGCAATAGGCACAGCGCCGTGCTGGCCTCGATCCTCAGCTGACTCATGCCTGGGCCTCCAGCGGGCTATCGTCACCGCCCAGGTTGATGAACTGCGCATGCTCGACCGGCACGAAACGTACCCGGTCGCCTGGCTGCAACAGGCTGTGCCCCTTCCTGTCGAACAGGCGCACCGGGGTGCGGCCGATCAGGTTCCAGCCACCCGGCGACACAGCCGGGTAGGCTGCGGTCTGGCGCTCGGCAATACCAACGCTGCCCGCCGCCACACGCTTGCGTGGGGTGCTCAGGCGCGGCGTGGCCAGGCGTTCGTCGACCAGGCCCATGAAACCGAAACCGGGTGCGAAGCCCAATGCGAAAACAGGGTAGTCACGCCCACTGTGCAGGCGTACTACCTCTGCTTCACTCATGCCTTCACGGGCTGCCAGCACCGGCAGTTCGGGACCGACACTGGCGTGGTACCACACCGGGATCTCATGCCGGTGCCCACTATCGCCAGCATTCGGTTGCAAACCCTCAAGCGCTTGCAAGATCAATTGGCGCGCCTCACTCGGCGCCAGCTCGAACTGCACCATCAATGTGGTGTAGGACGGCACCAGGTCGATCAAGCGCTCGCCGAACAACGCCCGCAGGCGCTGGCTGGCGGCAAGGATCCACGGCATGTTGGCTTCGTCGATGGTGTCGAACAACCGCACCATCAAGCTGTCGATGCCGACCACTTCGAGGCGTGCCCTCATGGCTGCTCCAATGCATCGAGCGCCTGGCGAATCTGGCGTACCGCGGCCACGGAGCTGTCGTTGTCACCATGGACACACAAGGTGCTGGCCTGCAGGCGCACCGCACTGCCATCGTCGGCCACCAGCGCTTCGCCACGGGCCAGGCGCACGGCCTGCTCGACCACCACTGCCGGATCGTGATGCACCGCGCCGGGCAGGCGCCGGGATACCAGGTGGCCGCTGGCGGTGTAGGCACGGTCGGCGAATGCTTCGAACCACAGCGGTACGCCAATCTCGTCGCCGAGGGCCTGGGCCGCACGGTCATCGGCGGTGGCCATCAGCATCAACGGCAGGCTGGCATCGTAGGCCGCCACGGCTTCGAGCACTGCACGCAGCTTCTGTGGGTCGGCCATCATGTCGTTGTACAGCGCACCATGAGGCTTGACATAGGCCACCCGCCCCCCAAGCACCTTGCAGATGCCGTCCAGCGCGCCGATCTGGTAGTGCAGCAGGTCACGGACCTCGTCATTGCTGCACGCCATGGAGCGGCGCCCGAAGCCGACCAGGTCCGGGTAGGCCGGGTGAGCGCCGATGGTCACGCCGTGCTCCAGCGCCAGGGCCACGGTGCGGCGCATGGTGCCGGGATCGCCGGCATGGTAGCCACAGGCGATGTTGGCGCAGTCGATGTAGGGCATCACCTCGGCATCCAGGCCCATGCGCCAGCTGCCGAAGCTTTCACCCATGTCGCAATTGAGTAGCAGGCGTTTCACCTGGCGGACTCCCGTATCGATGTTCATGTGGCCTACCTTAACGCGCCTGGAGTTCTTTGCCGCAGGTTTCCGGCAGGCTCAGCGCCGCCAGGATCACCACGCCGTAGGAGACTGCGGCAAACGCGCCGATACCCAGCCCCAGCGGCACTTTCTCGCCCATCAGGCCGATCAGCAGCGGGAACAGGGCCGCGATGACCTTGCCGATGTTGTAGCAGAAGCCCTGGCCCGAACCACGAATGCGGGTGGGGAACAGTTCGGTGAGAAACGACCCCATGCCACTGAAGATGCCCGAGGCGAAGAAGCCCAGCGGGAACCCCAGCCACAGCATCACGCCATCGCTGACCGGCACCTGCGTGTACAACAGCACGATGACGAACGAGCCCACGGCGAACAGGATGAAATTCTTGCGGCGCCCCAGCAGGTCGCTGAGGTAGGCGCTGACCACATAGCCGATGTAGGAACCGACGATCACCATGGCCAGGTAACCCCCGGTGCCCAGCACGCTCAGGCCACGCTCGTTCTTGAGGAAGGTCGGCAGCCACGAGGTGATGGCATAGTAGCCACCCAGCGCACCGGTGGTCAGCAGCGAGGCGCGCACGGTGATCCAGAGCATGCCCGGGGCGAAGATCTCGTAGAAATGCGACGGGGCATCGGCGTTCTCGGCGGCTTTGGCCTCGCGGTACACCTGCGGGTCCTTGACCAGGCGGCGGACGAAGATCACGAAAATCGCCGGCAGCAAGCCCAGCAGGAACAGCGCGCGCCAGGCCTGTTCAGCCGGTAGCCAGGAGAACAGCAGCGCATAGAGGATCGCCGTCAGGCCCCAGCCGATGGCCCAGCCCGATTGCACCATGCCCACCGCCTTGCCACGGTCCTGCGCGCGGATCACCTCGCCGATCAGCACCGCGCCGGCGGTCCACTCGCCACCGAAACCGAAACCCATCAGGGTGCGGGCGATCAGCAGTTGTTCATAGCTCTGGGCGAAGCCGCAGAGAAAGGTGAAGAAGGCGAACCACAATACCGTCAGTTGCAGGGTGCGCACCCGGCCGATGCGGTCGGAGAGGATGCCGGCGACCCAGCCCCCCAGGGCCGAAGCGATCAACGTGCTGGTGTGGATCAACCCGGCTTCGGCGGTGGTGATGCCCCAGAGCATGATCAGCGTGGGGATGACGAAGCTGAGCATCTGGGTGTCCATGCCGTCCAGGCCGTAGCCGATCTTGCAGCTCCAGAATGTGCGTCGTTGCTGGGAGTCGATGTCGCGGTACCAGGCGAAGGGGCCGCTCGAAGTTCGTGCGGGGGCCTGCTGCTGCACGCCGGTCGGGTTCATGGATGCCTCGGCTTGTTGGTATTGTTTTATGGGCGACGTCGGGCGTCGCGGCCTGGGTATCATGTTCGAAGGCCGCGCCACCTGCGTCCAACGAGAAAAACCGCCGGTCTGGAACAAGAAAAACTGATCATGAACCTACGTTTCCTCGAAACCTTCGTCTGGGTCGCCCGGCTCAAGAGCTTTCGCCTCACTGCCGAGAAGCTGTTCACCACCCAGGCTTCGGTATCCAGCCGCATCGCCGCGCTGGAGGCCGACCTGGGCGTGAAACTGCTGCTGCGCGACTCGCGGGGTGTCAGCCTGACACCCGAGGGTGGCAAGGTCCTGGAGTACGCCGAGCGCATGCTGGAGACGGCCAAGGCGATGAAGCAGTCGCTGGACAGCGACCGGGCCAAGACCGGACGCATCCGCCTGGGGGTGATGGACACGGTGATCCACACCTGGATGAGCGCCCTGGTGGCGGAGCTGACCGAGCGCTACCCGCAAGTGGAGATCGAGCTGGTGGCCGACACCGCGTTGAACCTGCGCGAACAACTGCAGAAAGGCTTTCTCGACGTGATCCTGCAGACCGACCTGCTACGCGAACAGTCCATCCGCAGCCTGGACCTGGCGCGCTACCCGATGGGCTGGATCGTGGCCGCCGGCTCGCCGCAGCATCGCACTTATGCCTCGCTGGCGGAGTTGGCCCGCGAGCGCATCGTCACTTTTTCGAAGAACTCGCGGCCGCATCAGGAGGTGCTCAGCCTGTTGCAAGGCGCCGGGGCCGAGGCGCCGCGGTTGAATTGCGTCAACTCGGTGGCAGCGATCACCCGGCTGCTGCGCGATGGGTTTGGTATCGGCGCCCTGCCACCGGCGCTGGTGGAGGGTGAGTTGAGCCGGGGCGAGCTGGTGTTGTTGGAAGGCTTGCAACCACCACCGAGCCTGGAACTGGTGGTGGCCTGGCAGACCGGGGTGGCGTTGGTCGACGAGGTGGTGGCGGTGTGTCGGCAGGTGCTGGAGCGCTATGCGCGAGATGTGGGCGGGCAGCGGATCGTGCTGGTCTGAAAGACCCATTCGCCGGCAAAGCCGGCGCCTACAGGTTAAGCGCCGCCCTTGTAGGAGCCAGCCTTGCTGGCGAATGGGTCGCAAGGCGGCCCCTAGCGCCAGCTCTCTTTCACCACCTTGCGCCGCCCGCCGAGAATTACCCAGCCCACCAACAGCAACAGGCTTTCGACCACGAACGCCAGCACGAACCCGGCGCCGATCCCCCAACCAATAGCCTCCGGCACCAGCAGGATTTGATAGCTGTAGCCCTTGAGCGTCTCCTCGCGCAGCGCGGGGTCCGGCTGCACCAGCACATGCCAGGTGCGGCTCACCCAAGAGCCCTGCAGCGCCTGCCACTCGTGCTCGAGTAGTTGGTTGCGGATCAGCAGGCTCTCGATGCTGTTGGCATCGCTGTTGAACACCGGGTCGTCACTGCTGCGGTAGTGCCGCACCAGTGCTTGCAGATCACCATTGAAAAACCGTTGGGCAGTCTGGCGGAAGCCCTCGAGCGCTTGGCGCGATTCGAACAGGTGTGCCTCGACACGCTGGCTGTAGTCCTTGACCAGGCCCGGGACCTGGATCCCGGCCAACAACCCGAAGGTGAACAACAGCAAGCGCAGGTAGCTTCTGAACATGCGGGGCGTCCTTAGCTCTGCCCGTGGGCGACGCACTCGCCGTGGCGCCACAGGGCCCATTGGCCTGGCTCGTAGCGGTGCCAGGTCTCGTTTTCGGTGAGGGCCTCGGTAGCGATCACCGTGACCACGTCGTTGGGGGTGGTCTCGGTGTGGAAATCGACGATCAGGTCGACATCCTTCAACCGGGCGGCGCCGAACGGCGCACGGCGGGTGATGTGCACCAGCTTGGTGGAGCAGAAGCAGAACAGCCAGTCGCCATCGCTGAGCAGGCAGTTGAACACGCCCTTGCCACGGTATTCGGCGCACGCCTCGACCAGCACCGGCAGCAGTTGCTCGGCTTCGACCGGTTCGGGAAAGGTTGCCCGCACGCGGTTGAGCAAGTCGCAGAACGCCGCTTCGCTGTCGGTGTCGCCCACTGGCCAGTAGAACGTGCGCTGGCCGCTGAACTCGCCCAGCTGGCCGTTGTGCGCGAAGCACCAGTTGCGCCCCCACAGCTCGCGCACGAACGGGTGGGTGTTGGACAGGCAGACCTTGCCGACGTTGGCCTGGCGGATATGGCCGATGACCACTTCGCTCTTGATCGGGTAACGCTGCACCAGGTTGGCCACCTCCGACTCGCTGCTCGCGGCCGGGTCCTGGAACAGGCGCAGGCCGCGCCCTTCGTAGAAACCGATGCCCCAGCCGTCGCGGTGCGGGCCGGTACGCCCGCCGCGCTGCATCAGGCCGGTGAAGCTGAAGACGATATCGGTGGGGACGTTGGCGCTCATGCCCAGCAGTTCGCACATGTTCGCGGCTCCTGGCTTACAGACGGGGTTCTACGCGGCCCTGCCCCGGGCCGGAGCGGCGCCCCGGCGCCGGGTCGTCACGGTAGCGGTCACGGCGATCGGCGGCCACCGGGGCTTCGACGCTCACCTCGTCATCTTCCTTCGCCTGACGCTGGGCGGCGGCCTCCTGGGCGGCGGCCTCCTGGGCGGCGCGGCGCTCGCGGGCGCGCTTCTCCAACGGCCAGCGGATCAGCACGAAAACGATATACAGGGCAAAGGCGAACATGCCGTACATGGCCAGGTCGGCGGCGGCACGCAATTCGTTGTTGCCGACCTTGAACGCCACGTCCAGGGCGCCGATGGCGATGGCCGGGGCGAAGCTGTCCTTGACCGGGTCGACGATGGTCGGGGTGAACAGCAGGACGGCGACCAGCACCCGCAACGGCTCGCGCAGCCAGCGCCACATCCAGCCGGTGAGCTTGAAGGCCACCAGCAGGCAGCCCAGGGCGGCAACGGCGTACAGGCCCCAGGCCAGCGTATAGTCGTGTTCGGTCATGGTGTTGGTGCATGCCAGGCAAAGAGACGCCTATGATAAACACTTTTACCGGCGCAGGCTGCCCCCGAGCGGCGCAGTGAGCCTGTCAGGGCCTCTTCGCGGGTAAACCCGCTCCCACAGGGATATCGCTGTACCTGTTTAGGAGCGGATTTATCCGCGATGAGGCCACAGCCCCAACCAAGAGATCTCCGATGCCCAACGCCCCACGCCCCCCCATTGCCCGCCCGGCCGAAGGCACCGACCCCTACGCCTGGCTGCAGCACCGCGACACGCCTGAAGTGCTGGCCTACCTGAACGAAGAAAACGCCTACCAGGAAGCCTGCCTGGCCGACCAGGCCCCGCTGCGCGAACAGCTGTTCGAAGAGATCAAGGGCCGCATCCAGGAAACCGACCTGTCGCTGCCCTCCCCGTGGGGCCCGTACCTCTACTACACCCGCACCACCGCCGGCGACGAATACCCGCGCCACTACCGCTGCCCACGCCCGGCCGACGACAGCAACACGGTCGACGAAAGCCGCGAAGAGCTGTTGCTCGACCCTAACGCCCTGGCCAATGGCGGTTTCCTCGCCCTCGGCGCGTTCAATGTCAGCCCCGACCACCGCCTGCTGGCCTACAGCCTCGACACCAGCGGCGACGAGGTCTACACCCTGTACGTCAAGGACCTCGCCAGCGACGCGCTGACCACCCTCCCCTTCGACGACTGCGACGGCAGCATGACCTGGGCCAACGACAGCCAGACGCTGTTCTTCACCGAGCTGGACGATACCCACCGCCCTTGGCGCCTGCGCCGCCACACCTTGGGCGAACAGGGTGCAACCACCGTGTTCGAAGAGCCCGACGGGCGCTTCTTCCTGCACTGCTACCGCGCCAGCTCCGAGCACCAACTGGTGCTGCTGCTCAACAGCAAGACCACCAGCGAGGCCTGGGTGCTCGATGCCGCCACGCCGCAGGCCGCATTCACCTGCCTGGCGCCGCGGGTCGAAGGCCATGAGTACTACCCCGACCATGGCCAGCTCGACGGCCAGTGGCGCTGGTTCATCCGCAGCAACCAGGACGGTATCAACTTCGCCCTGTTTCAGGCACCGGCGGACAACGTGCCGACCCGCGCGCAATGGCAGGTGCTGGTGCCGCACCGCGACGACGTCATGCTCGAAGGCGTCAGCCTTAACGCTGCGGCGCTGTCCCTGAGCCTGCGCGAAGGTGGCCTGCCGATCATCGAAGTGCACCCGCAAGGGCTGCCGGCCTACCGCGTCGAACTACCGGACGCCGCCTACAGCCTCTACGTGCAGGACAGCCTGGAGTTCGCCAGCGCACGCATCCGCCTGCGCTACGAAGCGCTCAACCGTCCGGCCCAGGTGCGCCAGCTGGAACTGGCCACAGGCGCCCAGCAGGTGCTCAAGCAGACCCCGGTGCTGGGCCCGTTCGACGCCGACGACTATGTCAGCCAGCGCCTCTGGGCGGTGGCCAAGGACGGCACGCGAGTGCCGATCAGCCTGGTGCGCCGTCGCATCGACCTGGGCAAGACCGTGCCGCTGTACCTGTACGGCTATGGCGCCTATGGCGAAAGCCTCGACCCGTGGTTCTCCCACGCCCGCTTGAGCCTGCTGGAACGCGGCGTGGCCTTCGCCATCGCCCATGTGCGCGGTGGCGGCGAGCTGGGCGAAGCCTGGTACCGGGCCGGCAAGCAGGAACACAAGCACAACAGCTTCGGCGACTTCATCGCCTGCGCCGAACACCTGATCAACGAGGGCATCACTGCCCGCGAGCGCCTGGCCATCAGTGGCGGCAGCGCCGGCGGCCTGCTGATGGGCGCAGTGCTCAACCTGCGCCCGGACCTGTTCCGCTGCGCCATCGCCGAGGTACCGTTCGTCGACGTGCTCAACACCATGCTCGACCCGGACCTGCCGCTGACCGTCACCGAGTACGACGAATGGGGCAACCCCGAGGAGCCGGAGGTCCATGCGCGAATCAAGGCCTACGCCCCCTACGAGAACGTCCGCGCCCAGGCCTACCCGGCCATGCTGGTGGTCGCCGGCTACAACGACAGCCGCGTGCAGTACTGGGAGGCGGCCAAGTGGGTGGCGCGCCTGCGCACCCTCAAGACCGACCACAACCCGCTGCTGCTCAAGACCGAGATGGGTGCCGGCCACGGCGGCATGAGCGGGCGCTACCAGGGGCTGCGCGACGTGGCGCTGGAGTACGCGTTCGTCTTCAATGAACTGGGCGTGGTGTAAAACGCGTTTTTCGTTGTCATAGGGATCGGTCACCCCACATGAAGGTGGCGCGATCCCACAGGGTACAGCGCCGCTTTCCCGACATGCGAAGAAGAACAACACATGCCCGACACCCAGCACCTGAACGCCGAGATCCGCGACATGCTCATGGACTGCGGCCTGTTCGACACCCTGCAGCCCGGCGACTTCCTCGCCGCCGCCGGCTACTTCAGCCTTACCGCCATCGATGAGGGCCAGGCCATCTTCAGCGAAGGCAATGCCGGCACTTTCATGTGCATCCTGCACCGTGGCGTGGTTTCGGTACGCAAGCGCGACGCCAACGGCGCTCAGGTGGAAATCGCCACCCTGCGCAAGGGCCGGGCCTTCGGTGAGATGGCCGTGCTCGACGGCGAGCGGCGCTCGGCCACCTGCGTGGCGGCCAGCGACTGCCAGTTGCTGACCCTGGGCCGCGACTCGCTGGACAAGATGCTCAACGAAGCCCCGCGCATTGCCGCGCGCATCATCCGCGCCCTGGCCGTGGCCTTGTCCAGGCGCCTGCGCATGCAGGACGGCCAGCGCCTGGCGCAGCAGGTCTAGTCGTCGTTGTCCGGCACCTTCGGTGGCGTCGGCTGCAAGCCCGGCAAGGGTTGATCCTTGGGCGGCCCCGGCAGCGGCATGGGCGGCAACAGCGGCGCCCCCGGCTGATTGTCACCCGCCTTGGGCGGCGTGCTGGGCGTGATCTGCGGGTAGGGGGTGGGTGTCGGCGTGCCGGGCGCGCCCGGCACCGGCGTCAAGGGCCGCTGCTGCAGGCCGGCGGCGTCGACCGTGGGCACTGCGCCGAGCAGCAGTGCGGCGAAGATCGCATGCAACATCTGCAGCCTCCTGTCTGAACCTCCCTACAGACTAAGCCCAATGCCATGTAATTGCCTGTCCGCCCGCCCCACAGGCGCGCTAGACTCGATGGCATAACCGTCATTCGCCTGAACCAGAAAAAGGTAACACCATGAGCTCCACCTCCGACGCCACCGCCCGCCTCGACCGCATCCTCGCCGACGCCAAGCGCGACAAGGAAATGGGCTACCGCGACAAGGCCCTGAAGATGTACCCCCATGTCTGCGGCCGCTGCGCCCGTGAGTTCTCTGGCAAGCGCCTGTCCGAGCTGACCGTGCACCACCGCGACCACAACCACGACAACAACCCCCAGGACGGTTCGAACTGGGAGTTGCTGTGCCTGTACTGCCACGACAACGAGCACTCGCGCTACACCGACCAGCAGTACTTCGGCGAAGGCTCGCTGAGCTCACCCAAGACTTCCGTGGCCACCCACAACCCGTTTGCCGGGCTGGGCGCGCTGTTGAAGAAGGACTGACTGTCGATTCTCACCCCCGCCACCTCGGTGAGCCCGTATAATCGCGCTCTTTTTTGCGAAGGGCCCCACAGGTGGCGAACAAACGGTACAGCTGCATTGGGTTGTTCAACCCCAAATCGGCGGAGAACGTCGGCTCGGTGATGCGCGCCGCGGGCTGCTATGGCGTCAACTCGGTGTTCTACACCGGCAAACGCTACGAGCGCGCCCGCGACTTCGTCACCGACACCAAGCGGGTACACTACGACATCCCGTTGATCGGCATCGACGACCTGCAGCGCATCATCCCCCTGGGTTGCACCCCGGTGGCCGTGGAACTGGTCGAGGGCGCTCGGCCGTTGCCGGAGTACACCCACCCCGACCGCGCCATCTATATCTTCGGCCCTGAAGACGGCTCGCTCGATGCCGACGTGCGCGCCTGGTGCGAAGAGACCATCTACATCCCCACCGAGGGCTGCATGAACCTGGCGGCGACGGTCAACGTGGTGCTCTATGACCGCATGGCCAAGGGCTTGAATACGCGCTCGGGGCCCAAGTTCAAGTAATCACCGTGGATGCCAGTGTTCGCCGGCTTGTGCTGAAGCGCTGTTTCAATGCAGCAACTTGCTTTGCAGCACCTCGGACTGGCGCCCCAGCACGTTCTCGGCGATCTGCACGAACTCCTCGGTGCTGACACTGGACAGGCGCATCAGCGCTCGGGCGACGTCGTCCAGCGAGCGTTTGTTCTGGCTATGAAGGCGAATTTCTCGGTCCAGCGCCTGGAGCAGCAACACGCCCCGGGCGACCTGCGCGGCGTCGGCTTTGCCGCCCTTGAGCTGGGTGACCTTCGCCCCCTGTTTGTGCAGGCGGGCCTGCAGCGCCTGGTAGCGGTCATCGCTGATGCCGCCAGCTCGGCGCAATAGCTCGGTGGCGTAGTAGTCGGTGAGGCTTTCACTCAGCCAATCGCTGCCCTCGCGGTCGTTGATCTGGGCGAACAGCTGCACCAGCTCGCGCAACACCGGGCTGGAGCCATTCTCGTTGATCAACGGGCGGCCGCTGTGCAGGTACAGCGAGTTGTTGCCCCCCAGCGCGCCACGCCACATCTCGTCACGGGCGCCGACCAGCAGCAGCTTGGGGGGATTGCGGGGGAACACCGCTTGCAGTTGCGGCCAGACGAAGGTGAGCAAGGTCAGCGTGTCCATGCGCCGCATGCCCTGCCCTTGCGGTGCGGCGACGGTCACTTCGGTCTCGCCCAGGCGCGCACGGCGGCTGCCGAGGTTGCCGGCGAGCATCCAGCCGGTGGGGCGGTCGAACAGGCGCGAGACGTCGTCGATGCGAAACTTCTGCCGACCGATCCGCGGCCAGGCTGTCTCGACGCTCTTCCAGCCTGGTGGAAGGTCGAACGCCAGGCGCGCCACCAGCTCGGTTCCGTCGTGCTGATCGAGCCGCGCCGGTGGCACCAGCTGGTCACCCCGGAACAAGGCCCAGTGCGGGGTGATGCGCGTTTCATGGGCCGCACCTCGGGGCTGCTGGTCGAGCAACACCCGATAGCTCAGGCTGGTCTTCCCCGCCGCCGGATGCCAGACGCCACGACCGCCCTGCACCTGCCATTGGCCGTCGGCCAGGAAATCACTGTAGGCACTGCCGTTACCCAGGTCGAAATCCAGGCTGCGCACCAGCGCGCCATCCGCCAGGGTCAGGCGCACTTCGGCCTGGCCACTCTGCGGCAGCAGGCGGACCTGGTAATCGAGGTCGACTTTCTTCGCCCAGACTTGAGCACTGGCCAGCAGGCCGAGGACCAACAACAGCGGTTGACGCATACAGAAACTCCTTGTTCCCCAGAGGCGAGTAGCGACAAGCCAGGCGGCTCAACCGGCACGGAAAATCAGATGATCTTCCCAGTCGTCTTCATCCACGTCGTTCTCGCTGAGCATGCGCCCCGACCGGGAGATACGCTGTTCATGGACCTGCGTGCGGTCGCCGCTGACCAGATGGTGCCAGGCCGGCAGGTCCTGCCCTTCGCTGACCAGGCGGTAGCCGCAGGTCGGCGGCAGCCACTTGAACTGGTCGGCCTTGCCTGGGGTGAGCTGGATGCAGTCGGGCACGTGCTTGAAGCGGTTGGGGTAGTCGCTGCACTGGCAGGTCTGCAGGTCCAGCAGCTTGCAGGCGATGCTGGTGTAGTAGACGCTGTTGTCCTCTTCATCCTCGAGCTTTTGCAGGCAGCACAGGCCGCAGCCATCGCAGAGCGATTCCCACTCCTTGCTGTCGAGCTGGTCGAGGGTCTTGCGCCGCCAGAAGGGCGCGGTGTCAGCGTTCATCACACGTGTTCCTGCAGTCAACTTGAGTCCGCGGCGCGCGGCGGCGCCAGTCTAGAGGCTGTCCGGCGGCAACGCCAGACCGCTTGTCAGTGCTCGCCGGACGCAGTAGCGTGCGGAGTTTCCCCCGCCTCTCGCAGGAGCAGCCATGAGCGCCAACCCCCGCATCGCCGACTACGCCATCAATGAGCAGTTCATCAACCGCTGGTCGCCACGCGCCTTCACCGGCGAGCCCATCAGCCAGGAGACCCTGCTGAGCTTCCTCGAGGCCGCACGCTGGGCGCCTTCGGCGTACAACTCGCAGCCCTGGCGCTTCCTCGTACGCCCGCCGCGACACACCGAACTGGGAGCGCCACCTGAGTATCCTCAACGAGTTCAACCGCAGTTGGGCGCAGCACGCTTCGGCGCTGGTACTGATCATCTCCAAGACCACCTTCGCCGCCCCTGGCTCCGATGAGGAAAAGCCCGCGCTGTGGCACACCTTCGATACCGGTTCCGCCTGGGGCCACCTGGCGCTGCAAGCCAGCATCAGCGGCTGGCATACCCATGGCATGGCCGGCTTCGACCAGGAACTGGCACGCCGTGAGCTGAAGATCCCCGAGGGCTACGTGCTGCACGCGATGGTGGCGATCGGCAAGCTGGGCGACAAGGCGACCCTGGCCGAAGGGCTGCAGGCCCGCGAGGTACCGAGCCCGCGCCGGCCGCTGAGCGAGCTGGCAGCGGAAGGTCAGTTCAGCCTGTAACGCGGTGGTTCGCCGGCAAGCCGGCGAACACTCAATACCCCCGCGCGAAATCCACCTCGCCACGCAATCCCTGCCCCGCCTGGTACGCCCGCACATTCTCGACGAACAAGCGCACCATCGCCGCCGGCGAGGTCGGCGCCGAGCTGTGCCCGGTCAGCAGCAACCCCCAGGCGGTCCAGAACGGGTGGCGCTGGGGCAGCGGCTCCTGGCGGCACACATCGATCACCGCACCAGCCAGGTGGCCCTGCTTGAGCGCCTCGACCAGGTCGGCATCGACCACCGCCACGCCCCGCCCGGCGTTGATGAACAAGGCGCTGGGCTGGAAGCACTTGAACAGCGTCGCGTCGTACAGGTCGTGGGTGGATGGCGTATCGGGCAGCAGGTTGAGCACGTAGTCGGCCTGGCCGACCATGCGTGGCAACTGCTCCAGCCCCACTACCTCGGCGAACGGCGCCTGCTCGCGGGCGCTGCTGGCCACGCCATACAGCGTCACACCAAACGGCACGAGGAATTCGGCGACCCGCTGGCCGATATCCCCCGTACCGACGATCAGCACCCGGCGCCCTTCCAACGTGCGCCCCGGCCGGTCATCCCAACGACGCTCGACCTGGCTGACCAGGCGCGACAACACTTCGCGCTCGTGCACCAGCATGTAGGTGAGCATGTACTCGGCCATCACCTGGCCGAAGATGCCCACCGCCCGGGTCAACCGATAATCGCGCGGCAGCCCCTTGGCCAGCAGTGGGGTGATACCGGCCCAGGTCGACTGCAGCCACTGCGGCTTGTGGCCTTGGCGCAACAGGCTCGCCAGCAGGTCCGGCTGGCCCAGCCACACCGGGCAGTCACAGGCCAGGTGCGCCAGTTCGGCGGAATCGCCACTGGTCAGGACCTCCAGGTCCGGTGCCGCCTCGCCCAGCAGGCGAGCGTAGTTGGCATGATCCTGTTCAGCGATCAGAACGCGCATGTGAAACACAACCTTGGCAAACAACGAAATGTGGCCCGGCAAGCGGGCCACGACACAGTCAGGCGCCCCGGATCAGGCCGGGTCGTTACGGCGCAACAGCTCTTCGGGCAGGTGCTCGATGTAGTCGTCGTCCGGCGGTGGCATCTGCAGGTGGTAGCCCTGGCTGTCGAGGTTCTCCAGCACTTTCGCGATGTCTTCACGGGCCAGCTTGCGCTCGGGGCTGAGCACCAGGTCGAAGGCGTGCACCGGGGTGCCGAAGAACGGCAGCAACCCCTCTGGCACGCGCTCCAGGCCATCGGACTTGAGCACGTAGAGGTACATCTCGTTCTTGCGCGGGCTCTTGTAGATCGAACAGATTCGTTTCATTGCTTGTCTCCGGCGCCTGCCAGGTCGTCTAGCAGGGCCTGGCCCATGCGCTCGCGGCGCCAGCCGCGCAGCGACTCGGGCAATTGATAGGGGCCATTGGGGAAGCCGCTCTTGAGCAGGGCTTCGAGGGTCTTCTTGCGCAGCATCAGCTCCGGAGCGATCTGCAGGCGTTCGCCTTCGGCCTGGCCGATGGCGCGCAGGCGCTTGAGGATGCCGGAAGCCTCGATCGGCAGCGGCTCGGGCAGCGGCGCCGGCCATTGATCCTGCGGCAGGGCGGCGGCGCGCTTGATCAGCTGGAGGAGAAACTCGCCATCCTGGCGGATGGTGCGCGGGTGCATCTCGTCGATTCGACCCAGCGCCGGCAGGCTGTCGGGCTGGCTCTTGGCCATGGGCCACAGCGAGTGCTCCTTCAGAATGCGGTTGCGCGGCACATCGCGGCTGCGGGCCTCGCGCTCGCGCCAGGCACACAGTTCGCGCAGCACGGCCAGTTGCTGGCGGCCGAGCTTCCACGCCAGCTTGACGTCGCGGTACAGCGTCTCGGGCTCGACCTCACGGCGCAGCGCGGCGACCAGCTCGGCACCGTCGTCCAGCACCCAGGCGTATTTGTCGTCCGACAGCCGCGGGCGCAGGGCGCTGAACAGTTCGGCCAGGTGCACGGCATCTTCCGCGGCATAACTGACCTGGGTTTCCGACAGCGGGCGTTGTAACCAGTCGGAGCGCGTTTCGCCCTTCGGTAGCTCGAGGCCCAGCACCTCTTGCACCAGGCGCGAATAGCCCATCGAGAAACCGATGTTCAGGTAGCCGGCCGCCAGTTGCGTGTCGAACAGCGGCTGGGGCAGCTTGCCGGTCAGGCGCAACAGCACTTCGAGGTCTTCGCTGCAAGCATGCAGCACCTTGACCACGCGGCTGTCGTCGAGCAGGTCGGCCAGCGGCTGCCAGTCACTGATCAGCAACGGGTCGATGAGGAAAGCCTGATTACCGTCGCCGATCTGTACCAGGCCGGCTTTCGGGTAGAAGGTGTCGACCCGCATGAATTCGGTGTCGAGCGCGACGAAAGGCAGTTTGCGCCAGCGTTGGCAATGCTCGGCCAGGGTCTGGTCGTCACGGATCCAGTGAATTTCGATGGCCACGAGGCTCTCCCACTTACATTGGCGCGCAGTATATACGGCGCGGGCGCTCTGGGTGAAACCTCGCAAGCCACGCCATCCTTGGTACCGACCGTTGGTACGGTCAGCGGCCAGCTGCCAGCCATGGGCGACAGCTGGCGAACATGTCCAGCGATTGCTTGTAGACCTCGGTATGCACCTGCAGCAGGCCGAGCATGGAATGGAACAGGTTGTCCTGTGACAGCGGTGCATCGCGCAGCTTGGCCATGCAGTCGGTGTCCAGGCCGAAGTCCTGGCTGTAGCTGTCGGAGAACCAGGCTAGCAGCGGGACGTGCTTCTGTTGTTCCGGCGCCATCACGTAGGGGGTGCCGTGCAGGAACAGGTTGTACTCGCCCAGTGACTCACCATGGTCGGAGAGGTAGATCATCGCGGTGTCGACCTTGTCCTGCTTGCTGCGCAGGGTGTCGATCAGCGAGGACAGCACCTTGTCGGTGTAGGCCAGGGTGTTGTCGTAGCCGTTGATGATCTCTTCACGGCTACACTGGTTCAGGGCATTGCTGCGGCACACCGGGGTGAACGGCTCGGCGGCGCCGGGGTAGCGTTTGAAATACTCCGGGCCGTGGCTGCCCATCTGGTGCAGCACCAGCACGGTGTCCTTGTCGAGGTTGTCGATCAGCTCGGCCAAGCCCTGCAACAGGATCTCGTCATGGCATTCGCCATCGGCACACAGGGCCGGGTCCTTGAGGTTGCTGACATCGATGAACTGCACGCGGTCGCAGGTGCCCTTGCAGCCGGACTGGTTGTCGCGCCACTGCACGGACAAGCCGGCACGCTGGAGGATGTCAAGCAGGCCCTCGCGGTTCTTGGCCACGCTGGCAACGTAGTCCTTGCGCCCCATGCCAGAGAACATGCACGGTACCGATACGGCGGTTTCGGTGCCGCAGGAGTGGACGTCGGTGAAGCTCAGCAGCCCCTGCTCCTTCGCCAGGTTGGGCGTGGTGTCGCGGGCATACCCCAGCAGGCCGAAGTTCTCCGCCCGGGCACTTTCCCCCACCACCAGCACAGTCAACGACTTGCGCTCATGGTGCTGCCAGGTGGCGTCGCGGCGGGCATCCTCGCCATAGGCCTGGAACGGGTGCGAGGCCGTGCCGATCTGCTCGCGGACATAACCGATCGAGGCGCCGACGATATTGCTAGGGGTGAGCATCAGGCGCAGTTCGTGGTGATTGCGAAACAACGAGGACAGGCCCTGATAGTTGACCAGCGCCACCGACCCCAGCGCCGCCACGCACGCGCCGCTGACCACTAGTTTGCCGAGCAGCTCGCGGTGCCAGGGACGGTAGGCGATGGGGGCTTTCCATAGCAGCAGGGAGGGCGCCATACCGAGCAACAGGATATAAAGGGCGAACTTGATCGACAGCAGATCGCGAACTTCCGCGATATTGGTTTCGGCGACATTGCGGAACATGCCCGCGTCGATAAGCACGCCATATTGATTCATGAAGTAAGCCACGCCCGCGCCGCTCATGAACAACAGGATCAATACCGGCTTCAATACATAACGGAAGGCCAACAACGTCAACACGAGGTTGAACGCGAATAACATCAGCACGGCGAACGCCAGGCTCAGCCACAGCCCCACCATGCCGGGCGGCACGATGGATTCGAGGTGTTCCCAGAGAAAGGTGTTCAGGCCGATCAACAGGTAAAGGCTGGCCAGCAGCGTGACCCATTCAGTCCGCAGGGATTTGAGTTTCAGCATGGTGTTCG
This sequence comes from Pseudomonas entomophila, assembly GCF_023277925.1. Lineage (NCBI taxonomy): Bacteria > Pseudomonadati > Pseudomonadota > Gammaproteobacteria > Pseudomonadales > Pseudomonadaceae > Pseudomonas > Pseudomonas entomophila. The sequence goes on from NZ_CP063832.1 coordinate 2,834,052, forward strand.
CAGTGAGAGTTGTCAGCGGCCAGCGCACCGGGAAGGCACTCTGGGAAGTTGGCCGAACTCTAGAAAGCGTAGCATCAATTTTTTGTGAAAAAGACGCCAACAATTGGTGGGACGGCGTCTTTTATCGATTAAACACGTTTCATTCAGCGTTTGTTCAGCCAGGCAGGTGAAGCTTGGCGTAAGGCTCGCGATCGATGTCGAGCACTTCGACGCACAGCTGGATGTCCAGCCCGGCCTCGGCGGGAATGGCATCGTGGAGGACTTCCAGCAGGCTGCTGGAAAGTTGCTGTTTGATCTGCTGCGAACGCCCACTGAGGATCGCCAGGCGCACATGGGCGAAAGCGCGTTCACCCGACGCGGTGCCGACGCGGTACTGGGTGAAGGCCTGGGCACGGCTCTTGATGTCCAGTTCGTCGGCGAACTGGCCGCTGCCGACCAAGGCGTGGTTCAGGCGCAGGAGCAACTGATCGACGTTAAACTGGCGCAGGTTGTCGCTGTATTCCAAGTTCAGGTGAGGCATGGCGCGGGTTCCGGTCACGGGAGGATGTGCGACAGCCTACCCCAGTCACGCAAAGCGGCAAAGGCGGCTATCCTCATGGTTCAGGCTTGTCTACCAACCCCTGAAAGAGGTGAACAAATGCCAGTTCCGCATGATTTGCTCGCAGACCTGCACGTTAACGCCGACCAGTTCCAGGCCCTCATCGATAAGGACCACGACCTGCACAAGCTGCACAAGGAATACAACGCCAAGGACAAGGAAGTGGTGGCCGCCGAAGGCAACGGCACCAACGACGACACCGTCAACCGGCTGCGCAAGGAGCGCCTGCTGCTCAAGGACAAGATCGAACGAATCGTTCATCCGCCCAAGTCCTGAGCAAGGATCTGAACATGTGCCGGCCCCTCCACGAAGGGGCCGGCTGCCATCACACCGCAGCGGACGCCTTCAACCCCGTGTCCAAATCCTCGATCAGGTCGCGATAGTCCTCGATCCCCATCGACAGCCGCACCAGGTTCTCGCTGATGCCCATCACGCCCTTCTGCTCCGGGCTGAGCGAGTTGTGCGACATGCTCCAGGAATGGTTGATCATGCTCTCCACGCCGCCCAACGAGTCGGCCAGGACGAAGATCGACAGCGCCTCGACCAGGCGATTGACCGCCGCCCGGTCACCCTTGATGCGTATCGCCACCACCGCACCGCCGGTACGCATCTGGCGCTTGCTCAACTCATGCTGCGGGTGACTTTCCAGGCCGGGGTAGTACACCTGCTCGACCTGGGGGTGACGCTCGAGGAACTGCGCCACGCGCAGGGCATTGGCGCTCTGGCGCTCCATGCGCACGTCGAGGGTCTTGAGCCCGCGCAAGGCCAGGTAGCAGTCGAACGGCCCCTGGATCGCGCCGACCGCCATGCTGATCTTGCGCAACCGCGCCAGCAGTTCAGGGTTGGCCGCCACCACCACGCCACCGGTGAGGTCGGAGTGGCCGCCGATGTACTTGCTCGCAGAGTGCATCACCAGGTCCACGCCCAGGGTGATCGGCTGCTGGTTCCACGGCGAGCAGAAGGTGTTGTCGATGCAAGTCATCACGCCACGGGCACGGGCCAGGTCGCACACCGCCTTGATATCCACCAGGTGCAGCAGCGGGTTGGTCGGCGACTCGATCCAGATCAGTTGCGTGTCGGGGCGGATCGCCGCGGCCACGGCGTCGATGTCGTTGAGGTCGACGTAGGTGGTGGTCAGGCCGGAGGTGCGCCCGCGGTAGTCTTCCAGCAGGCGGAAAGTGCCGCCGTAGACCCCGTTCATCACCACCACGTGGGCGTCCTTGGACAGTAGCTCCAACACCGTGGCGGTAGCGCTGACGCCCGAGGCGCAGGCGACCGCGCCGACGCCCTCTTCGAGTGCGGCGACACAGGTTTCATAGGCGTGTCGGGTCGGGTTGCTGACGCGGCTGTAGGCGTACTCCGGGTTGTCGTCCAGGCCGCGCTTGATGAACGAACTGGAGGTGACGATGGCCGGGAAGATGGCATTGTCGGCAACGCTGGACTGCTCGCCAGCGTGGATGGTGCGGGTGGCGAAATTGCGCGGCTTGTCGGACATGGTCGGGTCCATTGACTGAAGGTGGAAAACCGCAACTATCTCATATCCGTGGCGGGCAAGCGCCGTTGAGAACGGTCATTTCACCGAGGGCGACAGTCGGATTCCATTAACGCTGCGCAATCGCTAATCTCTGGAAACTTTTTCCCGATTCGAGCCCCGTCACGCCATGGACAGTTTCGACCAGCACATCCTCACCCTGCTGCAGCGCGACGCCTCGATCTCGCTCAAGGACCTGGCCGAGGCGGTCAACCTGTCGACCACCCCCTGCTGGAAGCGGGTCAAGCGCCTGGAAGAGGAAGGCTACATCCGTGGCCGTGTCGCCCTGCTCGACCCCGAGCGCCTGGGCCTGGGCCTGACCGTGTTCGTCCAGCTCAAGACCCAGCGCCACGACAGTGCCTGGCTGGAGCGGTTCGCCGCGACGGTGACGGCGTTCGAGGAAGTGATGGAGGTGTACCGGATGTCCGGTGACTGGGACTACATGCTGCGGGTGGTGGTGGGCGACATCGCGGCGTACGACCGCTTCTACAAGAAGCTGATCACCCGTACCGATGGTTTGTCGAACATCACCTCGAGCTTTGCCATGGAGCAGATGAAGTACACCACGGCGTATCCGGTGTATCGCTGAATGCCCCATTGTCGGATACGACCGCTGTAGGAGCGGCTTTAGCCGCGATCACCCGCAACATCGCGGTGCCTGCATCGCGGCTGAAGCCGCTCCTACGAGAGTCGGCGTTCAATCCGTGGATGACGCCTGGATCAGGTTACCGGCCTTGGCCTTCTCCAGCTTGATCGCGACGAACTTCGAGGTCGGCGTGTAGGTCCCCTCGCCGTAACTCTCCAGCGGCACCAGCGGATTGGTCTCCGGGTAGTAAGCCGCCGCCTGGCCTTCGGGCACGTCATAGGCCACCAGGCGGAACCCCGACACCCGCCGCTCGCGGCCATCCTCCCACAGCGATACCAGGTCCACTTGCTCGCCCGGCTCGAAGCCGAGCCGGCGGATGTCCGCCTCGTTGACGAACACCACCTCGCGCAGGCCGAACACGCCACGGTAACGGTCATCCAGCCCGTACAACGTGGTGTTGTACTGGTCATGGGAACGCAGGGTCTGCAGGATCAGGTCGGGCTTGTCGCCACGGGCCAGCACCTGGGCGTTGACCAGTTGCTCCGGCAACGGGCTTGGCGTGAAGCGTGCCTTGCCGGTGGCCGTGCGGAAGTTACGGTCGGCCGCGTTGTTGCCCAGGTGGAAACCGCCGGGATGCTGCAGGCGCTCGTTGAACGCGCTGAAACCGGGAATGACGTCGGCGATCATGCTACGGATACGACCGTAGTCGGCGATGGCGTACTCCCAGTCGATCGGCTTGCTGCCCAGGGTCGCCTTGGCCATGCCGGCAACGATCGCCGGCTCCGAACGCAGGTGCGGCGAACGCGGTTTCAACTGGCCATGGGAGATATGCACCATGCTGAAGGTATCCTCCACGGTCACGCCCTGCGGGCCTTCGCCCTGGATATCGATCTCGGTGCGCCCCAGGCACGGCAGGATCAGCGCATCACGGCCGGTAACCAGGTGCGAACGGTTGAGCTTGGTGGAAATCTGCACGGTCAACTCACAGTTGCGCAGCGCCGCGTGGGTGCGCGGAGTATCCGGAGTGGCCTGGGCGAAATTACCGCCCAGGGCGATGAACACCTTGGCCCGCCCCTCCTCCATGGCCTTGATCGCCAGCACGGCGTTGTGCCCATGCTCGCGCGGCACTTTGAACTGGAAACGCTTTTCGATGGCATCGAGCAGTTGCGCCTTGGGCTGCTCGTCGATGCCCATGGTGCGATCGCCCTGGACGTTGCTGTGGCCACGCACCGGTGACAGGCCGGCTCCCGGTTTGCCGACGTTGCCGCGCAGCAGTTGCAGGTTGACGATCTCTTGCACGGTCGGCACCGAGTGACGGTGCTGAGTGACGCCCATGGCCCAGCACATGATCACCCGCTCGGCCTTGCGGTACATGCGCGCGGCCAGCTCGATCTCGGCCTTGCTCAGGCCGGACTGCTCGACGATGTGCGCCCAGGGCGTGGCATCGACCACGGCCAGGTAAGCCTCGACACCGCTGGTGTGCTGGGCGATGAAGGCGTGATCGAACACCGGCGCCTCGTTGTTCAGTTGCGCCTCCCGCTCCCATTGCAGGAGAAACTTGGCGATCCCGCGCATGGCCGCCATATCGCCGCCCAAGGCCGGACGGAAGTAGGCGGTGTTGGTCGGTTCGGAGCCGTTGCTGAGCATCTCGAACGGGTGCTGCGGGTGCTGGAAACGCTCCAGGCCACGCTCCTTGAGCGGGTTGAAGCACACCACCTGGGCACCGCGCTTGACCGCCTCGCGCAGTGGCTCGAGCATACGCGGGTGATTGGTGCCGGGGTTCTGGCCGATGACGAAGATCGCGTCGGCCAGTTCCAGGTCATGGAACACCACAGTGCCCTTGCCCACGCCCAGGGTTTCGGCCATGCCTACGCCACTGGCCTCGTGGCACATGTTCGAGCAGTCGGGGAAGTTGTTGGTGCCATAAGCGCGCACGAACAGCTGGTAAAGGAACGCCGCCTCGTTGCTGGCCCGGCCAGAGGTGTAGAACTCAGCCTGGTCGGGCGACGCCAGACCATTCAGGTGCTTGGCGACCAGGGCGAAGGCTTCATCCCAGCTGGTCTCGACGTAGTGGTCGGTGGCCGCGTCGTAGCGCATCGGGTGGGTCAGGCGGCCCTGGTACTCCAGCCAGTAGTCGGTCTGCTCAAGCAAGGCGCTGACGCTGTACTTGGCGAAGAACGCCGGGTCCACCGAGCGCCCGGTGGCTTCCCAGTTGACTGCCTTGGCGCCGTTTTCGCAGAACTTGACCATGTCGCTTTCCGGCGACTCGCCCCAGGCACAGCCGGGGCAGTCGAAGCCGCCGTTCTGGTTGGTCTTGAGCATGGCCCGCAGGTTCTTGAAGGCGTTCTCGCTGCCCAACCAGCTCTTGGTCACGCTCTTGAGCGCGCCCCAGCCGGCGGCCGGCCCCTTGTAGTCCCTGATGTGTTCGTCCTGGCTCATGTTCGGATCATCCCGCTCGGTGTTTTTTCCAGCCTAAGAACCGGCCCCAGGTGCGTCCAATCGAAATAAATGAAAGCCTGATAAAGCGCATCGATCACCCTGCGCAGCCCTTGCGATCCGAGAGCTTGAGCGGTGATAGAGGGGATTGATCGAACGGTCGGGGAAAGCAATTTGACGCCAGGGGACGCACGTAATAGCTTGAACCTTGTCTGCGGCTTTTCGCCGCCCAAACTCCCTTCACAGCCGAGCGCGAACGTGGAAAAGACCCCCCAGGCCCTGGTCGACGGTTTCAACCGCAAAGTCGATTACCTGCGGATGTCGGTTACCGACCGCTGCGACTTCCGCTGCGTCTACTGCATGGCCGAGGACATGCAGTTCCTGCCGCGCCAGCAGATCCTCTCGCTCGAAGAGCTGTACCAGGTCGCCGAGCGCTTCGTGGCGCTGGGTACCCGCAAGATCCGCCTGACCGGTGGCGAGCCGCTGGTGCGCCAGGGCATCGTCGAGCTGTGCGGGCGCATCGCCGCCCTGCCCGGCCTGCGCGAGCTGTGCCTGACCAGCAACGGCTCGCAACTGCCGCGCCTGGCCCAACCGCTGTTCGATGCCGGCGTCTCGCGCCTGAACATCAGCCTCGACAGCCTCGACCCGGAACGCTTCCGCGCCCTCACCCGCACCGGCGACCTCAAGCAGGTGATCGCCGGCATCGACGCCGCACGCGCTGCCGGTTTTCGCCGCACCAAGCTCAACGCGGTGGTACTCAAGGGCCGCAACGACGACGAGATCGTCGACCTGGTGCGTTTCGCCATCGACCGCGAGTTGGACATCTCCTTCATCGAAGAGATGCCGCTGGGCGTGATCAGTGAGCATGAGCGTGGGGAATCCTTCTGCTCCAGCGACGATGTGCGCAACCGTCTGGCCGAGCACTTCACCCTGTTCGAGTCGGCCGAATCCTCCCAGGGCCCGGCCCGTTACTGGCGCCTGGCCGAAGCCCCCACTACCCGGGTCGGCTTCATTTCGCCCCACAGCCACAACTTCTGCGCCACCTGCAACCGCGTGCGCCTGACCGTCGAAGGCCGCCTGCTGCTGTGCCTGGGCAACGAGCATTCCGTGGACCTCAAGCAGGTCCTGCGCCAGCACCCCGGCGACACTGCGCGCCTGGAAAAGGCCATCCGCGACGCCATGCAGCTCAAGCCCTACCGCCACCACTTCGAAGTGGGCGGCGAGGTGCAGATCCTGCGCTTCATGAACATGACCGGCGGCTGATCAGCCGCCTCTGGAACCGCCTTGATCGTCCACCCACGCCCCGACATGCTGCGCGTGCTGTTCACCCTCAAGGGTTCGATCATCCAGCGCATTGCCTTGCGCTGCCTGGGGGTGACCCTGCTGGCGGCACTGATCGTGCTCATCGAGCGCCACTACCCGGCGTTGTTCTATCCGGTCAGTGCCACCCCCTTCACCCTGCTCGGGCTGTCGCTGTCGATCTTCATGAGCTTTCGCAACAACGCCTGCTACGACCGCTGGTGGGAGGGGCGCAAGGCCTGGGGCAGGATGATCATCGAGGTGCGCTCGTTCGTACGCCAGAGCGTGGTAATCGAGGACGAGCAGTTGCGCGCGCGGATGTTGCGCAGTCTGTGTGGCTTTGCCCATGCCCTCAACGCCCGGCTGCGTAACGAGCAAGAACTGCCCCTGGCCCGCACCTGGCTGGCCGAAGAAGTACAGGTCACGGCACACAATGTCTGCGATGGCATCCTGCGCGACATCGGCGCGCACTGTTCACGGCTGGCCAAGGACGGCGCGATCAGCGAGTTTCGCTACACCGTGCTGGAACAGCGCCTGACCGGCCTGTCGGAGGTTCAGGCCACCTGCGAGCGGATCAAAGGCACGCCACTGCCGTTCCCCTACACCCTGCTGCTGCATCGCACCATCTACATCTTCTGCCTGCTGCTGCCGTTCGCCCTGGCCGAGCCGCTGGGCTGGTTGGCACCGCTGTTCACCACCATCGTCAGCTACACGTTCTTCGGCCTGGATGCGATTGGCAACGAGTTGGAAGACCCGTTCGGGCGCGACGAGAACGACCTGCCCACCGATGCAATGGTGAGAACCATCGAGCGCGATGTACTGGCGGCGCTGGGGCATGAGCCACTGCCGCCAGCGCTGGTGCCGGTGGATCATGTGCTGAGTTGATGTAGCCATTCGCCGGCACGCCGGCGCCTGCAAAACCGGCAGGAGCCGGCTTGCCGGCGAACCACCCTCAAGGTCAGCCCCGGCTCTCGCAGGCCGCGATCGGCTTCAGGTGCGCCACGAAGTTGCACGGCCGATGCCGCGCATCCAGCTGCTCGGCCAGGATCCCCTCCCAGGCCGTACGACAAGCGCCGGTCGAGCCCGGCAGGCAGCACACCAGGGTACCGTTGGCCAATCCGGCCAGCGCCCGGCTTTGCACGGTCGAAGTGCCGATATCAAGAATCGACAGCGCGCGGAACAGCTCGCCAAACCCATCGATACGCTTGTCCAGCAGGCAATCCACCGCCTCGGGCGTGCTGTCGCGACCGGTAAAGCCGGTGCCGCCGGTGATCAGCACCACCTGTACCTGCTCGTCGGCGATCCAGGTGGCGACCTGGGCGCGGATCTTGTACAGGTCATCCTTGAGCAACTCCCGCGCCACCAGGCGGTGGCCGATCTCCACCGCGCGGCTGGCCAGCAGCTCGCCAGAGGTGTCGGTGTCGTAGGTGCGGGTGTCGCTGACAGTCAGCACGGCGATGTTCAGCGGCACGAACACCGCGTCTGGTTTCACACTCATGGGCTCAACTCCAGGATGGTCATCGCGCCACGTTAGAACCAAGCCCTGGCAGCGTCCAATCGATAGGGCGAAACACGTGATCAAGCCGGTCTATCACGCACCGATCAATCGCCTCTATCAAGCGGTCACCATTAAAGATTGGCCAGCACCAGCGGAGTTGGTTAAGGTCGCCAAACCCGCCCACCCCGCTCGCCAGGCCGCCCCATGGACATCAAGCAGCTCAAGTTCCTCATCGCCCTCGACCAGACCCGCCACTTTGGCCAGGCCGCGGCGCTGTGCCACATCACCCAGCCCACGCTGTCCATGCGCCTGCGCAACCTGGAGGATGAGCTCGACCTGGTGCTGGTCAAGCGCGGCCAGCGCTTCGAGGGCTTCACCGAAGCCGGCGAACGTATCCTGGCCTGGGCCCGCACCCTGCTCGCCGCCCATGACGGGCTGCAGGCCGAGGCCGCCAGCTGCCGTGGCCAGGTGGTTGGCAGCCTGCGCCTGGGCACCGTGCCGCTGGCCAGTTTCAACCCCATGCAACTGCTGATGCCCCTGCGCGCCAAGTACCCCGAGCTGAACTTCCAGCTGTCGTCGCTGAGCTCCGAACAGGTCATCGACGGCCTGAGCCGCAACCAGCTCGACCTGGGCATCTGCTACCTCGACCAGGTCAACGCCAGCTTCTTTGAAGTGATCGAACTGAGCACCACCACCATGGGCCTGCTGCACGACACACGGCACTTCGGCTTCGACACCGACACACTGCGCTGGGACGAGCTCGGCGAGATCCCGCTGGGCTTGCTGAGCAAGGGCATGCACTACCGCCAGTCCCTGGACCTGAGCCTACGCAGCCGTGGCCTGGAGCCCAACGCCGTACTGGAGAGCGACTCGACCTTCCAGTTGATCCAGGCTATCAACGCCGGCGTGTGCTGCGCGATCATGCCACTGGATTGCGGGCTGGAGGAGCTCAGCGAGCACATGCGCATCATCCCCGTGGCCGACGCCAGCATCCACAGCCCGGTCGGCCTGTTGCTGCGCCGCAGCGAACCTCGGTCGGCGATTGCCGAGCAGTGCTTCGACGAGGCCCGCGCGCTCTTTCAAGCTTCCTGACCCGTCGTCGCCTGGCGGTACTGCCTTGGGGTGAAGCCGGTCAACTGCTTGAACTGCCGGCTGAACGCGCTGTGGTCGGTGTAGCCGCAACGCAGCGCCACTTCGATGATCGGCAGGTCGCTGTGCAGCAGCTGGTGGGCGTGCTCCAGGCGGGCCTTGTGGATCATCTGCCGGGGCGTGAGGTGGAATACCCGCTTGCAGTAGCGCTCCAACTGCGCCACCGAGATCCCGGCGAGCCGGGTCAACTCGCCCATGCTGATCGGCTGGTGGAAGTGCGCGCGGATATGCGCATCCACGGCCGCCAGGCGCTGGTAGGCGGGGTGCCGATCGGCGGCTGATTGCAGGTCGATCGAGATACCCACCAGGCCGATGATCCTGCCACCGGCATCATGCAACGGTCGTTTGTGGGTCAGGCACCAGCCTGGCTCACGGCTGCCGTACAGGTGCAGCTCCAGTTGATCCTCCAGCACCCACCCCTGCTCCAGCACCCGGCGGTCCTGCTCGGTATAGCCAGGGCCCAGCCGTGCCGGGAACACCTCGGCGCTGGTCTTGCCCAGCAAGGGCTGCAACTGCTTGAGGCCGCAGCGCTGGACCAGCGTGCGGTTGGCCAGCACGTAGCGGGCCTGGTCGTCCTTGATGAAGATCGCCGCGTTGGTGATCACGTCGAGCATCGGCAATAGCCAGGCCACGCCTTTGAGCAGGGCCTCCAGGGATTCGGGGCGCTGCTGGTCGAGGGTCTGGTACAGGGATAACAAGGGGGTGTCGGGCATTCAGGCCTCACTCCGATGATCAACAAACCCATTCGCCGGCAAAGCCGGCCCCTACAGGAATGGAGGACGATGCGTGACCTGTAGGAGCCGGCCTTGCCGGCGAATGGGCCAGGGCTGGCTGGCACAGCAGCAAGTGCTGCAGCCTATTCCCCCTCTCGGCATCCCTACCAGCACTTTTGGCAACTATGCCGATTTCGCCATCTACCTTGGCGAAAACCATCAAGAACCCCGATCTCGATCGGTCCACTCTATGCCCCACGCAAGCCGCCCCTCGACCTACAAGAACGCGGCCCGAACAGCCGCATCGTGACATCAGACCTGCCTATCCAAAACCTACAAAAAGGCGACCCCATGTCAGGCAAATTCAAGAAACAGCTGTCATTGCTGGACCTCACCTTCATCGGCCTTGGCGCCATCTTCGGCTCCGGCTGGCTGTTCGCCGCCAGCCACGTCTCGGCCATCGCCGGCCCCGCCGGCATCCTCTCCTGGTTCCTTGGCGGCTTTGCCGTACTGTTGCTGGGTATCGTCTACTGCGAACTGGGCGCCGCCCTTCCCCGCGCCGGTGGCGTGGTGCGCTACCCGGTGTACTCCCACGGCCCACTGCTGGGTTACCTGATGGGTTTCATCACCCTGATCGCCTTCTCCAGCCTGATCGCCATCGAAGTGGTCGCCTCGCGCCAATACGCCGCGGCCTGGTTTCCCGGGCTGACCAAAGCCGGCTCCAGCGACCCGACGGTGCTCGGCTGGCTGGTGCAGTTCGCCCTGCTGTTGCTGTTCTTCGCGCTCAACTACCGTAGCGTGAAGACCTTCGCCAAGGCCAACAACCTGGTCAGCGTGTTCAAGTTCATCGTGCCGCTGCTGGTGATCGGCGTGCTGTTCACCTTCTTCAAACCGGAGAACTTCTCGGTCCAGGGCTTCGCGCCGTTCGGCCTGTCCGGCGTGGAAATGGCCGTGTCGGCCGGCGGCATCATCTTCGCCTACCTGGGGCTCACACCGATCATCTCGGTGGCCAGCGAAGTGAAGAACCCGCAGCGCACCATCCCCATCGCGCTGATCCTCTCGGTGCTGTTGTCCACCGCCATCTATGCCCTGCTGCAACTGGCCTTCCTCGGTAGCATCCCGACCGAAATGCTGGCAAACGGCTGGGCCGGGGTGACCAAGGAACTGGCCCTGCCCTACCGCGACATCGCCCTGGCCCTGGGTGTCGGCTGGCTGGCCTACCTGGTGGTGGCGGACGCGGTGATCTCGCCCAGCGGCTGCGGCAACATCTACATGAACGCCACCCCCCGCGTGGTCTATGGCTGGGCGCAGACCGGCACCTTCTTCAAGTACTTCACCCGCATCGACGAACAGTCCGGCATCCCACGCCCGGCACTGTGGCTGACCTTCGGCCTGGCAGTGTTCTGGACCTTGCCGTTCCCATCCTGGGAGGCCCTGATCAATGTGGTGTCGGCCGCCCTGGTGCTGAGCTACGCCGTGGCCCCGGTGTCGGTCGCTGCCCTGCGTCGCAGCGCCCCGGACATGGCTCGGCCGTTCCGGGTCAAGGGCATGAATGTGCTCGGCCCGCTGTCGTTCATCATCGCCGCGCTGATCGTCTACTGGTCGGGCTGGAACACCGTGTCCTGGCTGCTGGCCCTGCAGATCGTGATGTTCGTGCTGTACCTGGTGTGCCGCCGGTTCGTGCCCACCGAGCACTTGTCGCTGGGCCAGCAGGTGCGCTCCTCGGCGTGGCTGATCGGCTTCTACGCCGTGACCATTTTCCTGTCCTGGCTGGGCAGCTTCGGTGGCCTGGGCGTGATCGGCCACCCGTTCGACACGCTGGTCGTGGCTGCCAGTGCGCTGGGGATCTACTACTGGGGCGCGGCCACTGGCGTGCCGGCGCGGCTGGTACGGCTGGATGGCGATGACGAGAGCGAAGCCAATGTCCAGCCTCAAGCCGCCCATCGTCCCGCAGTCATTGCTTCATGAAACGTGTTGACCCTGTTTGCCACAGAGGCCTGTAGGAGCGGCTTTAGCCGCGAAAGGGCCCGAACAGGCAATACAAGACATTGCTCAATTCCAACTGGACACACTCATGAAACAACTTCACGTCATCGACTCCCACACCGGCGGCGAACCCACCCGCCTGGTGATGAAAGGGTTCCCGACGCTCACCGGCCGCAGCATGGCCGAGCAGCGCGACGAGCTGCGCGAACTGCATGACCACTGGCGCCGGGCCTGCCTGCTGGAACCACGCGGCAACGATGTACTGGTCGGCGCGCTTTATTGCCCCCCGGCTTCGGCGGATGCCACCTGCGGGGTGATCTTCTTCAACAACGCCGGCTACTTGAACATGTGTGGCCACGGCACCATTGGCCTGGTCGCTTCGCTCCGCCACCTGGGGCTGATCGAACCCGGCGTACACAAGATCGACACGCCGGTCGGCCAGGTCAGCGCCACGCTGCACGAAGACGGCGCGGTGACCGTCGGCAACGTGCCAGCCTACCGCTACCGCAAGCAGGTGGCGGTCGAGGTGCCCGGCCACGGCGTGGTGCATGGCGACATCGCCTGGGGCGGCAACTGGTTCTTCCTGGTCAACGAACATGGCCAGCGCCTCGAGCTGGGCAACGTCGAAGCCCTCACCGACTACACCTGGACAATGCTCAAGGCCCTCGAAGCCCAGGGCATCAGCGGTGAGCACGGCGCGCCGATCGACCACATCGAACTGTTCGCCGACGACCCCCACGCCAACAGCCGCAACTTCGTCATGTGCCCCGGCAAGGCCTACGACCGCTCGCCTTGCGGCACCGGCACCAGCGCCAAGCTGGCGTGCCTGGCCGCCGACGGCAAGCTCGCCGAAGGCCAGGTGTGGACCCAGGCCAGCATTACCGGCAGCCAGTTCCACGGCCGTTACGAACGCGAGGGCGATCACATCCGCCCGTTCATCACCGGCCGCGCCTACATGACCGCCGACAGCACCCTGCTGATCGACGAGCAGGATCCGTTCGCCTGGGGCATCTGACCCCATTCATTTCCCACTGAATACCGCCAGGAGTGACAACAATGACCGACAACATCTTCACCGGCACCATGCCCGCCCTGATGACCCCCTGCACCACCGAGCGCAAGCCGGACTTCGACGCCCTGGTACGCAAGGGCCGCGAACTGATCGACGCGGGCATGAGCGCAGTGGTGTACTGCGGCTCGATGGGCGACTGGCCGCTGCTGACCGAGGCCGAGCGCCAGGAAGGGGTAGCACGCCTGGTGGCAGCCGGTATCCCGACCATCGTCGGCACCGGCGCGGTGAACACCCGTGAAGCGGTGGCCCATGCCGCCCACGCCGCCAAGGTCGGCGCCGCCGGCCTGATGGTCATCCCCCGGGTGCTGTCGCGCGGCGCCTCGCTGATCGCCCAGAAGCATCATTTCTCGGCGATCCTCGCAGCCGCGCCGAAGCTGCCAGCGGTGATCTACAACAGCCCCTATTACGGTTTCGCCACCCGCGCCGACCTGTTCTTCGAACTGCGCCGCGCCTACCCCAACCTGATCGGGTTCAAGGAGTTCGGCGGCGGCGCCGACCTGCGCTACGCCGCCGAGCACATCACCTCCCAGGATGACGCCGTGACCCTGATGGTCGGCGTCGACACCCAGGTGGTGCATGGTTTCGTCAACTGCAACGCCACCGGCGCCATCACCGGCATCGGCAACGCCCTGCCCCGCGAAGTGCTGCAACTGGTCAGCCTGAGCAAGCGCGCCGCCAAGGGTGACGCCAAGGCCCGGCGCCTGGCCCGGGAGCTGGAGTCGGCGCTGACGGTGCTGTCGTCGTTCGATGAAGGCTGCGACCTGGTGCTGTACTACAAGCACCTGATGGTGCTCAACGGCGACCGCGAGTACAGCCTGCATTTCAACGAAACCGACGCCCTTACCGACGCCCAGCGCCATTACGCCGAGCAGCAGTACGCGCTGTTCCGCACCTGGTACGCCAGCTGGTCAGCCGAGCAGAACCTGGCCTGACCCATACCCATTGGTTTGGCGTGCCCTCTGTAGGAGCGGCTTCAGCCGCGATCACCCGCGATGCCTGCATCGCGGCTAAAGCCGCTCCTACAAGCGCCACAACGCATCCACAACACTGCGAAGGAAGCCCCATGCCCCTGACAGGCAACCTGCTGATCGGCCAGACCAGCGTCCCCGGTAGCCATGGCGCAGTCCGCGCCATCGACCCGGCCACCAACCAGGCACTCGAACCCGCCTATGCCGGCGCCACCGGCGAACACGTGGCCCAGGCCTGCACCCTGGCCTGGGCAGCGTTCGATGAATACCGCGAAACCTCGCCCGAACAACGCGCTCGCTTTCTCGAAACCATCGCCGAGCAGATCGAAACCCTGGGCGACCTGCTGATCGAGCGCGCCAACGCCGAAACCGGCCTGCCCAAGGCACGCCTGCTGGGCGAGCGCGCCCGCACCTGCAATCAGCTGCGCACCTTCGCCCGCGTGGTGCGTGCCGGCGAATGGCTCGACGTGCGCGTCGACCGCGCCCAGCCCGAGCGCCAACCGCTGCCACGCCCGGATCTGCGCCAACGCCAGGTATCCCTGGGCCCGGTGGCGGTGTTCGGCGCCAGCAACTTCCCACTGGCGTTCTCGGTCGCCGGCGGCGACACAGCCTCGGCACTGGCCGCCGGCTGCCCGGTAGTAGTCAAGGCCCATGGCGCCCATCCCGGCACCAGCGAACTGGTCGGCCAGGCAGTGGCCCGGGCGGTCAAGCTATGCGCACTGCCAGAAGGCGTGTTCTCGCTGCTATATGGCGCCGGCCGCGAGATCGGTGTCGCCCTGGTCAGTGACCCACGCATCAAGGCGGTCGGTTTCACTGGGTCGCGCAGTGGAGGCATCGCCCTGTGCCAGGCGGCCCAGGCACGCCACGAGCCGATCCCGGTGTATGCCGAAATGAGCTCGATCAACCCAGTGTTCCTCTTCAACGCTGCCTTGCAGGCCCGCGCCGAAACACTGGCCCAGGGCTTCGTCACCTCACTGACCCAGGGCGCCGGCCAGTTCTGTACCAACCCAGGGCTGGTGATCGCCTGCCAAGGGCCCGCGCTTGAACGGTTCATCGCCGCCACCGGCGATCACCTCCAACCCGTGGCGGCGCAAACCATGCTCACCCCCGGCATCGCCAGCGCCTATGCAAACGGCGTCGCGGCGCTGAATGAGAACGGCAATGCCCAGGCAGTTGCCAGCGGCCTGCCCCAGCAAAGCCCGAACCAATGCCAGGCTTACGTTTTTGTCACCCAAGCCCAAGCGTTTCTTGCTGACCCGGCCCTGCAGGCCGAAGTGTTCGGCGCCGCCTCGCTGGTGGTGGCCTGCGACAGCGACGAGGAGATTCGCCTGGTCGCCGAACACCTGGAAGGTCAGTTGACGGCCACGCTGCACCTGGACGACGCCGACCTGCCCGACGCGCGCCAGCTGCTGCCCACGCTCGAACGCAAGGCCGGGCGCATTCTGGTCAACGGCTGGCCGACCGGGGTCGAGGTGTGCGATGCGATGGTCCACGGCGGGCCGTTCCCGGCTACCTCCGATACCCGCGGCACCTCGGTGGGCACTGCGGCGATCCTGCGTTTCCTGCGCCCGGTGTGCTACCAGGACTTCCCCGACACGCTGCTGCCCGAGGCGTTGAAGCACGATAACCCGCTGCACCTGCACCGGCTGCTCGACGGTAAGCGGGAAGGCGCATGAGCAGCACCGATACCGACATCGCCGTGATCGGCGCCGGCATCGTCGGCGTCGCCTGCGCCCTGCAGTTGGCCCGCCAAGGCATGCGGGTACTGCTGATCGATCGCCAGGCACCCGGCCACGGCGCCTCCTATGGCAACGCCGGGCACCTGGCCACCGAGCAGGTCTTCCCGATCGCCGACCTGTCGATCTTCAAGCGCCTGCCGGCCATGCTGATGGACCCGATGGGGCCGTTGCGCCTGGACTGGAAGTACCTGCCCCAGGCCATCCCCTGGTTCACCCGCCTGCTGCTCAACCTGCGCCCGGCGCCGTTCCAGCGCAGCGTGGCCGGCCTGCGCGCCCTGAACGAAGCCAGCCTCGGCGCCTGGCAGCGCCTGCTTGGCAGCCTCGGGCGCGGCAACATGCTCCGGGAGGATGGCTCGCTGCTGGTTTTCGAACGCCCGGCATCACGCCCGGCACTCGAGGCCTTGCAGGCGCGCATGCGACAGCAGGCAGTGCCGGTCGACTTCTGGGCGGCCCAGGCGGTGCGGCATGCGGCGCCGCAGTTGAGCACGCAGGTCCAGGGTGGCCTGTTCTTCCCCCGAACCGGGCACTTCATCGACCCGTACCATGTGGTCAACACGTTGTTCGATGCAGCGCAGGCGGCGGGCGTACGCTTTACCAACGAGGACATTCACGGCGCTCGGCTGCACAGTGATGGCGTAACCCTGCGCAGCAACCAGGGCGAACGGCAGGCCCGGCAGGTGCTGATCGCCTGTGGTGCCCATTCGGCAAAACTGGTTGAGGCCCTGACCGGCACCCGTGTGCCCCTGGATACCGAGCGCGGCTACCACCTGATGCTGCCCAACGAGCAGCAGCGGCTGCCGTTCGCGGTCACCTCGCTGGAGCGCAAGTTCATCATGACGCCCATGGCCGATGGCTTGCGCCTGGCCGGCACGGTGGAGTTCGCGGGGCTGGACGCGCCGCCGAGCATGCAGCGGGCGTGGCAGTTGCACCGCTTGAGCCAAGGTTTGTTCCAACGTGACCTGGATGCCGAAGGGGCGACACCGTGGATGGGCTTCAGGCCTTCACTGCCCGACTCCCTACCCGTGATCGACCGGGTGGCGGAGGGCCGGGTACTGTTGGCGTTCGGGCATCAGCACCTGGGGTTGACCCAGGCGGCGGTGACGGCGGAATGGGTGGGGCGGTTAGCGCAGGGCCACCGGGATGCACATTTGGCCCCGTACAAGGTGGATCGGTTTTGAGACCGGGTTCGCCGGCAAGCCGGCCCCTACGGGGGCGGCCTAATTCCCGTAGGAGCGGTTGTGCCAAATCATTGCTGCCGGCGAACAGGTCACTCAGCGATAACGCTCAAGCCAGTGTGCGTAAGGCGCCGGCAAGGTCCAGGACGCCTTGTCCACCCCTAGCGCCTTGGCAGCGAAATACGGCCAATGCGGGTCGGCCAGATGCGCACGCCCCACCGACACCAGGTCGAGCTGATCGGCCTGCAGAGCCCCCTCGGCCAGCTCCGGCGTGCCAAATCCCCACGCCGAGGTCACCGGGATACCTGCCTCACGGCGCACGCGCTCGGCGATTGGCCCCATGAACGCCGGCCCCCACGGAATGTTTGTCTCAGGAATGGTGAAACCGACACTGACACTCAGCAAGTCCAGGCCACCCGCCTTGAAGCGACGCGCCAGCTCGATGGACTCCTCCAGGGTCTGCTCGTCACGCCCGTCGTACTCCAGCACCCCGAAGCGCGCCGTCAGCGGCAAGTGCTCCGGCCAGACTTCACGCACTGCGGCCAGGGTTTCCAGGAGGAAGCGGCTACGGTTGTCGAAACTGCCGCCGTAGGCGTCGGTGCGCTGGTTGGAATGCTCGGAGAAGAAACTCTGGCCCAGGTAGCCATGGGCGAAGTGCAGCTCGATCCACTCGAAGCCCGCGTCACGGGCGCGACGGGCGGCATCGACGAAGTCCTGGCGAACCCGGGCGATGTCGTCCAGGGTCATGGCTTGCGGCACCTTCGGCAGGTGCGCGCCAAAGGCGATGGCCGAAGGGGCGATGGTCTGCCAGCCACGGGCGTCATCGGCGCCGATATGGTCGTCGCCTTCCCACGGGCGGTTGGTGCTGGCCTTGCGCCCCGCGTGGGCAATCTGGATGCCCGGCACGGAACCGGCGGCCTTGATCGCCTGCACCACCGGCACGAAGGCCTGGGCGTGGGCGTCGCTCCAGATGCCGGCGCAACCGGGGGTGATGCGCCCTTCCGGTGACACCGCAGTGGCCTCGACCACCACCAGGCCGGCGCCACCCCGGGCCAGGCCCGCCAGGTGCACGTGGTGCCATTCGTTGATCAGGCCATCCTCGGCCATGTACTGGCACATCGGCGGGATGGCGATGCGGTTGCGCAGGGTAACGTCCTTGAGGGTGTAGGGCTGGAACAGGGCTGACATGGCAATTCTCCGGGAGAGACTCAATTACGGTAGTTCGATCATATTCGAACTATGGCAATTTATGAAACCCCCGTTATCATGTCGAGCATGCGAGCCTACTCCCACCCCAACCCCGAAGACCTCACCCTCGAGCGCCTGCTCTACGCCCTGAGCGACCCTGTGCGCATGGAAATCGTCCGCCACCTGGCCGGCGTACCTGAAGCCAGTTGCGGCGAACTCGACGGCGGGCGGCCGAAGTCCAGCATGTCCCATCATTTTCGCGTGCTACGTGAGGCGGGGCTGGTGTACACCCGCAACATCGGTACCACGCATATGAATTCGCTGCGTGGCGAAGAGCTGGAAACGCGTTTTCCCGGTTTGCTTGCCAGCATTCTCGGGCAGCGCTGAGCCTTGCCCTGGCCCGGCGATGCCGGGCATCGCCAGCAAGGCTGGCGCCTACAGGTTTGTGGTGACGCTCTGTTGCCACAGGATATTCGGGCATAAAAAAACCACGAGGCCGCCGGTGGCGACGCTCGTGGTGGGTGTTGCCGGGCAGGCCCGGCAAACCGTCTGGCCTTACAGCGCCATGTCGTTCGCAGGCTTGCTCTCGACCGGTGCGCTTGGCACAACGGTGGTGCCGACGCTCTGGTCGATCACTGGCGGTTTTTCCAGCTGCAGTACTTCGGCGGTGTAGTTCCACTCTTTCTGGGTGGCGGCGGCCGAATCGTTCAGCTTGGTACCGTAGCTTGGGACGATCTCCTTGATCTTGGCCTGCCATTCAGGGGTGGCGACCTTCTCCTTGAACACGGTTTCCAGCACGTTGAGCATGATCGGCGCGGCAGTCGAGGCACCTGGCGAGGCGCCCAGCAGGCCGGCGATGGTGCGGTCCTGGGAAGCGACGACTTCGGTGCCCAGCTTCAGCACGCCGCCCTTCTCTTCGTCACGCTTGATGATCTGCACGCGCTGACCGGCCTGCCACAGTTTCCAGTCTTCCTTCTTGGCGTTCGGGAAGTAGGTCTGCAGGGCGGCGAAACGGTCGTCGTCAGACTGCATCAGCTGGCCGGCGAGGTACTCGACCAACGGGTACTGGTCGATACCCACGCGCGCCATCGGCCACATGTTGTGGGTGGTGGTGCTGCTCAGCAGGTCCAGGTACGAGCCATTCTTCAGGAACTTGGTCGAGAAGGTGGCGAATGGCCCGAACAGGATCACGCGCTTGCCATCGAGCACGCGGGTGTCCAGGTGCGGTACCGACATGGGTGGCGCGCCGGTCGAGGCGATGCCATAGGCCTTGGCCATGTGCTGCATGGCCACGGTCGGGTTCTCGGTCACCAGGAACGAGCCGCCCACCGGGAAGCCTGCGTACTCTTTAGCTTCCGGGATGCCCGACTTCTGCAGCAGCTTCAGCGCGCCGCCGCCGGCACCGATGAACAGGAACTTGGCGTCGGTGGCCGATTCGGTACCGTCCTTCAGGTTCTTGTACTCGACGTGCCAGGAGCCGTCTTCGTTGCGGGTGATGTCCTGCACTTCGCTGGACAGCTTCAGGTCGAAGTTCTCTTTGGTCTTCAGGTGACCGACGAACTGACGGGTGATCTCACCGAAGTTGACGTCGGTGCCGATCGGGGTCCAGGTCACGGCCAGTTTCTGGCTCGGGTCGCGGCCTTCCATCATCAGCGGCACCCACTTGGCGATCTGCGCGTGGTCTTCCGAGTACTGCATCGAACGGAACAGCGGGCTGGCCTGCAGGGCGTCGTAGCGCTGCTTCAGGAACTTGATGTTGTCATCGCCCCAGACGAAGCTCATGTGCGGGGTGGTATTGATGAACGAGTGCGGGTTCTTCAACACGCCTTGGCGTACCTGCCAAGCCCAGAACTGCCGGGAGATCTGGAACGACTCGTTGATCTCGATGGCCTTGGTGATGTTGACCTTGCCGTCTTTATCCAGCGGGGTGTAGTTCAGCTCGGCCAGCGCGGAGTGGCCAGTACCGGCGTTGTTCCAGCCGTTGGAGCTTTCTTCGGCGACGCCGTCCATGCGCTCGACCATTTCCATCGACCAGCTTGGTTCCAGCTCGTTGAGCCAGACAGCCAGGGTGGAACTCATGATGCCGCCGCCGACCAGCAGCACGTCGACTTTCTTGGTGTCTGCGGCGTGCGCTTGCATGAAGCTCGCCGCGACTGCCAGACCCAGCAAGGTCTTGCCAGCTTTCTTGAACATTGATCGATTCCAGTCAGTAGAACGGAGGGTGGGCCTGTGGCTGGCCCTGGTTTCCATGTTCTTCAGCGCAGGCTTGTTGTGATCATTGTTCAGCAGCCAGAGAGACATTGGACGCGCCAACCTTTGGTCGGATTGACCGACAAGGCTGAAACGATTTACGGATTGTATCTGAAATGCCAGCACAAAAACATTGCGCGACCGGCCGTCAAGGCGGTGGGTTGTCTCAGGCCTTTTCCCCCTGGAACGTCAGATCAAGTTGAGCAGCGCCGCCTTGGTGATGGCCTGCGAACGGGTCGTCGAGTCGGTCTTCTTCATGATCTGCTTGACGTGGAAATAGATGGTAGCGCGCGTCACATGAACGGCATCGGCCACCTGCTCAGAAGTCAGCCCGTCAGCCAGCAGGCGCAGGATCTTGATCTCGCGAAAACTCAGACCGCCTGGGATCACCGGGCACACAGGCCTGCTCAAGTCGCGGATATGTCGTGTGGCCAGGCGCGACTCCGGAAACAACGCATCGTAGAGTTCATTCAGATCGGGCCGCGACGACGGTTCAGTCCAGATCAAGGTCAACAGCGTCATGCTGCCACTGTGCATGGCGTACAGAAAGGTGGCAGCCTCGAGCACGTGCTTGCCCATCAGGCCCAGGACACCGGTCTCGGCCGGCAATGTTCCCGACTGCCAATGGATAATTTCCTCGGCGCCGCTTGCGTTGAGTATCGGCTCCAGCGCCCACAACTTCTGCCGGTCATAAACCAATCGACAGGAAAAGTTTAAGTTGTCGACCAAGTACACTTTAGGGCTCGAAAGCGGCAGCGCCGTTTTATAAAAAATGGCGAAATAGCTGCAACCGCTCTTCGCCAAGAGGCGTTGCATCAACGCTTTCCGCACGGTCCTGCCCAAGGTCAACCGCGCATAGTCATACACGGGGCCGTGCAGGCTTTTCTGTTTTACCGACACCCCGAATCTTCCTTGAACGGCTGCTCGCCGAAGCGATTGTAGCCCAGCCATCCATGACTGCCGCATCATCCTGACAACCTGCCATGCCTTGCGTCCGAATAGCACGGCAAGCCATCGAATAACTATCAAGATTGATAGTCCTCGCGCCGTTTTTTCGAACATCCTGATGGCTGGCTGCAGCCTGTCGAGCAGCTTGGCGAAATAACAGAATATGCCTAGTTGGAAAGTAATAAGCCAATACACACATGGAGGTTTGCCATGATCGATATCGATACGATCACCAATACCTGGGGCCGCTGGAAAACGGCGCAATACGGCACCACTTGCTGGTTCACCGAAAGCACCCAGTACGCCAGGAACAAGGACACCCGCGGCTACATGCAATACCAGACCAATGTGTCCGCGCCCAAGGACCTGGTGTATTCCAGCTACGCCCAAAGTGACGGTGGCAGCGCGCTGCTGGGCAAGTACGACACGATCAACGATGGCGGCCAGGTCATCGAACACACCGTCAGCCTGCAACAAGGGCTGAGCGACACCTTCACCTGGAGCGTCACCGAGCAACTGAAGATTGGTGTCTCGGTCAAGGCGAACGCGGGCATTCCGCTGATCGGTGGGGCCGAAACCACCTCCACGGTGGAAATGGACCTGTCCTCGACCCAGGGCGCCAGCACCACCAAGAGCTCGAACTACGGGGCCAGCACCACGGTGCCCATTTCCCCCCACACCCATGGCTGGGGCGAAGTGGACCTGAGCTTCACCGAGCTCAGGACCCAGTGGGTGGGTAATGCCTCGATGGTGGGTTGCGTGGCGATCTGGTTCAACAACAAAGTGGCCCTGAACAATAACGGTGACTACCACTACCTCTGGTTCATTCCAATACAGCAGGTATTTTCCGAGATCATCCAGCACAACATCATCAGCACCTCGGGCTATGTGGTGCAGGGTGGTGGCGTGTTGGCGCAGGCCACCGGTACGTTCCACAGCAGCATGGGCCTGAGTCTCAAGACCATCAGCCATGAACAACCCTATCCGGGCGACAACAAGGCTGTGCGCACCAGCTTTGGCTACAGGCGCCTGGACAAACCACTGGAGTCTGTCGTGTTCCCGGCCGAGCATGATTTGAACGGCCGCTCGCGCTGAAACATCGGGGCGAACGGGTATTGCGTTCCGCCGAAAACAAAAACCCCCGGCCAAGTCCTTGGTCGGGGGTCTTGGATCAAGCCGCGACGGGCCTGATCAGGGGTATCCCAGGATTACTGCTGCTGAGGCAGTTTATCGATCGGGCCGCAGCCGCCGATGATCTTGGAGATGGAAACCGATGGGTGGAACAGGTAGTCGTACGAGCAGTTCTTCGGCTGGTTGTAGACTTGGCCAGTGCAACCGGACAGCAGGGCAACACCCGAAACGACAGCGACAGCAACAGTAGCTTTGATCAGCTTTTTCATAAAAATCCTTTAAGTCCATGATCCACCATCATGCTGATGGCGCGCGGATCATACGGGAAAAGGATCGGGGTGTGAACGCTGTTAGTACACATGCACTAGTTGTCGGCCATGAACTAATCCACTCTCGGAACCGAAACCAAGCCTGCTAAATCGTTACACGCAGCTTGGTTCGGCATGAATCGGCGCTACTTGCACTCCTGTAGGAGCGGATTTATCCGCGAAGCAGACACCGCAAATTTTTGATGGCTATCGAGGCATATGAAGACCAACTAAGCCAACCACGCCTCCATGGTCCTACAACCCCCTCATCAGACTTTCCTGATTCCATGTAGTCCATTTCCGAAGCACACTTTTGCCCCTTTCAAGCCATTGCAGCCGCTCGATGCGCGGCCTAGTCTCGGCCCGTCGTTGCCAATTCAACGACCGGCTTTGACAGGCCGTAGCTCAGTACGCAATGGCTGCTTCATGGTAGCTGTGCGTGGGGCACATTCGTGTGCGCCGGGATCCTGAGCCTCGGTCTGTCAACCTACGTACAGCTGCCTCCATCGGTTTGACAGCTTGTGGTGGACGCCCCTAATAGCTCAGGTAGTTACCATGATAAAAATTGTCCCCGACCCACCGCTACAAACCTCCGACTCTCCGCATTCTGTCGAAGATCTCCTCGTGCAGATCGCCGAGTACCTGATCTGCGCCCTGACCGCTGCCCAGCACGCCGCCATGATCCACACCAAACCGCCCGGCCAGGTCATGGCATTGACCGCCGTCCACGAGATCGACAGCGCACGCACTTTGGTCGAGATAGCCTTGAGCCGTGTACAGGCAAGGCATTGATCGCGCCATTCAGCGAACAAGGAGAACCAGCATGAGCAAAGAACAGTCCATTACCACGATCGGCATCGGAAGCTTTGGCGAAAGCGGTGACCTCACCCATGAACAACCGCTGTTCCGAGTCGTGCCAGGCCACACCCTGGACTACGCACTGGAACAATCCACAACATTGATGACCTGCGCCTACACCCTGAGCGATATCGCGCTGACTCAGGATTTGAAGAACGCCCCTACATTGTTAGCCGCCGCACACTATCTCACCGGCATGGCCAAAGCACTGTCGCAAGATGTCTCCCACGCAGTAATGAACAACCACACGGCTTAGCCCCACTGCAATGCAAAATGCCCCGTGGCGCCAACTACGGGGCTCTCTACCACGATGCAGGAAGGGGATCTTGAACCCGTGATTGCCCATCCATGTTTTGAAGCCCTTTCGAACTTCATTGCATGCCCCCTTTCGAGACGAAAGAGGCAACGCTCTTCGAGGCGCGGCATGTAAGCAAGCGGTGGCATTTGGCCGTATCTACACCCCGCCTAATAGCCAGTAGTCCATTTCCGAATCAGGCGTTCAAGCCCGCCAAGGTATTGCCGCAGGCTGGGTACCACTCTAGGCTCTACCCGTCGGTGATGCTCGAATAGCATCGAAGACCCTAGACGAAAAAATTCGTAGTGCTTCAGGAGCTGGATTCGTAGTGGAGGGCGCAGATGGCTAAAAAAGACACACCAGGCGGTGGGCCGCGAAAACCTTGGGCCAACCCTCTTCAGCGGCTTCATGCAGCAGGCATGGGCCTGAGTGGAAGTGACAAGCCAGCAGAGCGGGTTGATGCTGCAGCCATAAATGGCCTGACCCGCGAAGAACTCAATGCCAAGTTCGAGACCATCGAGATCAAGCTAGATGCTCGGGTAGAAGCCATCGCTTCGAAAATCGACGGTTTTCTCGGCGCCCAGACAGAGCGCGACAAGCGTCTGGATGACTCGATCGCAAGTGTGCGTCGAGACATTGTTCGACTAGGGAACCTGAAGTTGAATATCTGGGGCGCCATGCTGACCGCTGTCACACTTGGTGTAACGGTCGCAGCACTGAGCGTGACGCTCTATCAAACAGGCAGAGGCGACATCGCCATCCTGCCCCAATCGACACCCGCGATCCAGGCACCCGCCTTGAACCACGCTACACCCGACGTTTAGAAATACGTCGCAGCGAGTTTTCCCTGGGCCTACCCGCCTCCAGAAACGACAAAGCCCCCGAAAACTCAACGTTTTCGGGGGCTTCGGCTACTTCGCGTATGGCGGAGAGATAGGGATTTGAACCCTAGGTACTGTTGCCAGTACAACGGATTTCGAATCCGTCCCGTTCGACCACTCCGGCATCTCTCCAATGGCGCGCATCATACCAGCGTTTTCGTTTCTGGCAAACCTTTTTTGAAAAAAATTCGCGTGGTATCAGGCGCTTGCGTGAACGCACCGCTTACAGCGGCACACCCAGGCGTTTGGCAACTTCTTCGTAGGCTTCGATGACGTCGCCCAGGCCCTGGCGGAAGCGGTCCTTGTCCATCTTCTTGCGGGTCTCTTTGTCCCACAGGCGGCAGCCGTCCGGGCTGAACTCGTCGCCCAGGACGATCTGGCCGTGGAACACACCGAACTCCAGCTTGAAATCGACCAGCAAGAGGCCTGCGTCATCGAACAGCTTGCTCAGCACTTCGTTGACTTTCAGCGACAGCTTCTTCATCTCGACCAACTGCTCGGCGGTGCCCCAACCGAAGGCGACGACGTGGGATTCGTTGATGAAGGGGTCGCCCTTCTCGTCGTTCTTCAGGAACAGCTCGAAGGTGGACGGCTCCAGCTTGATGCCCTCCTCCACGCCCAGGCGCTTGACCAGGCTGCCGGCCGCATAGTTACGCACTACGCATTCAACCGGGATCATGTCGAGCTTCTTCACCAGGCACTCGTTGTCGCCCAGCAGCTTGTCGAACTGGGTCGGCACGCCGGCCTCTTCGAGCTTCTGCATGATGAAGGCGTTGAACTTGTTGTTCACCATGCCCTTGCGGTCCAGCTGCTCGATGCGCTTGCCGTCGAACGCCGAGGTGTCGTTACGGAACAGCAGGATCAAGCGGTCGGCGTCGTCGGTCTTGTAAACCGATTTGGCCTTGCCGCGGTAGAGTTCGTCGCGTTTTTCCATGATGGGCTCCGCTTGCTTGAGTAGGTGGGCTAGGCGATCTGGCGCCAGTCGAGCCCATGGTCCTGGTTGGCCACCTGGAGCCAGTCCGGGTCGCACCCGAGGGTGTCGACAAAGCACTGGCGGGCCAGATGTGGCAGGTTGTTCTTGCTGCTGAGATGGGCCAGCACCAGATGCTGCAAGTGCTGCCAGCCCAGCTCGGCCACCAGGCTGGCGGCCTGGTGGTTGTTCAAATGTCCCTGGCTGCCGCCGACCCGCAACTTGAGAAAGTTCGGGTAATGACCGCGGGCCAGCAGGTCACGGCAATGGTTGGCCTCGATCAGCAGTGCGTCCAGCCCTTGATAGCGCGACAACAGGTGGTAGTCGTAGCTGCCCAGGTCGGTGAGCATGCCGAAACGCCGGCGGCCATCGCTGATCACGTACTGCAACGGCTCGTAGGCATCGTGCTCGACCCGTGTGGCGCTGACCTGCAGATCACCGACCGGTAGCACATCGCCACAACCGAGAAAACCGGCCACGTCCACCGGCTTGCGCAGGCCGCGCAATGTGCCTTGGCTCATATAGACCGGTACATTGTAGCGGCGCGACAGCAACCCTACCCCATGCACGTGGTCGGCATGTTCGTGGGTCACCAGCACCGCGCTCAGTTGCGCGGCCGACACCCCGAGCAGCGCCAGGCGCCGCTCGGTTTCACGTAGCGAGAAGCCGCAATCGACCAGGATGAACGTGTCACCACTGGCGATCAGCGTGCCGTTTCCCTGGCTACCGCTTCCAAGAACCGCGAAGCGCACTTAGCCCAGGTGGTCCTGGATCGCGCTCAGCACGCGGCGGGCCACATCGGCTGGGGCCACGGTGTTGATGTTCTTCTCGACAGTTACCTGGACGTTCTCACCCACCTTGCTCAGGCGTACCTGATAACGCTCGGCACGGGCTTCACGCTCTTCCTTGCTCGGCTCGCTGCCGAACAGGCGGCTGAAGAAGCCTGGCTCCTTCTGCTTGTCGTCGGGCTTCTCGGACAGGTTGATGTAATACAGGCCCAGGCTGCGGTTGATGTCTTCGACACGCCACTCGCCCTGCTCCAGTGCACGGCCCACGCCGGACCAGGCACGGTCGAGGTCGGAGCCCAGGTACAGCACCGGGTTGCCGCTGCCGTCCTCGCTCAGGCTGACCTGGCTCGGGGCGTCGAAGTCGCGCGCGGCGAGCAGCGACACCGAACCGCCCTTCTCGGCGCTGCGGTTCATGCTGGCGAGCATCTCGTCGACCAGCAGCGCATCGGCGCCGGTATTGCTGGAGGTGGACGGGAAGCTCGGTTCAGCGGTGCTGCCAGCCGGGCGCTCGACGCTGACCACGTACACTTCGGAGGTGTTGCGCTGCACGCCCGGCTCCATGCGCACACGCACGCGGACTTCGCTGTCCGAGCTGCTGGAGGCGCTGGCCAGGCGCTGGCCGAGGGAGGCGGACAGCTCGTCGAAACGCTGCCAGGTGGTGCTGAACTCACCGGTCTGCGGGCGCTCTTCGGCAATGCGGAAGCCGTTGTCCTCGAAGAACTGGCGGGTCACCGGCCAGACTTCGGCCGGCGAGCGCTGGGCCAGCACCCAGCGGCTGCTGCCGCTGCGCTGCAGGCTGAAATCGCTGACCTCGGCGGTGGCCGACAGCGGTTGCGGGCGCGGCACTTCGAACTCGCCGGTGGCGCGATCGTCGGCAACGTTGCGCGGGATCGGCAGCAGCGGGTCCATGCGCTTGACGTTGCTGGCGTCCGGCGGCAGCTGCATCGGCGCGGTGGGGTGCGCCTGCAGGTAGTCGCTGCCGCGGTCGCGGAAATAGCCATCCTCGCCCCACAGCCAGCCACACCCACTGGTGCTGGAAATGATCAGGGCGAGCGTGGAAAGACCAGCCAGTCGCTTCATGCGGTGTACTTCCTCGATTAAACCAGTACGCCGGACTGGCGCAAGGCAGTACGGACTTTTTCGTGACAGCCTTCGCTCAGCCAGGTCAGCGGCAGGCGGATACCCTTGTGCATCAGGCCCATCTCGACGAGCGCCCATTTCACCGGAATCGGGTTGGCCTCGCAGAACAGGTCCTTGTGCAGCGGCATGAGTTTTTCGTTGATTGCGCGGGCCTTCTCGGCGTTGCCCTCAAGGGCGGCCTCGCACAGGTCGGCCATTTCGCGCGGGGCGACGTTGGCCGTGACGGAGATATTGCCCTTGCCGCCCATCAGAATGAGCTCGACGGCAGTCGGATCGTCGCCGGACAGGACGATGAAATCCTTGTCGACGCCATCCAGGATGGCCTTGGCACGTTGCAGGTCGCCAGTGGCTTCCTTGATACCGATGATGTTCTTGACCTTCGACAGACGGATCACGGTCTCGGCCTGCATGTCGCAGGAGGTGCGGCCGGGCACGTTATAGAGGATCTGCGGAATGTCGACGGCTTCAGCGATGTGCTTGAAATGCTGGTACAGGCCTTCTTGCGTTGGCTTGTTGTAGTACGGCACGACCAGCAGGCAGGCGTCGGCGCCGGCATTCTTGGCATTCTGCGTGAGGTGGACGGCTTCGGCAGTGGAGTTGGCGCCGGTGCCGGCGATCACCGGGATTGGCTTCTTGCTATGCTTGACCCGCTCGACCACGTGCTTGATGACCAGGATGTGCTCTTCGACATCCAGCGTGGCGGATTCGCCGGTGGTGCCGACAGCTACGATCGCGTGGGTGCCGTTTTCCAGGTGGAAGTCTACAAGTTTGTCGAGGCTGTCCCAGTCCAGACGCCCTTGTGCATCCATGGGTGTGACCAACGCCACCATACTGCCCGCAATCATGTAATTGCTCCTGCCGGAAAAAGAGAGCGGTAATGGTACTGGCGCCATCGGCCTTGCACAAGCGAAGCAGGCGGGCGGAGCATTCCCCTTCGCGCCGCTTTTCGCTACCCTTGACCCTTTGATCGTTGCAGCGCGGCCCGCCGGGCCGTCGACAGTGCGCCTCGCCTGCGTCCACCGCCCTTGAAACCGGCCGGGGCCCGCTGATACTGGAGGCTTGCCCCCGTCCTGCATCGACCGCTCATCGCTTTAGGAATGCTGCATGTCCACCCCCACCGTTCGCGAACAATTCCTCGTCATCAGCGCCCTGGGCCCCAACCCCATGGAGCTGGCCAACGTCCTGAGCCGCGCCGCCTTCGACAACCGCTGCGCGGTGGTCACTTCGCGCCTGACCCGTCACGGCGAAACCAGCGCACTGGTGCTGCAGGTCGGCGGCAGCTGGGACGCCCTGGCGCGCCTGGAGGCCACCCTGCCTGGCCTGGGCAAGAAGCACGGTCTCACACTGGACGTGGTGCGCAGCGCCGACCAGGAGGTACGCCCGCAGGCCCTGCCATACGTCGCCTACGTCAGCGCCGCCTACCGCCCGGACATCATCAACGAGCTGTGCCAGTTCTTCCTCGACCACCGCGTCGAGCTGGAGGCGATGACCTGCGACACCTACCTCGCCCCGCAGACCGGCAGCAGCATGCTCAACGCCCAGTTCACCGTGATCCTGCCGGCCGGCACCCAGATCAGCTGGCTGCGCGACCAGTTCCTCGACTTCGCCGACGCCCTCAACCTGGATGCGCTGATCGAACCGTGGCGCCCACAGAACCCTGTGTAAGGAAGCTCCCATGGCCGTAGCACTCGACCAACCCGTCACCGATTTCCAGGCCCAGGCCACCAGCGGCCAGGCTGTCAGCCTCGCTGCACTCAAGGGTCAGCAGGTGGTGCTGTACTTCTACCCCAAGGACAGCACCCCAGGCTGTACCACCGAGGGCCAGGGCTTCCGCGACCAGTACGCGGCGTTCCAGGCGGCCAACACCGTGGTGTTCGGCGTGTCGCGCGATGGCATCAAGTCGCACGAGAACTTCAAGGCCAAGCAGGCCTTCCCCTTCGAGCTGATCAGCGACAAGGACGAGGCGCTGTGCCAACTGTTCGACGTGATCAAGCTGAAGAAGCTGTATGGCAAGGAATACATGGGCGTCGACCGCAGCACCTTCCTGATCGACAAGGACGGTGTGCTGCGCCAGGAATGGCGTGGGGTGAAGGTGCCTGGGCATGTGGATGCCGTACTGGCGGCGGCCGAGGCCCTGAACAAGGCCTAAGGCAGTCCATTCGCCGGCAAACCGGCTCCTACAGGTCGCGATCAAGGTAGGAGCCGGCTTGCCGGCGAACGCATCACAACATCGGCGCGACCGACGACTCCTGCCGCGGCCAGGCATCCAGCACTGCCTTGAACAGCGTCGCCAGCGGGATCGCGAAGAAGATCCCCCAGAAGCCCCACAACCCACCGAACAACAGCACCGCGCAGATGATCGCCACCGGGTGCAGGCTCACCGCTTCGGAGAACAACAACGGTACCAGCACGTTGCCGTCGAGCGCCTGGATAATCGCGTACACCGCCATCAGGTAGATGAACTGGTCGCCCCAACCCCACTGGAACAGCGCGATCAGTGTCACCGGCACGGTCACCACCACCGCCCCCACGTAGGGCACCACCACCGACAACCCCACCAGCAGCGCCAACAGGGCCGCATAGTTGAGCCCCAGGCTGATGAAGGCGATGTAGGTGGCAATACCGCAGATCAGGATTTCGATGCCCTTGCCACGGATGTAGTTGGCGATCTGCCGATTCATTTCCACCCCTACCCGATTGAGCAGCGTGCGCTGGCGCGGCAGGTAGCCACTGACCCAGCGGCCGATCAGCTCGCGGTCCTTGAGGAAGAAGAACACCAGGATCGGCACCAGCACCAGGTAGATCATGGCATTGACCAGCAGCGGCAGGCTCGACAACGAGAAGGTCAGCGCCCACTGGCCGAACTTGCCGATTTCGCCACGCACCGACTCGATGGCGCGCAGCACCTGCTCGTCGGACACCAGGTGCGGATAGCGCTCCGGCAATAACAGAAGCAGCGACTGCCATTTACCGAGCATGCCCGGCAATTCATTGAACAGGGTGATCAACTGATGCCAGAGCAGCGGCACCAGTACCAGCATGAACACCGCCAGGGCGCCCATGAACAGGGTGAATACCAGCCAAACCGCCAACCGGCTCGGCACCTTCAGCCGCTCCAGGGCGTTGACCAGCCCTTGCATCAGGAACGCCAGCACCATGCCCGCCAGCACCGGCGCGAGCATGCCGCCCAACGTGAGCACCACGGTGAAGGCCAGGAACAGCAGGACCGCCAGTACCACTGCCTCCTCGTCGGAGAAGTAGCGCTGCATCCAGTCGCGAAGCACTTTGAACATTGACGATCCTTGGAAAAGAGACTCAGGCCTTGCGCAGCCAGTAGGTGTATACCCCGGCTTCGGCCGTTTCGCGCAGCAGCGTATGACCGGCAAGCTGGGCGAAAGTGCGGAAGTCGCGCTGCGAACCGGCGTCGGTGGCGGTCACCTTGAGCACCGCGCCACTGGCCAGGCGGTTGAGTTCCAGCTTGGCCTTGAGCAGCGGCAAGGGGCAGTTCAGCCCGCTGGCGTCGAGTTCGGCGTCGCAGGTCGGGGTGTCGCTCATCGGGTGCGCCTCCAGGGCGGTGCGGAAAAGTCCCGTAGGATAGCGCCACTGGTCGGCATCGCGCGACCCGGCTACAGTAAGCCTTTTGATCGAGGCGAGCTTCTGCATGAATCTACTGCGCCCCACCCTGTTGACGCTGGCCTGCCTGATGGCCCTGCCCGGTCACGCCGACGACCTGCCGTCACTGGGCGATGCCAGCTCCGCGATCGTTTCGCCGCAGCAGGAACACCAGCTCGGCCGCGCCTGGCTGAGCCTGCTGCGGGGCCAGGTCAACCAACTGAACGACCCGCAGCTCAAGGATTACGTCGAGACTACCGTGTACAAGCTGGCCGAGACCAGCCAGGTACAGGACCGTCGCCTCGAATTCATCCTCATCGACAGCAAGGAACTCAACGCCTTCGCCGCCCCCGGCGGCATCATCGGGGTCAACGGCGGCCTGTTCCTCAACGCCCAGACCGAAGGCGAATACGCTTCGGTACTGGCCCACGAACTGGCGCACTTGTCGCAACGCCACTTCGCCCGGGGCGTCGAAGCCCAGCAACGCATGCAACTCCCGATGATGGCGGCGCTGCTGGCCGGCATCGTGCTCGCTGCGGGCGGCGGTGGCGATGCGGGTATCGGCGTCATCGCCGGCACCCAGGCCGCAGCGATCCAGGAGCAACGGCGCTTCTCCCGGCAGAACGAGCAGGAGGCCGACCGCATCGGCATCCTCAACCTGGAAAAGGCTGGCTACGACCCGCGCAACATGCCCAACATGTTCGAACGCCTGGCACGCCAGTACCGCTACGATGCCAAGCCGCCGGAGTTCCTGCTGACCCACCCAGTCACCGAATCGCGTATCGCCGACACCCGCAACCGCGCCGAACAGGCCCGCAAGGACGGCACCGAGGACACCTTGCGTTACCAGCTGATCCGCGCCCGCGTGGCACTCACCTACGAAGGCACTCCGGGCCTTGCCGCCAAGCGTTTCCGCGCCCAGCTCGACGAAAACCCGCAAATGGACGCCGCGCGCTACGGCTTGGCCCTGGCGCAGATCAAGGGCGGCCAGCTCAACGAAGCGCGGGAGAATCTCAAGCCGCTGCTGGCAAAGGCGCCCAACGACATCACCTACAACCTGGCGCAGATCGACCTCGACATAACCAACAACCGCCTGGCCGACGCCCAGCAACGCGCCCAGCGCCTGCAGGGGCTGTACCCGGGCAACTATCCGTTGAAACAGGTGCGCGCCGACCTGCTGATCAAGCAGGGCAAGCCGGCCGAGGCGGAAAAGGTGCTGGATGACCTGGTCAAGAGCCGGCCGGATGACCCGGATGTGTGGTACGACGTGGCCGAAGTACGCGGCCTGTCGGGCAACACCATCGGCCTGCACCGCGCGCGGGCCGAGTACTTCACCTTGGTCGGCGACTTCGACCAGGCGATCCAGCAGCTTGACTACGCCAAGCGCCGCGCCGGCAGCAACTTCCCGCTGGCCTCACAGATCGACCAGCGCCAGCGCGAGATCATGGAGCAGCAGCGGATGGTCAAGGAGATGATGGGGCGCTAAGCCCCACAGCCGATTTTCCTGTGGGGACGGCTTTAGCTGCGATCACCCGCGAAGCGGGTAACAGACACCGCGGTGCCTGCATCGCGGCTGAAGCCGCTCCTACAGAGATGGCGTCAGGCGTTACCGGATAACTTCAAGCGCGCCGCCTGGGTGAAATCCAGCATGCGGTTCAACGGCTTGATCGCCTTGGGAATCAGCGCCGGCTCGACGAAGATCTCGTTGCTGCCCTTGCGCAGGCAATCCAGCACCCGCTCCAGCGTATTCATGGCCATCCACGGGCAGTGCGCGCAGCTACGGCACGCCGCGCCGTTGCCGGCGGTGGGCGCCTCGACGAACTCCTTATCCGGGCACAGCTGCTGCATCTTGTAGAAGATGCCGCGATCGGTGGCGACGATGAAGGTCTTGTTTGGGAGCGTTTGCGCCGCCTTGATCAACTGGCTGGTGGAGCCCACCGCGTCGGCCAGGTCGATCACCGCTTCCGGCGACTCCGGGTGAACCAGGATCGCCGCGTCCGGATACAGCGCTTTCATGTCGGCCAGTTGGCGTGACTTGAATTCTTCGTGGACGATGCAGGCGCCGTCCCACAACAGCATGTCGGCACCGGTCTGCTTCTGGATGTAGCGCCCCAGGTGCTGGTCCGGGCCCCAGATGATGGTTTCGCCGTTGTCCATCAGGCTTTCGACGATCTCCAGCGCGCAACTGGAGGTCACCACCCAGTCGGCCCGTGCCTTCACCGCGGCGGAGGTGTTGGCGTAGACCACCACGGTGCGCTCGGGGTGCTGGTCGCAGAAGGCGGAGAAGGCTTCCACCGGGCAGCCCAGGTCGAGGGAGCAGGTCGCCTCGAGGGTGGGCATCAGCACGCGTTTTTCCGGGGTGAGGATTTTCGCGGTCTCGCCCATGAAACGCACGCCGGCCACCACCACGGTCTCGGCCGGATGATTCTTGCCGAAGCGGGCCATTTCCAGCGAGTCGGACACGCAGCCACCCGTTTCCTCGGCCAGCGCCTGGATCACCGGATCACAGTAATAGTGGGCGACCAGCACGGCGTTTTGCCGTTTCAGCTCCGCGGCGATGGCCGCACGGTAGTCGGCTTCCTGCTCGGGCGTCAGCGGATTGGGCTGTTTGGCATCAAGATGGGCCTGAACCAACAGGCGTTCGGAAATCTGGGTCATGATCGCTGGACCTGCGGGGCGCGTGGGCGCGTCAGTCGAGTGTATCACCCGGCCCTGGCAGATCGGCTAACGGCGCCGGACGGCCAGCGTCACAGCCCCTCTGCGGGCGCGGATTATTATCGGACGCGAAGGCTACAGGCAATCAGGGCGATGCAAAAGGGGTTTTTGCACACGCAGGCAGGGCGATCGACGTTGCATCGATCGCGTGGCAAGCCCGCTCCCACGACAGGCGAGCGGGCTGCGCCAGCGGGGTCAGCCTTGCGGCGACAGCGCCGCCAGGTGGGCGCTGATCAGCATGGCGAACTCTTCGACGGTCATTTTCTTGCCGTTGAAATCGACCATGCCATCGGCGTACTGCAGGCTGGCCACCACGTCACTGCCTTGCACCGTGGCCATGCCGCTCTGCACAGCCATCATGCCGACCATTTCACCGGCCTGGCCGGACTGCTGGGCAATGGCCTGGGCGTCGGTCTCGCCTTCGAGCAGTGCCTGCAAGGTAGCCAGGTCACTGATCATCGGTTTGGACACGCTCAGCTTGCCATGCAGTTTCGAAATCAGCTGCTTGCCCAACTGGTCCGGCGGCAGGTCGAACGAGCTTGGGTTGGCGAAGTCCATCGACAGGCTGAAGCGGCTTTCGCCATTGGCGGTCTTGAATGCCAGGCTCTCCAGCGCCAGCTGTGGCTTACCGGCGAGCATCGTCTGCAAGTCGCCCTGGACCTTGGCCTGTTCTTCAGGGGTCATGTCGAAGGACGGCATGGCCTCACCCTCGGCGGCGGCCTGCTGGACCTCCGGCAGCTTGGTCTGGTACCACTCCATCAGCGCCTGCATGGCCGGGATGTCGATGGATTTCATGGTGAAGACCATCTCGCCGCTACCCACCTTGCGCCCGGCGTAGCTGATATCGGCAACCTTGTACTCCAGGCGACCGGACAGCTTATCCTTCGCTTCGCCCTCGGCGTTGTACAGGTTGTTCTGCTGCAGCCCCTTGAGCACCAGCACTTCCTGCTTCGGCCCACTGGTGATCTGGGCGTCGCCCAGGGCCATGTCGAGGTTGCCGACGTAGATCATGTCGTGGTCGGTCTCGGTGAGCTTGCCACCGATCTTGAAACCATTGAGCAGGATCTTCACCGGTACCTGCTGCCCATCGGCGAAGTTCAGTTCCAAGCGCTCGGCGTTGCCGTGGACGGTAACGGCCTTGCCGTCACGGTCGCTGCCCATCAGCAACTGCAGGCCGGAGAAGTCCAGGACCTTGTCGCCGTCCTGCTCGAGCTTGACCGGGGCCAGGCGGATGTCGCTGTCGATGCCGCCGCCATAGCCAAGGCTGACTTGCGCAGTGACCGGCGCCTTGTCGCCAGCGGCGGTGAACCAGCCAGCGGTGAAGTCATCCTTCTCCAGCGCGCTGTTGCTGGTGGCCATCACCGGCATCAGCTTGAATGCCTTGACCCGCGACCAGGGGAACGGACCGTGCTCGATCTGGTCGACCACGCCAACGTTGAAGTTCAGCGCCTCGGCTTCGCCGAGCTGCACGTTCTGGGCCTTGAGGCGGTAGTGCGCGGTGCTGGTGAAGAAGTGCTGTTCCAGCGAGGCCAGCTCGATGGTCATGCTGCCGCCGTTGCCGGCCAGGGCCTTCTTCAATTCTTCGTTACCACGCGCGACGGAGCGCTCCAGCTCCGCCGGCAGCTGCTTGCCGGTGTACCAGGCGCCTGCGGTGGTTGCGGCGGCGATGGCGACGGCCAGGCCGCAGAGGATGCCTACTGATTTCTTCATGAATAGAACCGATTGCTGTCCATAGGAGGGCGAATACGCAGCCCAGGGAGGTGGCCACGCAAGGGTGCAAGAATATCACCGACGGCCCGGGAACGCGGCGCTTTCACCGGGTTTTGTGTCTGGAAAACCAATGTCTCGAGGATAGGAAGAAGGCTGCGCCCCCTGTGGGAGCGGGTTTACCCGCGAATGCGATGGCGGGCGCACCGGTGTATTCGCAGGTAAACCCGCGCTCACAGGGGAGGGTCCAAGCAAACCTTTGTAAATTTTTACGAACACCAAAATCGACTTACGCTCGCTGAAACGACAAAAATAAATCAAAACGCGACCAAATAACCCGATACCAATTAAGGTCATCTATCCCTTTGTCATGTTTAACTTGACACCCGTTCCCCCATCGTTTTTATTTCCCCCACCTTGCACGCGCCCCACTCACGAAGAAGAAAAAAGCGCCGCCATGATGCCCAATCGCCCC
The DNA here is from genome assembly GCF_023277925.1 of Pseudomonas entomophila. Lineage (NCBI taxonomy): Bacteria > Pseudomonadati > Pseudomonadota > Gammaproteobacteria > Pseudomonadales > Pseudomonadaceae > Pseudomonas > Pseudomonas entomophila. The sequence continues at coordinate 2,870,068 of NZ_CP063832.1, forward strand.
AGCCCCCAAGCGCCGCCTTCCTCGCCCCGGCGCTGCCTGCCCTGATACCCGCGCCCACCCCGCGCACTCCCCCGCTCCGACATAAAAGGTGAACAACATGGAGCCTGTCCGCTCGACCTTGCCGTGCCCGCCGCACGCCGTGCCCGTTGCCCAGGATCAGGAGAGCCGCCCGCATGCAGCCTGACCACAGCGCACCCGGCAACGCCCAGTTCCGCAAATCCCTGCGCCTCTGGCATGTGGTGATCATCGGCCTGGCCTACCTCACGCCGATGACCGTGTTCGATACCTTTGGCATCGTCTCGGGCATCACCGCAGGCCATGTACCCAGCGCCTACATCCTGGCCCTGCTGGGCATCCTGTTCACCGCTGTGAGCTACGGCACCCTGGTGCGGCGCTTCCCACAATCCGGCTCGGCTTATACCTACACCCAGCGCGCCATCAACCCGCACGTGGGCTTCCTGGTCGGCTGGTCGTCGCTGCTGGACTACTTGCTGCTGCCCATGGTCAATGCGCTGCTGGCCAAGCTCTACCTGTCGGCGATGTTCCCCGAGGTGCCCGGTTGGGTATGGGTGACCGGGTTCGTCACCCTGATCAGCCTGATCAACATGCGCAGCGTCAACCTGGTGGCGCATTTCAACCTGCTGTTCGTCGTCGTGCAGGTGGCGATCATTGCCGTGTTCCTCTACCTCTGCTGGCGCGGCCTGGGCCACGGCGAGGGGCTGGGCACCGCCTGGAGCCTGGTGCCGTTCGCCGATGACCAGACCCAGTTCGCCGCGCTGGCCGCCGGCGCGACCATCCTGTGCTTCTCGTTCCTGGGCTTCGATGCGGTAACTTGCCTGTCGGAAGAGACCCGCAACCCAGGCAAGACCATCCCCCGGGCGATCTTCCTCACGGCCTTGATCGGCGGCGCGGTGTTCATCCTGGTGTCGTACTTCATCCAGGCCTACTTCCCGACCATGGCACGCTTCCACGACCAGGAAGCAGCCTTGCCGGAAATCGCCCTGTACGTCGGCGGCAAGCTGTTCCAGTCGGTGTTCATCGCCTGCACGGTGATCAACACCATCGCCTCGGGCCTGGCCTCGCAAACCAGCGTCTCGCGCCTGCTGTACGTGATGGGCCGCGACAACGTGATCCCGGCCAGCGTGTTCGCCCGCCTGCACGCGCGCTACAAGACCCCGGTGCTGAACATCGCGGTGGTCGGCCTGATCTCACTGTCGGCGATCTTCTTCGACCTGGTCACGGCCACCTCGATCATCAACTTCGGCGCCCTGGTGGCGTTCAGCTTCGTCAACCTGTCGGTGATCAACCACTGCTATATCCGCGAGGGTCAGAACAAGGGCCTGACGAACAACCTCAAGTATCTGGTGGCGCCGACGATAGGCTTCTGCATCATCGTCTCGCTGTGGCTGGACCTGAACCAGAACTCGCTGCTGTTCGGTGGGGTCTGGGCCGCGCTCGGGGTGCTTTACCTGGCCTGGCTGACCAAGGCCTTCCGGGTCGCACCGCCCAACTACGTCGCTGAATGACACCCGCCCACGACAACGCCCGCGCCTGACCGCGGGCGTTGTGCTTGAACCAAAAGGAACGTCACCATGCCGCTGCGTCGCCTCTCCATCCAGTGGAAGATCACCTTGCTGGCCGGCCTGTGCCTGCTGGCCATCGTCGCCCTGCTGGTTGCCACCTCGCTCACCCAGGCCAGGCGCAGCGCAGCGCTGGTCAGCCAGGCCAACGCCGAGATGCTCGAACACAGCGCGCGCCTGCGCCTGCAGGCCCACGCCGAGACCCAGGCGTTACGCATCCAGCGCTACTTCATGGATGCCTACCAGTACGGCAACGGCTTCGCCCGGCTGGTGCAGGTGCTCAAGGCGCGCGGCGACAGCGACCTGCGCACGGTACTGACTGCCCAGGCCCGCAGCGCCTTGGCGGGCAACCCGAACCTGACCGGGCTGTACCTGGTCTTCGAACCCAATGCCCTGGACCATCAGGACAGCCGCTTCGTCGCCCAGGCCGAGCTGGGCAGCAACGACAGCGGGCGCTTCTCGCTGTACTGGTCGCAATCGAGCCCTGGCGCGCTGCAAGCCGAAGCCATGCCCGAGTCGATGCTGGCCGACACCACGGTCGGCGCCAACGGTTCCCCCTACAATCGCTGGCTGACCTGCCCGCAACAGACCGCCAAGGCCTGTGTGCTCGACCCGTACTTCGACGAGGTCAACGGCCGCCAGGTACTGATGACCAGCATCGCCCTGCCGCTGCTCGAAGGTGGCAAGGTAGTCGGCGTACTCGGCCTGGACATCGGCCTGGACAACCTGCAGCAACTGAGCCTGGATGGCCGCCAGGAGCTGTTCGACGGCCAGGGCCAAGTCAGCATCGTCAGCCCTGCCGGGTTGCTGGCCGGCAACAGCCGTGACGCCGGCAAGCTGGCCAAGCCCCTGGAGCAGACCGTGGCCGATGGCCTGTTGCGCGTCGCCCGACCGTTCACCCCGATCCCCGACGCCGCGCCCTGGCAGGTGCTTCTGGAACTGCCCGAGCAGGTACTGCAGGCACCGGCGGTGGCCCTCAACCAGCGCCTGGACGCCCACAACCAGAGCGCCAACCTGACTAGCCTGCTGATCGGCCTGGGCGCGGCGGTCGCGGGCCTGCTGCTGGTGTGGCTGACCGCCCGCGGCGTGACCCGGCCGATCCTCGCCGTGGCTGCGCGGCTGAAGGATATCGCCAGCGGCGAAGGCGACCTGACGCGCCGCCTGGACTACGCCCGCGACGACGAACTGGGCCAGTTGACCGGCTGGTTCAACCGTTTCCTCGACAAGCTCCAGCCGGTGATCGCCCAGGTCAAGGGCTCGCTGCAGGAAGCCCGTGGCACCGCCGATCAATCGGCGGTCATCGCCAGCCAGACCAGCGCCGGCATGCAGCAACAGCACCGCGAGATCGAACAGGTGGCCACCGCCGCCAACGAGATGAGCGCCACCGCCCAGGACGTCGCCCACAACGCCTCGCAGGCCGCCCAGGCCGCCCGTGGTGCCGACCAGGCCGCCCGCGAAGGGCTGGCGCTGGTCGACGCCAATCGTCAAGCCATCGACCAACTGGCCGGCGGCATGGACACCGCAATGCAAGAGGCGCGCGCACTGGAAAGCCGCAGCGAACAGATCGGTTCGGTGCTGGAGGTGATCCGCGCTATCGCCGAGCAGACCAACCTGCTGGCCCTCAACGCGGCCATCGAGGCGGCCCGGGCCGGCGAAGCCGGGCGTGGTTTTGCCGTGGTCGCCGATGAGGTGCGCAACCTGGCGCAGCGCACCCAGGTGTCGGTGGAGGAGATTCGCCAGGTGATCGAAGGCCTGCAGCAGGGCACTCGGGATGTGGTCGAGGCCATGCGCGGCGGCCAGCGCCAAGCCCAGGAAAGCGCCACGCAAATGGAGCGGACCCTGCCCGCCCTGCAGCGTATCGGTGAGGCGGTGGCGGTGATCACCGACATGAACCTGCAGATCGCCTCGGCGGCCGAGGAACAGAGCGCGGTGGCCGAAGAGGTAAACCGCAACGTGGCCGGGATCCGCGATGTGACCGAGTCGCTGTCGGGACAGGCCGATGAGTCGGCGCGGATCAGCCAAGCCTTGAACCGCCTGGCCAATCAGCAACAGGCACTGATGGAGCAGTTCCGGGTGTAAGCCGACGCTCATGGAACACTTCTGTAGGAGCGACACAACTCCAAGACTTTCATGTCCCGTTGACGTTCTTTTCACGCTGCCTGCATTAGCGTCGCCTGCCTTACCCGCCGCTCGCCAGATCCGGCCATTTCAGGTGCAACGAGGCATACGTGTCGACTTCTTCTACCCCTACTCGCAAACGCGTGGACTGGGCTGGCCTAGGCTGGCTGCTGCTGTTCTTCTGGTACTTCTCCGGCGTGACCCAGGCATTACTGCTGTTCAGCGGCACCACTGGCTTCGCTGGCTTTCGCGATGCCTTCATTCTCAGCAGCCTGTGGCTCGCCCCGGTTCTGCTGCTACCGCGCCTGACCCGCCCGCTGTCCGCGTTGATCGGGTTGGTGCTGTGGGCGTCATCGCTGGTGGGCCTGAGCTACTTCGGTATCTATCGCCAGGAGTTTTCGCAGAGCGTCATCTTCGTGATGTTCGAATCAAACACCGCCGAAGCCAGCGAATACTTCAGCCAGTACTTCAGTGTCACGCTGTGCCTGGCGCTGCTGCTCTACACGGTCGTTGCCGTATTGCTGTGGCGACGCATCCGCCCCGTCACCCTGCCCCTGCGCACTCGCCTGCCACTGGTCGTCATGTTGCTGGCCGCAATCCTGGTCTACCCCTTCTACAAACAGATGGTCACCCAGGAACGCTCGTTCGCCGATGCCCGGGAAAAGGTCGAGCAACGCATGGAACCCGCCGTGCCGTGGCAACTGGTGGTCGGCTACCGGCAGTATCGCCAGCAACTGGACAACATGCAGGAACTGCTTGATAAAAACGCCGCGCTGCCTCCACTGCAAGGGCTCAAGGACAGCAACGGCGACACACCACGCACACTGGTGCTGGTACTGGGCGAGTCCACCACCCGCGAACACATGCACGTGTACGGCTACAACCGTGACACCACGCCCAACCTCGATGCCCTGGCCGCCAGCGACAAGGGCCTGACAGTGTTCCGCAACGTCGTCTCGCCGCGCCCCTACACCATCGAGGTGATGCAGCAGATCCTGACTTTCGGCGACGAAGAGCACCCTGATCGCTTCCTCAGCGCCCCGTCGCTGATCAACCTGATGAAACAGGCGGGCTACAAGACCTTCTGGATCACCAACCAGCAGACCATGACCAAACGCAACACCATGCTCACCACCTTCTCCCAGCAGACGGACGAGCCGGTGTACCTGAACAACCAGCGCAACCAGAATGCCAGCCAGTACGATGACGTGGTGCTGCCCCCCTTTGAGAAGGCCTTGCAGGACCCGGCGCCGAAGAAGCTCATCATTGTCCACTTGCTCGGTACGCACATGGACTACCGCTACCGTTACCCGGCGCAGTACGAGCACTTCAAGGACAACCAGGGGGCACCCGCAGCGCTGTCACCTGACCAGGTCGAAACCTACAACTTCTATGACAACGCAGTGCGCTACAACGACTTCGTGGTATCCAGCCTGATCAAGCGCTATTCGGCGAGCACCCCGAACGGTTTCCTGCTGTACCTCTCCGACCATGGCGAGGATGTCTACAGTTCGGGCAACCACGACCGCCTGGGCCGCAACGAAGGCGATCCGACCCGGCCGATGTACACCATCCCATTCCTGCTCTGGACCTCACCGAGCTGGCAAGCCAGCCACCCACGCGACCTGCAGGCGGCGGCCGCGCGCCCGTACAGCAGTGCGCACCTGATCCATACGCTGTCCGACCTGGCCGGCCTCAGCTACGACCTTTACGAGCCGGCCAAGAGCGTGGTCAGCGATCAGTTCGTCGCCACACCGCGCTGGATCGGCAACCCCTACGCGAAGAATGGCCTGCATGACTTCGACCAACTGCCCACCGGCAAGGCCGATAAACAGCAGACAGTCAGCAGCGACATGCCGAAGCCGGGCAAGATATGAGCAGGAAGCAGGCGACGAGGAGCCTGGCCAGCAAGGCAGGCTCCTACGGGTTGGCGCAATGCCAGTAATCAGGGCGCGGGGATTGCCTGGCGCTTGCGTGCATAGTCGAGAAATGCGTCCAGGTCACCACTGCAGAGCATGCGCGCCACCGCCTTCACCTCATCGACCGGCCAGTCCCACCAGGCCGCTTCGAGCAGCGCCTCGCGTACTGGCTCGTCGAAGCGCCAGCGGATGAATTTGCATGGGTTTCCACCAACCACAGCGTAGGGCGGCACGTCACGCGTAACCATGGCACCGGCGGCAACGATCGCGCCATGGCCGATGGTGACCCCAGAGAGAATCATCGCATTGGTGCAAATCCAGCAGTCACTGCCGATCACCACATTACCCTTGCTTGGCGAGTAATCCTTGATGTCTTCAAGACCATCGATCTTGGCGGGAAATGGGTAGGTGGTCAGCCAATCGGTGCGGTGCTCACCGCCTAGCAGGATCTGCACGCCTTCAGCAATCGACGTGAAATTGCCGATGTGCAGCACCGCGTCGTCACCGAACTCGGTGACCAGTGGCGTGCCATAACTACCAATTCCCACACTGCCACGGGGAAAGCTCAGACGAAGTTTCTCCGCTGCCCGGTCGAGTTTGTCCATGGCGCGCAGGCGTTTGCGCTCCCGCCGATTGATCAGTTTCTGCCAGAGATTCAAGAAAGGTATCCAGGGGCGAAGTGGGTGAGAATCATCAACGGTGGAACAACAGGCGCTTGATACGCCTGAAGGTAGTCTTGTTGTAATGGCGCAGCGGGATGCCACGCAGCAATTGCCAGGCGTAGCCCTTGTCCGACACCACCGCGTACTTCAAGGCCTTGTGCACCAGCACCGAACGCCCCCAGGCGTAGGCCGGGTGCTCGCGATACGGGGCGATGGTCTTGAGGTCGGCCTCGAGCAGCACCTTGAACTTTCGCGACAAGTTGTTGGGGTGGCGCCGATAACGCGTGACGCATACCGGAAGCTCGTGGATTTCGTAGCCCTGCGACGCAATGCGCAGGGTCATCTGGAAGTCCTGGACCTTGATCGCCGGGTCATAGAATTTCGCCGCCCGCATCGCCTCCATGCGGTACAACGAAGCCGGTGCACCGATCACCACGGCATCGCGCAGTATCTGCTCGAAGCTGAAGGTCTTGATCTCGCTGCGTTGCTGCACCTTGGTGTCGCGGCCTTCCGTGTCCATGTAGGTGATCAGCGCACCCACGCACCCTACTTTCGGGTGCTCGTCCAGATAGCGGGCACGCACGCTGAGCGAGTGTGGCAGCATGATGTCGTCCAGGTCCGGCGTCGACACATAGACGCCACGGGCATGGGCAAGCCCGGTGTTGAGTGCGCCGCTGACGCCCTGGTTGGCCTGGGTGAGGAGCGTGAAGTCGTAGGTTTTCTGCAACTCGCGCAGCATTTCCACGCTGCGGTCGCTCGAGCCATCATCGACGATGATGACTTCGAAGTTCGGGTAATCCTGAGCAAAGATACTCTGCAGGGCCTCCCGCAGGTACTTCTCGGCGTTATAGCAGGGTGCCACGACAGAGATCAGCGGGGGCTGGGTCTCACTGTGCTGCTCGCTTCCATGTGTCATTGATCTGAGGCGCCTCTGGCCGCGGTGGAATGGCCTCCCGACAGGCAGCATGACAGTGTTGCGCCGGGCGAACGAGAGTATACGCGATCAGATAGTGAACACGACAAAGCCTGCATATGCAATGCCACACACGGACATCCGGCCTGCGGGGAACACCGTCACTGCCCCAATTGCCCCAGGTCCGCCGCCAACTGCAGCCTCGCGGTATACCATTCGACCACCGAACTGACCCGGCGCTGTTGCGCACTCGCTAGGTCGTTCTGCGCATTCAGCAGCTCGATGATGCTCCCGACGCCGGCCTTGTAGCGCCCCAATGCCACCCGGTACGACTGGCTGGCACTCCCGACCAGGCGCCGACTGATGGCCAAGGCCTGGGTGCGCGCCTCGAGGGCCTGGCGGCTGCGCCATACACTCAGGGCAATGCTGCGCTCGGCTTGCTGCAGGTCCTGCTCACGCGCACCGGCTTCGTACTCGGCGGCGCGGGTCCGACGCCGGGCGAGGAAACCGTCGAAAATCGGCACAGTGACTTGCAGCCCCACCGTCCAGGTCTCTATCTGCTGGCGCGAAGCCACCTGCTCCACCGGCGTGTCGTCGTGCCGATAACTGCTGTACAAAGCGATCTTCGGTCGCCCCTGGGCGCGCTCCGCATCGGCCCTGGCCAGGCTCGACGACCATTCGGCGCGAGCCTTCGCCACGGACGGGTGGTTGCGCCTGGCTTGCTCCATCAGGGCATCGACGCCGGCCATGAAGGCCGTTTCCTGTCCCTCGGGCTCATTCAGGGCCTCGAGCCGTAGCGGCGTGGACGGCGAAAGGCTGAGCGCACTGGCAAGCGCCCCCCGGGCCGTGGCCAGGTCACCCTCGGCCAGCACCCGCTCGAGCCGGGCCTGTTCGTAGGTGGTTTGCGCCTGCAAGCGATCGGCCTGCTCACCCGCGCCAGCCTGATGCTTGGCGGTCGTCACCTTGAAGCTGTCAGCGGCCAGCGCCTCGATACTGCGACGCGCTTCGAGCAACGCATCATTGGCCTGCACCTGGTAGAACGCCTTGCTGGTGTCGAGCACCACCTGCTGGATCTTCGCCACCCGGCTGCTGCTCGCCGCATTGAGCAGTTGCCGGGCACTTTCCACCTTGGCTTCGCGCAGGCCGAAGTCGTACAGCACCCAGTTGAGGTTCACGCCATAGCTGCTGGTACGCGCATCCAGCGTCGAGTTTGCGTCGGAGAAGCCCTCGTAACGGGTCTTGCGGTTGGCCCTGCCGGTGCTGGCGACGCCCTGCAGCGTCGGCCAGTAGGCAGACTGCTCGGCCTCCATGCTGGCCTGGCTGCTCAGCTGCGTGCGCCAGGCCGCCTCGAGTTCAGGGTCGGCGCACAGCGCCATGGCCACCGCCCGCGACAAACCCAGCGCCTCCCCCGGGCGCAAAGGCCCGGGGCACGCCTGCAATGCCCCGACAGCCAGACACGGCAGGCTCGACAGCGCAAGCAGCGCGGTCAAGCGTCGCCACCCGTTCATGGCGCGGCGTCTTGCCGGGGGCCATTGCCGGCCAATCGACCGTTGACCAAGGCCACCACACGCTGTGCCGAGCGTATCGTGTCTGGTCGGTGGGCAACGATCACCCGCGTGATGTTCAACGTTTGCAGAGCCTGGTTCACCGCGTTCTCGCGCTGGATATCCAGGTGGCTGGTGGCTTCGTCGAGAAACAGCAACCTAGGTTTGCGATAGAGCGCACGCGCCAACAGGATACGTTGCTTCTGCCCACCCGAGAGCACCGTGCCCATGTCCCCGACCAGGGTGTTGTAGGCCATCGGCATGCGCACGATATCCTCATGCACCGCGGCCAGCCGGGCGCATTGCTCGACCCAGCTCTGGTCGACGTCACTGGCGAAGAAGCTGATATTGTCGCCGATCGAGCCGGCGAACAGCACGTCGTCCTGCAGCACTGTGGCGCTGATACTCCGCAGCCGGTCGAGGTTGTTCGCATCCACCGGTTCACCGTCCAGCAGCACCTGCCCCTCGACCGGTGGCAGGATGCCAAGCATGACATTGAGCAAGGTGGTCTTGCCGCACCCGGACGGCCCGACAATGGCCAGCGACTCGCCCGGCTCGACGGTCAACGAGAGACCATCGAGCACCCAGGGCTCATGGTCCGAATAACGAAACCGCAACTGACGCACCTCCAGCCGCGGCACCGGGCCGTCCGGCGGCACATCCACCAACCCTCCCCGCCCCTCGGCCTGCTGCAGCACGATGTCTGCCAGGCGCTCGCCATGCAGGCGCAGCATCACCACATCCACCAGCTTGTCGATCAGCCCCGCCACCCGGCCATTGAATTGGTCCTTGTAGGCATTGAAGGCGATCAGCATGCCGGCGCTGAACACCCCCTCGATCACCTGCCTGGCACCCAGCCAGATCACCAGCAGTGTCACCGTGCCGAACAGCAAACCGTTGAATGCGCGGTACAACAGTTGCAGTTTCTGCGGACGCAGCCCGGCATTGATCTCGTCCACCAACAGGCCACCCCAGACCGTGGCGCGCTGCTCCTGGCGAGCGAATAGCTTGAGCGTGCGCACCCCACGCATGGTTTCCAGGAAGTAACTCTGCTGCCGGGCGGCACGCACCAGCTCCTCCTCGCTGGCCCGCCGCAATGGGCCGAACCAGGCCCAGCGCGCCAACGCATAGAGCAGCATGGCGGCGACCGCGATCAATGCCAGCGGCGGGCTGTAGAGGAACATCAAGGCCAGAGTGACCACCGTCATCATCCCGTCGAGCAAGGCCTCGATGAACGACGTGGTCAGGGTGCGCTGGATCGCCTTGAGCGAGCCGAAGCGCGAGACGATATCGCCCAGGTGGCGGCGCTCGAAGTAAGCCACCGGCAAACGCACCAGGTGGTTGAACACATTGATCTGCCACTGGCTGCCGAGCAAGGTACCGAGGTACATCAACGCCCAGGATCGCGCCAGCGACAGGGCCTGCTGGGCCACCAGCAACAGGCCGAAACCGAGTGCCAGCACCGCCAGCAAGTCGCGGTCGGCGCTGACCAGCACCTTGTCGATCACCGTTTGCAGGAAGAACGGCGTCAGGATCATGCACACCTCCAGCGCCACGCCCAACGCCAGCACATGCCCAAGCACCCCGCCAAAGCCCTGCACTCGGCCGAGCAAACGCCGCAGCGGCAACGGGGTCTTCGTTTCGCCGGGCTGGAAATCATCGTGTGGCCACAGCTCGAGGGCGACGCCGGTAAAGGCCTCGGACACCGCCTGGCGGGTCAGCCGGCAAACGCCACGCGCCGGGTCGTGCAGCGTCACCCAACGGGGGCCGACCTCCTTGAGCACCACGAAATGGTTGAAGTTCCAATGCAAGATGCACGGCAGCTTGAGCTGCTCCAGCGCCTCCAGCTCCAGGCGCAATGGCCGGCTGGCCAAGCCCAGTTGCGCCGCCATGGCCATCAGTTGCTTGAGCGTTGCCCCCTTCATCGAGGGCGACAGCTTCTGACGCAGCGACGGCAGGTCGTGCACCTGCCCGTGATAGGCGGCGATCATCGCCAGACAAGCCTGGCCGCACTCCGCCGCCTCGACCTGGAGGATGACCGGCAGCTTGCGGCCGACGCCGAAATTCAGGGATTGGGCGATACTCACAGTCGTTTTCCTATGCCGCGCAGTGGCTCGAGCAGCCATTCATAAAGCGGCAGGTTTTCCAGCATGATGTCGGCGTCCAATTGCATGCCCGAGCGCAGGCGCTCTTCGCGCCCGCGGGCGAACAGGCTCTGCCGCTCCAGGGTGACCCGCACCCGGTACAACGGCCCCTGCTCGCGCAACGCTTCGGAGGCCGCGCCCACGGTCATGATTTCATCGGCGGGCAAGGCGCTGCGCGACACCGAGGCCACTGTTCCCCGGGCCAGGCCGAAGTGCTGGTAGGGGTAGGCCTGATAACGCAGCATCACCGCGTGGCCGGGCCGCACGAAGCCGGCCGAGCGACTGGGCACGTACAGTTCGGCGTAGAGCTGGCTGTCCTGGGGCACCAGGCTGAACAGTGGGCGGCTGACGTCGGCGCGGGCACCGTTGACCACGCCGATGGCGGTTACCTCTCCGGCGGCCGGCGCGGTGATGACGACCTGCCGCTTCACCTCGCTTTCCAGCAGACTACTCTGGCTCTCCAGCAAGCGTCGGTCGAGATCCGCCAGTTGCTTGGTCTGGTTGAAAGGCAGTTCGGCAAGCTCGGCGCGCAGGGCGGCGCTGTCATTACGCAGGGCCAACAGTGAGCGATTCAGCTCTTCGGCCCGCAAGCGCACTTCGAGCACCGCATCCTGCTTGGCTTGCAGCAGATCACGGGAAACGAAGTCCTGGCGCTGCAGTTCCAAGTAGCGCTCAGCGATGCCCTGGGCCAGGGCCAGCCGTTGAGCGGTCAGGGCAATCTGCGCAGCAACCTTGTCCTGCTCGCCCTGCAGCATCGCCAGGCGCCGCTGCTTGCCCTCGCGCTCCTGCTGGTGCAGCACCCTGGTTTCGGTGATTTCATCGGCCAGGCTGCTGTTGCGGCGCTGGATGAGGCGGCTGATAGCGACCTGGTTGGCACTGGCATCGCCATTGTGGGTGTCGCTGACCAGGGTCAACAAGGCTGCCCCCGCCCGCACCTGCTGGCCCTCGCTGACAGCCAGGTCCTGGACTACCCCCACCTGGGGCGCAAAGACCTTGACCAGCCCCCCTTCAGGCACCAGCACACCCGTGACGGCTTCGCGCCGGGTATAGCTGGCAAGGCCGAGGAACAGCGCCAGCAGGATGCAAAACAGCACTGCACCTGCCCCCGCCAGCCGCAACGACGGCGGCGAGACCAGCACCACGTTGCCCAGTTCCTTGTCCCTGCCTGCGTGCAGCGCTTCCTTTCGAAATAGCATTCCCTGACCACGATTCCGGCAAACCTGTACAGCCAGCCTAAACAGGCAGAAACCGGTCGGCACTAGTACAGGTGGACTATTGCGCGAAGCTCGAGGAGATCGGCTGGAGGGCGCCACGACAGTGGCATGACGACATTAGGTCACCCGTGCTATTGCCTGAAACAGGCGGGGCGGGAAGTATTTCGCCATGCCCTGGACAACAGGGCGTGCATCAGACGGAACAACACCAAAGAGAAAGAGGAAGCTCTCAATGAACACCGAACAAGAAAACCTTCGTGCCCTCAGCACCGACGAACTGGACCAGGTCAGCGGCGGCTTCTCGGTCTCGGCCTTTGGCTACCATGTCGGCGCTGACGTCGTGAACTATGGCCAGGGCGACATCCTGCACGTCAGCTGGGGCTCAGACAACTCCTACAACTTCAGGGAATTCCAGCTGTGCACGCAGTGACTGGTCGCCGCCGGACATTCGCCTGAAACGCCAGCGCCAGAGGCTCGACAGCCTTGGGTGAGCTGGACGGCAAAAACGAAAAACCCCGCTCCATTGCTGGAAGCGGGGTTTTTCATACTGCATATGGTGGGTCGTGTAGGATTCGAACCTACGACCAATTGGTTAAAAGCCAACTGCTCTACCAACTGAGCTAACGACCCGTTGGATGGCGCGTATATTACTGATTTCTCAGAGGAAATCAACACCCCATCGTAAAAAAATCAAAAATACCGGGTCGGATCTTCCACACCGGCAGCCTTGAAGCCATCGGCACGCAGGCGGCAACTGTCGCACTTGCCACAGGCACGCCCCTCGTCATCGGCCTGGTAGCAGGACACGGTAAGGCTGTAGTCCACGCCCTGGGCGATGCCCGCCTGGACGATCTGGGCCTTGCTCAAGTTCTGCAAGGGCGCCTGGATACGGAAGCCCTGCCCCTCGACACCGGCCTTGGTCGCGAGGTTGGCCATGCGCTCGAAGGCCTCGACGAATTCGGGGCGGCAGTCCGGGTAGCCGGAGTAGTCAACCGCGTTCACTCCAATGAAGATATCGCGAGCTTCGAGCACTTCCGCCCACCCCAGGGCCAGCGAAAGAAACACGGTATTGCGCGCTGGCACGTAAGTCACCGGAATGCCCTCACCTGGCGCCTCAGGCACATCGATGCTGCTGTCGGTCAGGGCCGAGCCCCCAATGCCGTTGAGGTTCAGGCCGATCACCTTGTGCTCGACAACGCCCAGGTCGCGGGCGACCCGGGCCGCGGCATCGAGCTCGGCACGATGCCGCTGGCCGTAGTCGAAGCTCATGGTGTAGCAGGCATAGCCTTCGGCCTTGGCCAAAGCCACCACGGTGGCCGAGTCCAGGCCACCGGAAAGCAGGATTACCGCGCGTTTTTCAGTCATGTCTTTTCTCTCAGCGTCCGGGTTCGTCGTTCCACAACAGCTTGTGCAGCTGCATCTGGAAGCGCACGGGCAGGTTGTCGGCGACGATCCAGTCGGCCAGGTCGGTGGCGCTCACCTGATGATGGCTGGGCGAAAACAGCACTTCGCCCGCCCGCTCGGCCAGGTTGAACTGAATCAGCTTGGAGACCGCCCAGTCGTAGTCCTCGCGGGAACAGATGACGAACTTGACCTGGTCATTACGGGTCAGCAGCTCGATGTTCTCGTAGCGGTTGCGGTGAGACTCCTCGGAGCCCGGGGTCTTGAGGTCGACCACGCGACTTACCCGGGTATCGGTGCCAGCGATGTCGAGGGCGCCACTGGTTTCCAGCGACACCTCGTAGCCCGCGTCGCACAGGCGCTGCAACAGCGGCAAGGCGTTGGGCTGGGCCAGCGGCTCGCCCCCAGTGACACAGACGTAGCGTGGCTTGAAGCCGGCCACCTGCTCAAGAATCGAATCGAGAGTGCGCACAGTGCCGCCACTGAAGGCGTAGGCGCTGTCGCAGTACTGACAACGCAGGGGGCAACCGGTGAGGCGCACGAATACCGTGGGCAGCCCAGCCGTTCGCGTTTCACCCTGCAACGAGTAAAAGACTTCGGTGATGCGTAATGTGTCTTGCATGATCGCCACGGGCGTGACAGCTGAACAGGCTGTCCGCCTCCGTCAGGCACTGTCGCGGACTCGACATAGCGTTATCCACGGCAGCGTGTTTACAAAAAATGGGGTACGGATTCTAACGAAAAAACCCGCGACAGGCGCGGGTTTCTTTCAAACGTGTTGCTCAGAGCTTTTGCAGATCGCGTTGTGCCAGTTGCGCGGCGGAGGTGCCGGGGTACTGGGTGATGACCTGCTGCAGGATGCCCTTGACCTTGTCGGTATGGCCCATGCGACGCTCGACGTCGGCCAACTTGTAGAGCGAGTCCGGCACCTTGCTGTGTTGCGGATACAGTTGGCTGACCTTGGCGAAAGCCTGGCCAGCACCCTGCAGGTCGCCCTTGGCGAGGTTGACTTCGCCGAGCCAGTACTGGGCGTTGCCAGCGTACTGGCTGTTGGGGTATTTGCGCAGGAAGGCAGCGAAGGCCTGGCTGGCCTTGTCGAAGTCCTTCTGCTTGATCAGGTCGAAAGCGGCTTCATAGAACAGCTTCTCTTTCGCCGGATCGCCCGGCTCGCCACCAGCGGCCGGTGGCTGCGCGGCGCTTGCGCCGGCGGCGGCACCCGTGGCGGCATTGACGGCCCCACCGGTGGAAGAATTGTCAGGAGTCGCGGCAGGCGCGGCACCGCTGCCGATGCGGCGGTCGAGATCCTGGTAGCGCTCGAGGTTTTCCTGCTTCATGCGCGACACATCGTTTTGCAGCTCTTCGATGATGCCTTGCTGGCGGGAAATTTGGTCCTGCATCTGTTGCAGCTGCATGAACAGCTGGCCGTTTGCAGAAGCAGGGGCCGAAGCCCCTGCTCCGGCATAGGCGCCGCTCGTGCCATAACCCGCAGGTGGATAACCACCCGCGTTGTCATCTACTACGGGAACTGCAGCCCACGCCGAGAAGGGCAGGCTGAGTGCGAGGACGGTCAAAGCACGACGGCACATACGCATAAGAACTTACTTACGCAGTTCTACGCGACGGTTTTGAGCCCAGGACTGCTCGTCGTTGCCGGTAGCAACTGGACGCTCTTCGCCGTAGGAAACCAGTTCCAGCTGAGCAGGGGAAACGCCCTGCAGAACCAGGTAGCGTTGAACGGCCTTGGCACGACGCTCACCCAGAGCCATGTTGTACTCGCGGGTGCCGCGCTCGTCGGTGTTGCCTTCCAGAACAACGCGGTTGCCGTTGGACTTCAGGTCCTTGGCGTGAACGTCCAGAGCGCGCATGGCTTCTGGCTTCAGGTCCGAGCTGTCGTATTCGAAGTAGAAGGTGGTGATTGCGCGCAGGGCGGCTTCTTCGCTCAGGGAACCGTCAACAGCGCCAGTGTTGGCACCGTAGCCAGCGTTCGGATCAACAGCGCCTTCACCAGCGTTGTCACCGCCTTTCGAGGAGCAACCTACAGCTACAGCCATGGCCAGAGCCAGCGCAGCGAATTTACCAAACTTCAGCATTTCCATCGTGAAACTCCTAATGAAACCCCAGTGTGTTAAGCAAAAGTATTACGCCGCAATCAGTTCAGGTAAGGGGACCAGGACGGTTCTCTGACTTCACCTTGAGCGGTAGGAAGTGGGAGCCTCACGCGGCCATTAAGCGACACGAGCATCAAGACTCCCCGGCCCTGCTGGCGGGTGGCGTAGATTAGCATGGTGCCGTTTGGCGCAACAGTGGGAGACTCATCAAGACTGGTCTCGGTGAGAATCTTTACACTTCCGCGTTGCAAGTCCTGGGCCGCCACCTTGAAGTTGGTGAAGCCCTGCTGGCGATGAATCATTACCAGCGTTTTCTCATCCGCCGACAGTTTTGGGTTGGCGTTGTAGTTGCCCACGAACGTCACGCGCTCGGCACTACCGCCACCGACCGACTGCTTGTAGATCTGCGGCTTGCCGCCACGGTCGGAAGTGAAGTACAGCGTGTTGCCATCCTTGCCCCAGAACGGCTCGGTGTTGATGCCCGGCCCTGCGGTGACACGGGTGATCTGGCGCGAAGCCACGTTCATCACATAGATGTCCGGGTTACCGTCCTTCGACAGCACGAACGCCAGGCGAGTACCGTCGGGCGACCAAGCGGGCGCACCGTTCAGGCCTTCGAAGTTGGTGATCTGCTCACGACGACCGGTGTCGATGTGCTGGATGAAGATGCGTGGACGCTTCTGCTCGAACGAGACATAAGCGATACGCTTGCCATCCGGCGCGAAGCGTGGCGACAGGATCGGTTCACGCGACTGCAACAGAGTTACCGCACGGGCACCGTCGTAGTCCGAGCGCTGCAGGGTGTAGCGGGTATTGTTGGTGGAGAAACGCTCCGCGGTCACGTACAGCATGCGGGTGGAAAACGCACCCTTGATGCCGGTGAGTTTCTCGAACGACTGGTCGGCGATGTAGTGGGCCATGTCGCGCAACTGGTCGACGCCACCGGCGACGCTGCCGGTCAGCACTTGCTGCTCGGTGGCGACGTTGAACAGGGCGTAGCTCACCTGCAGGCGGCCACCGGACGGCACGATGCTGCCGACCATCACGTACTGCGCACCCAGCGCTTTCCAGTCACGGAAGATCACTTCGCTGGCCTGGGTCGGCAGGCTGATCATGTTCTGCCGCGGGATCGGCCCGTAGTAACCGGAGTTACGCAGGTCGTTGCTGATGATGTCAGCCATGTCTTCCGGCAGCACGCTACCGCCCTGCACACCGAACGGCACTACCGCGATGGGGGTGGCCCGGTCGCTACCGCTGGTGACCAGGATGTTCTTTTCCTCTGCCATGGCCATGCCTGCCACGCAGCAGAGCAAGACCAGGAGTCCTCTCAGACGTTTAATCACAACGCTAGATCCTCAGGTGTAAATGTCATCTTGAATGAACGATATGGATTGAAATCGCTCGGCTTCAAGCCCTGCATCTCGGTCAACCGACCAATGTTCTTCACTGCGGCCACGGCCGAGCTGTCGAACGGGCCGTCGCCACTGGACTTGGCCACGCTCACATTGGTGACGGTGCCGTCCGGCAACATGTTGATCTGCAGAACTACCGTCATGCCCTTGCGCGCAGATGGCGGACGCGCCCAGCCCTCGGCCGCGCGCATGCGAATCAGGTCGTCGAAGTCGCCGGCCACCTGGTCACCCTGCTCGTCGGCCAGCGCCTGCTGCCGCTCGGTGGTGTCGGACAACAGCTCAGCCAATGCCTGGGCTTTCTTGTCCTCCGCCGCCTTGCGAGCCGCTTCCTGTGCCTTTTTCTTCTGAGCGTCTGCAGCGGCCTTTTTCTTGGCCTCTTCAGCTGCCTTCTTCTTCGCTTCCTCGGCTGCCGCTTTCTTCTTGGCGTCCTCGGCTGCTTTTTTCTTCGCGTCTTCGGCGGCTTTCTTCTTCGCCTCTTCCGCGGCCTCTTTCTTGGCTTCCTCTTCGGCCTGCTTCTTGGCCTCTTCCTCAGCCTTCTTCTTGGCGATATCGGCCTGCTGCTTCTCAGCTGCCTTTTTCGCTTCTTCGGCTTTCTTCGCCTCAGCGGCTTTCTTCTGCTCGGCGGCCTTGGCGGCTTCCTCAGCTTTCTTCGCTTCGGCGGCCTCGCGGGCTTCCTCAGCTTTTTGAGCGGCGTCGGCTTTCTTTTGTTCCGCGGCCTTCACGGCCTCCTGCTCGATCTTCTTCTGCTCCAGCTGCTCGACCTCGGTCTGGCGCGAAGCGGTTTTCTTCGCTTCCCCGGCAATCTTCTGATTGGTCTGGGTGGTCGCCTGGCTCTTCGACTTGAGCTGGTAGAGCGTGGCCTGGACGATAGGCTTGGACGGCGGCAGCTCGGGCGTCATGGCGAAGCTGACGAACAGCATGCCGAACACCAGCACGTGCAGGCCAATGGCCCAGACACTGGGCCAGAAGTAGCTTTCCGAGGCGGATGGCTCTCGCTGCTGCATCAGGGCGCCTCGGTAATCAGGCCAACGTTACCGACACCGGCCTTCTGCAACCCACCCATGGCGCCCATGACCGCGCCATAATCGACGGCCTTGTCGCCACGAATGAAGACCTGGGTCTGTTTGCCTTGGTCACGACCTGCGGCGATGATCTTTGTCACCGCACCGGTCATTTCCGGCAGGGTCATGGCCTTGTCCATCTGCTTGTCGGTGTCGACTTCGCTACCGAGGTTCCAGTAGTAAGTCTTGTCGGCCTTGATCGAGATAGTCAGAACCTGGACGTTGTTGTCCTGCGGCAGGGCTTCGCTGGAAACCTTGGGCAGATCCACCTTCACGCCCTGGTTGAGCATGGGGGCGGTCACCATGAAGATGACCAGCAGCACCAACATCACGTCGATGTAGGGCACCACGTTCATCTCGGCGACCGGCTTGCGTTTGTGGCGAACTCGGGCCATGGGTTTCTACCTGATCACTCTTCGCTGGTGTGTACTTTACGGTGCAGGATCGCCTGGAACTCATCGGCGAAGGTGTAGTAGCGGCCGATCAGTACTTCACTGCGCGCGGCAAAGCGGTTGTAGGCGATGACCGCCGGAATCGCAGCGAACAGGCCGATCGCGGTGGCGACCAGGGCCTCGGCAATGCCGGGTGCCACGGTGGCCAGTGTGGCCTGCTGGGCGCTGGCCAGGCCGCGGAAGGAGTTCATGATGCCCCAGACGGTACCGAACAAGCCGATGTACGGGCTGGTGGAACCGACGGTGGCAAGAAACGGCAGGCTCTGCTCGAGCTTTTCTTCCTCACGGGAGATGGCGACGCGCATGGCACGGCCAACACCTTCCATCACCGCATCAGGGTCCACACCCGGTTGCTGGCGCAGACGCGAGAACTCCTTGAAGCCGGCACGGAACACCTGCTCGACACCCGAGTCCGGATCCGGGTTGCTGCCCGCCTGGCGATACAGCTTCGACAGGTCGATGCCCGACCAGAAGCGCTCTTCGAAGGCGTCCAGCGCACGACGACCGGCGCGCAGCATGGTGCTGCGCTGGAAGATCATGATCCAGGACGTTACCGAGGCGGCCACCAGGGTGAGCATTACCAGCTGAACCACGACACTGGCATTGGCGACCAGGCTCCACATGGAGGTATGGTCGACGACGTTTGCTTCCACGCTTATTCTCCTGCGTTGGATTGAGTACCCGCACCATCCGCCAGGAACGCATCGCGCAGCGCTGGGGGAATGGCCCGGGGTTTGAAGGTGTCGGCACGCACGGCGGCCACCAGGAACTGCCCCTCGCAGAGCAGCGTTGCATCTTTTTCCCGCCAGACTTGCTGCACGAAGCGCAGGCTGGCGCGATTCAATTCAAGTACTTGCGCGGTTACCCGCAGTTCATCGTCCAGCCGCGCCGGCGCGTGGTAGCGCGCTTCGCTGGAATGGACCACGAACAGGAGGTTCTCACCGGCCAACTGCGCCTGGGAGAAGCCCAGATGACGCAGACGCTCGGTGCGCGCACGCTCCATGAACTTGAGATAGTTGACGTAATACACCACGCCACCCGCGTCGGTATCCTCGTAATAGACGCGACAGCGGTGTGCGAACGGTTCCAGCCCATTTTGCGCGCGCATACTCTAGTGCTTACTCCTGTGCTTGCCAATCCGCCCCGGCAACTGTTTTTGCATCGATAATGTCGTATTGCCAGCAAGCTTGGGGCGTGCCAGCGGTAGGACCACGAAAATCCCGAATCGATCTGTCATTCGTCGTCCTGGGCGGCATACTCCCCACCCTCGCAGAAGCGCCCGGGGATATTCAGGCCAAAATGCAGGTAGGCATGCCGGGTGACCACACGGCCCCGAGGAGTGCGCATGATATAGCCCTGCTGGATCAGATAAGGCTCGAGTACATCCTCGATGGTGTGGCGTTCTTCGCCGATCGCCGCGGCAATGTTGTCGAGCCCCACCGGACCGCCGTCGAACTTCTCGATCATGGTCAGCAACAGACGCCGGTCGGAGTGATCGAAGCCACGTTCGTCGACATCAAGCAGGTTAAGCGCCATGTCCGCGACCGCCTTGGTGATCTCGCCCTTGCCACGCACTTCGGCAAAGTCGCGCACCCGCCGCAGCAGGCGATTGGCAATCCGCGGCGTACCCCGCGCCCGGCGGGCGATCTCGAAGGCGCCCTGGTCGTCCATCGGCAGCCCGAGAATACCGGCCGACCGGCTGACAATGGTGGCCAGGTCCTTGTTGCTGTAGAACTCCAGGCGCTGGACGATACCGAAGCGGTCACGCAATGGGTTGGTCAGCATGCCAGCGCGGGTGGTGGCGCCAACCAGGGTGAACGGCGGCAGGTCGAGCTTGATCGAGCGTGCGGCCGGGCCTTCGCCGATCATGATGTCGAGCTGGAAGTCCTCCATCGCCGGGTAGAGCACCTCCTCGACCACCGGCGACAACCGGTGGATCTCATCGATGAACAGCACATCATGAGGCTCGAGATTGGTCAGCATCGCCGCGAGGTCGCCCGGACGCTCGAGAATCGGACCCGAGGTGCTCTTGACCGATACACCCATCTCCTGGGCAATGATATTGGCCAGCGTGGTCTTGCCCAGGCCCGGCGGGCCGAAGATCAGGGTATGGTCAAGCGATTCGTTGCGCCCGCGCGCAGCCTGGATGAACAGCGCCATCTGCTCGCGCACCACCGGCTGGCCGATGTACTCGTCCAGGCGCAGCGGGCGAATCGCGCGGTCCTGGACTTCTTCACGGTCGCGGCCACTGGCGGCGATCAGGCGGTCGGTTTCGATCACTTGGCAATCATCCCTTTAAGGCTGCGACGAATCAGTTCCTCGCTGCTCAGGCCGGTCTTATCCTTGATTGCGCCAATTGCCTTGCTCGCCTCTTGTGGCTTGTAGCCCAAGGAGACCAGGGCACTGACCGCGTCGGCCTCGGCCGAGGACTCACTGGCCGCCGGCAGCGGGCCGTCGGAGACCAGGGTGAACATCGCCGGGGAGGTTTCCCACGCCTTGAAGCGGTCCTTGAGCTCGACCAGCAGGCGTTCGGCGGTTTTTTTGCCGACACCCGGCACGCGCACCAGGACCGCTGCGTCCTGGGCCTGCACGCAGCGCACCAGTTCGTCCACTTCCAGGCCGGACATCAGCGCCAGCGCCAGCTTCGGCCCCACGCCGTTCAGGCGGATCAGTTCGCGAAAAAGCTCGCGCTCGCGTTTTTCGGCGAAGCCATAGAGCAGGTGGGCGTCTTCGCGCACTACCAGGTGGGTGTGCAATGTCACCGGCTCGCCCAGCTTGGGGAGACGGTACAGCGTCGTCATGGGTACCTCGAGCTCGTAGCCCAGGCCATTGACGTCGACAATCAGGTGCGGCGGCTGCTTCTCCGCCAGGGTGCCGCGCAAACGTCCAATCACGTTCCGATCCTTTCTCTTCGGGTGCCGCTCGAAAACCGGTCCACCCTATCAGCAAATGCGACGGGTGAATGTGCCACCCGGACAAAATGTGTATCAGCGCATGAAGCGGTTACAGACGCAAGCGCCCACCACGCCGCCGCGCCATGGCCAGCCCATGGGGAATGAGGCTGGAGCGGGTATGGGCATGGCAAAGGGCGATGGCCAGGGCGTCGGAGGCGTCGACCTGTGGCTTTTGCGTCAGCTTGAGCAGATGCATGACCATCATCATCACCTGCTCCTTGTTGGCGCCACCGGTGCCCGCCACCGCCTGCTTGACCTGGCTGGCCGAGTACTCTGCGATTTCCAGGCCGGCTTCGGCGGCGGCGACGATCGCCGCGCCCCGCGCCTGGCCGAGCTTGAGCGCCGAATCGGCGTTACGTGCCATGAACACTCGTTCGATACCCATGGTCACGGGGCCGTGCTGGCGGATGATTTCGCTCACGCCACGAAAGACGATCTGCAGACGCTCATGCAGTTCGCCACCACCGGTGCGAATGCAGCCCGAGGCCACATATTCACAGCCCCGCGCGGTCTGGCGGACCACGCCGAAACCGGTGATGCGCGAACCGGGGTCGATACCAAGAATCAGAGTCATAACGCCTGCAATACGAGTGCAATTTGTACCGGCCTATTCGCGGGCAAGCCCGCTCCTGCAGGGACTCACCGCTCACCTGAGCGGCGATACACCTGTGGGAGCGGGCTTGCCCGCGAATAGATTGTCCAGGTTAACGACAACCTTAGCCCAGCGCTTCCATGATCTCGTCGGAGATCTGCGCATTGGAATAGACGTTCTGCACGTCATCCAGGTCCTCGAGCATGTCGATCAGCTTGAGCACCTTCTCGGCACCGTCCTGATCCAGTTCGGCGCTGGTGGTCGGCTGCATCACGATCTCGGCGTCCGAAGCCTTGAAACCGCCCTCTTCCAGCGCATTACGCACCGCGTAGAAGCTGCTGAAGGAGGTGAAGACGTCGAAAGAACCATCATCGTTGGCGACCACGTCGTCGGCGCCAGCCTCCAGGGCCGCCTCCATCAGGGCGTCTTCCCCCACCTTCAGTTCCGCGGCGAAGCTGATCTGCCCCTTGCGCTCGAACAGGTAGGCCACCGAACCGTCGGTACCCAGGTTGCCGCCACACTTGGTGAAGGCATGACGAACGGCAGCCGCGGTGCGGTTGCGGTTGTCGGTCATGGCTTCGACCATGATCGCCACGCCGCCCGGGCCGTAACCTTCGTAGCTCAGCTCTTCGACGTTGTCGCTTTCGTTGGTCCCGGCACCGCGGGCAACCGCGCGATCAATGATGTCGCGACTCATGTTGGCACCCAGCGCCTTGTCCAGGGCCAGGCGCAGGCGTGGGTTGGAGGCCGGGTCACCACCACCCTGCTTGGCGGCGACGGTCAGCTCGCGGATCCACTTGGTGAAGATCTTGCCTCTCTTGGCATCCTGGCGCTCTTTGCGGTGCTTGATGTTCGCCCACTTGGAATGACCGGCCATAACGACTCCAAATCCTTGAAACAGAAACAGGTTCCGCCCCGAAGGGCGGAACGCGAAAAATCCTGCGCATCAGCGCGGGGGCACCCCGCTACCAGGGTGCCCCGGCCGATTACTCGACCTTGGTCTGCTCGCGCAGACGGATGTGCAACTCGCGCAGGGCCTTGGCGTCGACCAGGCCAGGGGCCTGGGTCATGACGCACGCGGCGCTCTGGGTTTTCGGGAAAGCGATCACTTCACGAATCGACTGGGCGCCGGTCATCAGCATGACCAGGCGGTCCAGGCCGAAGGCCAGGCCACCGTGAGGTGGTGCGCCGAACTTCAGGGCGTCGAGCAGGAAGCCGAACTTCTCTTCCTGTTCCGCAGCCTCGATACCCAGCAGGCGGAACACCGCTTGCTGCATTTCTTTGCGGTGGATACGGATCGAACCACCACCCAGCTCGGTGCCGTTCAGCACCATGTCGTAGGCACGGGACAGCGCGGTGGCCGGATTGGCCTCAAGCTCTTCCGGGGTGCACTTCGGAGCAGTGAACGGGTGGTGCAGCGCGGTGAAGCTGCCGTCTTCGTTCTCTTCGAACATCGGGAAGTCGACGACCCACATCGGTGCCCACTCGCAGGTCAGCAGCTCGAAGTCGTGGCCCAGGCGGATACGCAGCGCGCCCAAGGCTTCGCTGACAACCTTGAACTTGTCGGCACCGAAGAACACGATGTCGCCATCGACCGCGCCAACGCGGTCGAGGATGTTGTTGAGGTTGGCTTCGGGGATGTTCTTGACGATCGGCGACTGCAGGCCTTCGACGCCCTTGGCGCGCTCATTGACCTTGATGTACGCCAGGCCCTTGGCACCGTAGATGCCGACGAACTTGGTGTACTCGTCGATCTTGCTGCGTGGCATGCTGGCACCGCCTGGCAGGCGCAGGGCGGTGACGCGGCACTTCGGATCGTTGGCGGGGCCGGCGAAGACCTTGAAGTCGACATCCTTCAACTGGTCGGCGACATCCACCAGTTCCAGCGGGTTACGCAGGTCTGGCTTGTCGGAACCGTAGCGGCGCATGGCTTCTTCGAAGGTCATGTGCGGGAATTCGCCGAACTCCAGGTCCAGCACTTCCTTGAACAGCTTGCGGATCATGCTTTCGGTCAGGCCCATGATCTCGGACTCATCGAGGAAGCTGGTCTCGATGTCGATCTGGGTGAATTCCGGCTGGCGGTCGGCGCGCAGGTCTTCGTCACGGAAGCATTTGGCGATCTGGTAGTAGCGATCGAAGCCGGCCACCATCAACAGCTGCTTGAACAGCTGTGGCGACTGCGGCAGGGCGAAGAAGCTGCCGGCGTGGGTACGGCTCGGCACCAGGTAGTCGCGCGCGCCTTCTGGCGTGGCACGGGTGAGGATCGGCGTCTCGACATCGAGGAAGCCGTTCTCGTCGAGGAAGCGACGGATACTGCTGGTGATGCGCGAGCGCAGGCGCAGCTTGTCGGCCATTTCCGGGCGGCGCAGGTCGATGAAACGATAGCGCAGGCGGGTTTCCTCGCCGACGTCGGAGTATTCGTTCAGTGGGAACGGAGGGGTTTCTGCTTCGTTGAGTACGTTCAGCTGGTAGCCGAGGATCTCGATGGCACCGGAGGCCATATTGGTGTTCACCGCGCCTTCGGGGCGCTTGCGTACCTTGCCGGTGATCTGCACGACGTATTCGCTGCGCACGCGGTCGGCGGCGGCGAAGGTCTCGGCGCGATCCGGGTCGAACACGACCTGGGCCATGCCTTCGCGGTCACGGATGTCGAGGAAGATCACCCCGCCGTGGTCGCGGCGACGATGGACCCAGCCGCAAAGGGTGACTTCCTGGCCGTCCAGGCTCTCGTTCAGTTGGCCGCAATAATGGCTGCGCATCATGATGGTGGTTTCGCTTCTCGTGATTCGTGTGTTCGGTGGAGGTCTTGGCCGCCCAAGGGGCTAATACTGCAAGACCTGGCGGGTGCAATTCAACTCAGTCGGCCTTGTCGCCGCCTGCCAGATTCTTCTTGGCCCCGGTCTTGAAGTCGGTCTCGTACCAGCCGCTGCCGCTCAGGCGGAAACCGGGGACCGACAGCAGCTTCTTCAATGCCGGTGCCTGGCACGCCGGGCAATCGGTCAACGGCGCGGCGCTGATCTTCTGCAGCACCTCCATCCGGTGCTCGCAGGATGCACATTGATAGTCGTAAAGGGGCATGGTGTCTCTCGTCAACCACATCGCAGGCTGCCCAGGGCAGCAAAGAGCGGGATTATATATGGTTAAGCAGAGCCGTGCAGCCCGCCTGGCGATCAGTGCGCATCCGGAGCATCCTGCAGCCAGGCCACGCAGATGACGCGAACCAGGCCACTGAAATTCCTCACCCCGCCGTGACGCAAGTGCACCTCACGGTCCACATAGGACAGCACCGTACTGACCGAACAGCGGTTGGCTGCCGCGATCCGTTCCAGAATCCGCCAATACACGGCTTCAAGCCTCAGGCAGGTGGCAAAGCCATTGAGCCGCACCGAGCGCGAGACCGGCCCGGCCTGGGCCATGTCGAAATCAGCCTTGAACGGATCGATACAGGGTCGACCCGAATCCCTCCCCTGCCTCAAGCCTTCGCCCATACCGCACATCAGATTGCCCATCGCTTCGCTCCATCGCCACGAAATCACGCCCTGCCACTCATGCGACAGGGCTCCTTGCGTGCCAATGAAACGCGTTCAGGCGTCTGCGTAGCAGCGGCAAAGCCTTCCCCACAAACGAACAGGCCCAGCAACACGAAGGTTACCGGGCCCGCTTTCAACGGCCTTGTCAGGCCAGGGCAGCCATCATTTGCCGTCGAGCAACACACGTAACATCCAGGCGGTCTTTTCGTGTACCTGCATGCGCTGGGTAAGCAGGTCTGCGGTCGGCTCGTCGCTGACCTTGCCCACTACCGGGAAAATGCTCCGCGCGGTGCGCACCACCGCCTCCTGGCCCTGAACCAGTTGGCGGATCATCTCATCGGCCGGCGGCACCCCCTCCTCCTCCTTGATCGACGAATGACGGGCATAGAAGGCATAGGAGCCGGGTGCCGGGAAGCCCAGGGCGCGAATGCGCTCGGCGATGGAATCGACGGCCAGGGCCAGCTCGTTGTACTGCTCCTCGAACATCAGGTGCAGGGTACGAAACGCGGGGCCGGTGACGTTCCAGTGGAAGTTGTGGGTTTTCAGATACAACACGTATGTGTCCGACAGTAGCCGCGACAGCCCTTCAACGATGGACTTGCGATCTTCTTCACTGATACCGATATCGATTGCCATGAAGTTCCCCTTTCCATAAGGCTTGATTGATCAAGCGGGCCCCGGAACTGTACCAAGAGATGCGCACCAGCGCCTCACGGTTTGAGAAGCCTGCGCCTTTGCTGTTAAATAGGCAGGGTGCCACCCGTGCGGATTGTCAATGCCGGGTGCATAGGCTGGCCCGTCACGTTTTCGCGCCTACACCACACGCGCACCGTGCAGCCAGCTCATCCTGTGATCGGCCTTATCAATGTGAGCCAAACCAAATGTTCAAGATCGTCCATCTGGTGACGGGCGTGGCTGCCTTGCTGCTATCGCTCATACCCAGCCTCAGAACCGATGCGACACCCTTCCTGCAACAACCTGAAGCCGTGTACCTGGCACTGCTCGGCCTGCTCAACCTGATCCTCGCCCCGGCACTGCCGCTGTACTACAAAGGCATGCGCCAGCAGCTGCAACTGGCTGCCAGTCTCATGCTGGTGCTGGCGGTTGTCCTGCAGACCATCACCCTGCTGGCCCGCCCGGAGCTTGGCAATTTGGCGGCACTGGCCTGCGCTATGCTCGCCACTGCCCTGCATCTGGCTGCCGGTTTCGCCCGCGGCACGCGCAAGGCTCGCAGCCAGGGCACTGCGCTGGAGGCCGGCAAGCGTGATACCGGCACCGTGAAATGGTTCAACACGTCGAAAGGCTTTGGATTCATCTCCCGCGACTCCGGCGATGACATCTTCGTGCACTTTCGCGCCATCCGCGGCGAGGGCCACCGCGTGCTGGTCGAAGGCCAGCGCGTGGAGTTCTCGGTGATGCACCGCGACAAGGGCCTGCAGGCCGAAGACGTGGTCGCGGTCTCGCGCCGCTGACCACGCAACTCCACCGCACTCAGTAATGGGGCGGTGGAGGCTCCTCCCCGCCGTCGGCGTACTGGCCAACCATCTCTTCATGACGCCTGATCAGCTCGGCCACCTGCAACTGCAAGCGCTCGATCACCCGATTCTGCTCCACCACCTCGTCGTTCAACGCCTGGATGGTGTCATCCTGGAACGCCTGACGGGTTTCCAGTTCGACGATGCGCATTTCCAGCGACATGCCTCAGATCTCCTTGAAACTATCGCCAAGCAGCGCACTCATCCGCTGACGAATGCCCTCCACCTGTTCCGGCGCGTAGCCGACTGCCGGCACCTTGCCCCACACAGGCGCGGGCCAGGCGGCATCTCCATGGCGCCGAACGATGACATGCATGTGCAGTTGGCTGACCACGTTACCCAGCGTCGCGATGTTCATTTTGTCGGCGCCAAACGCGTCTTTCAGGGCCTCGGCCAGAGCAGTGGTCTCTTCCCACAGCTGGCGCTGGTCAGCCTCGTCGAGCTCGAACAGCTCGCTGACATCGGCGCGGCGCGGCACGAGGATGAACCAGGGGTAATTGGCATCCTTGCTCAGCAGCAGGCGGCACAGCGGCAAATCGCCCAGCACCAGGGAATCCTGCTGCAGGCGCGAATCGAGGGTGAACACGGCAAACCTCCTTAACAAGGCGAATCGGCCCACAACAGCCGGTGGACACGGACGTGCAAGGATACCCTGCTTCCCCTCTCGCCACACAGAAGAACGCCAACGTGGCGCATTCATGCACGATTCTGGAGCGCCCAGCACCAGGTCAACGCACGCCTGCGGTAACACTTCGCTACTTTTCGCACCAGAATGAAGCCGCCCTACCCACCACCACCACACATTCGTCACATAAAACAGGCAGGATCAACAGTTGTCGGTAACACCTTGACTTTGAAGGCAGCTTCACCAGGCACCGGGGCACACTTCATCGCTACGCTGGCTGCCAGGGAAACCCCCGTGTTTGCGGAGGTTTCAACCCTGCCCGCAAGGCAAATGTGAAAATTTCATCAACCGTTCGTAATTTTGAGCACGCTTGTTGCATTCACTCGACGCCAAGTCGGCACGACACCTGCATTGCCGGTGTACGCGACAAATAACAACAGCGGGTTAGGAATTACCAGGGAGTTTCACAAGCCCTACTTTGTGCTTACACATTAATGACGGCTTGGAAACAGCGCTGGCGTTGTACGCCCCCTTAAACCGGGACGTGATTTGCGACAGGGACATAACCATGAGCGACAAGGCCATAAAGTTACCGAAAGGTTGATTACAGCCATATCGCCAAGAATAGTCAGCGTGATATACATTTTCGCCGACATAACAAGAAAGAACTGCCCCCCATAACTAGAACACCCGGGTGCAGCGGTACTCTTCCTAAAAACCAAAGGAGCAAATCACGATGCGCGTGATGAAGTGGAGCATGATCGCCCTGGCCGTAGCGGCAGGGACCTCGCAGTTGGCTGTCGCCTCTTCGCAGGATGAATCCAAGGGCTTCGTCGAAGACAGCAAGCTGAACGTCAAGATGCGTAACCTGTACTTCAGCCGTGACTACCGGAATACCGAGTCCGCCGCCAACAAGGCAAACGGCCTGCACCACGACCAGCGCGAATGGGGCCAAGGCTTCATCGGCACCTTCGAGTCGGGCTTCACCCAAGGCACCGTCGGTGTGGGCGTGGACGCCATCGGCCTGCTCGGCCTCAAGCTCGACAGCGGCCGTGGCTACGCGCGTACCGGCCTGTTCCCTACCGGTAGCGACCAGCGCTCCCAGGACGACTACTCGAAGGGCGGTGCAGCAGTCAAATTCCGCATCTCCGACACCGTTCTGAAGGTCGGCGACCAGTTCACCGCACTGCCAGTATTCGCCACCGACGACAGCCGCCTGCTGCCTGAGACCACTCAGGGCGCCCTGATCACCAGCAATGAGATCAAAGGCCTGACCCTGCACGCCGGTCGCTTCACCAGCATGACCGCGCAAAACCAGACCTACAAGGACAGTATCAGTGACGGAGCAGGCCGCCGCGGCCTGAAAGAAGCTGATGTACTGGGTGGTTCCTACACCATCACCGATGGCCTGTCGACCAGCCTCTACTACTCCAAGGTCGAAGACTACTGGCGCAAATATTACGCCAACGTCAACTGGGCACTGCCAATCTCCGACAAGCAAGGCCTGGTGTTCGACTTCAACATCTATGACACCAAGAGCGAAGGCGCCGACCTTTATCGCGCTGCCGCCGATGGCGACAAGATCGACAACCGCGCCTACAGCTTCTCCGGCGCCTACAACATCGGCGCCCACACCTTCACCCTGGCCTACCAGAAGGTCACCGGTGATGGTGAGTACGCCTACGGCGTCGACGGTGGTGGCACCATCTTCCTGGCCAACTCGGTCGCCCGTTCCGACTTCAACGCCGAAGGCGAGAAGTCCTGGCAGGCTCGCTACGACCTGAACTTCGCCGAGTTCGGCGTGCCAGGCCTGACCTTCATGACCCGCTATGTCCGCGGCACCGGCGCCCACACCGCCGACACCAACGACGGCAAGGAATGGGAACGCGACGTAGACATCAAGTACGTCCTGCAGGAAGGCCCTGCGAAAGACCTGAGCTTCCGTGTCCGCCAGGCCACCTACCGCTCCTCCGACGCCGTGTACTCCAACTCCCTGGACGAACTGCGCCTGATCGTCGAGTACCCGCTGAGCATCCTGTAAGCCCTTGCTTGCATCGCTTTGCGTATGAAGAAGCCCGGCGATTGCCGGGCTTTTTCTTGGCTGACAGAACCGCACGACTGCTGCATTCTGTACGCTTTCGTTTCGCCCCCGTACAATGCGGGGTCATTTCACATTCAGGCAATCGACACGGCTCACCATGCGCACCAGTCAATATTTGCTCGCGACACAAAAAGAAACCCCGGCAGATGCAGTGGTCATCAGCCACCAGCTCATGCTGCGCGCCGGCATGATCCGCAAGCTCGCCTCTGGCCTGTACACCTGGCTGCCGATGGGCCTGCGGGTCATGCGCAAGGTCGAAGCCGTGGTCCGCGAGGAAATGAACGCCGCTGGCGCCCTCGAAGTACTGATGCCAAGCATCCAGCCCGCCGAGCTGTGGCAGGAATCCGGGCGCTGGGAACAGTACGGCCCCGAGCTGCTGCGCCTGAAAGACCGCCACGACCGCGACTTCTGCGTCGGCCCCACGCACGAAGAGGTCATTACCGACCTCGCGCGCAACGAGCTGTCCAGCTATAAACAGCTGCCGCTGAACATGTACCAGATCCAAACCAAGTTCCGTGACGAGATCCGTCCGCGCTTCGGCCTGATGCGCGGCCGCGAGTTCATCATGAAGGACGCCTACTCCTTCCATGCCGACCAGGCTTCCCTGCAGGAAACCTACGACCGCATGCACCAGGCCTACAGCAACATCTTCACCCGCCTGGGCCTGGACTTCCGCCCTGTGCAGGCCGACACCGGCTCCATTGGCGGCAGCTACTCCCATGAATTCCACGTGCTCGCCTCTTCCGGCGAGGACGACGTGATCTTCAGCGACAGCTCCGACTACGCCGCCAACATCGAGAAGGCCGAGGCCATTCCACGGGAAACCGTGCGCCCCGCCCCGACCGAAGAGCTGCGCCTGGTCGACACCCCGAACGCCAAGACCATCGCCGAACTGGTGGAGAACTTTGGCCTGGCGATCGAGAAGACCGTCAAGACCCTGATCGTGCACGGCGCCGAGGAAGGCAAGCTGGTCGCCCTGATCGTCCGTGGCGACCACGAGCTCAACGAGATCAAGGCCGCCAAGCTGGAACAGGTCGCCGACCCGCTGGTCATGGCCTCCGACGCTGAGCTGCGCGCCGCCATCGGTGCCGGTGCCGGCTCCCTCGGCCCGCTGAACCTGCCGCTGGAATGCATCATCGACCGCTCGGTCGCCCTGATGAGCGACTTCGGCATCGGTGCCAACATCGACGACAAGCACTACTTCGGCGTGAACTGGGAGCGCGACCTGCCGGTCCCACAAGTTGCCGACCTGCGCAACGTGGTCGAAGGCGACCCGAGCCCGGATGGCCAGGGCACCCTGGTGATCAAGCGCGGCATCGAAGTCGGCCACATCTTCCAGCTCGGCACCAAGTACAGCGAGGCGCTGAAGTGCCAGGTACTGGGTGAGAACGGCAAGCCGGTGGTGCTGTCGATGGGTTGCTACGGTATTGGTGTGTCCCGCGTGGTCGCCGCCGCCATCGAGCAGAGCTATGACGACAAAGGCATCATCTGGAACGACGCCCTGGCGCCCTTCCAGATCGCCCTGGTGCCGCTGCGCTACGAAACCGATGTGGTACGCGAAGCCACCGACAAGCTGTACGCCGAACTGACCGCCGCCGGCTTCGAAGTGCTGCTGGACGACCGCGACAAGAAGACCAGCCCCGGCATCAAGTTCGCCGACATGGAACTGATCGGCATCCCACACCGCATCGTCGTCAGCGACCGCGGCCTGGCCGATGGCAACCTGGAGTACAAGCACCGCACCGAATCGGAAGCCCAGGCGCTACCGCTCAATGAAGTGCTGAGCTTCCTGCAGGCCCGCATCCGTCGCTGATCAACCGTTGCGCGAGTGAACATGTCCAAGCGAAGTACCTATACCCTGGGGGGTGCCGCACTATGCGGCGCCCTGCTCCTCGGCGGCTGCGCCAACCAGATGTCCCAGCGCAGCGACCACGAGGAGCGTGTCGAGCGCAAACTGCTCGAACACAGCCTGCAAATCGATGTCGGTGAGCCCAAGGTGATGGAGCTTCCGCAGCGGCGTGTGCGCATTCACGAACAGAAGCGCTTCGAGGTCACCGAGTTCGAGGTGACCCGCCGTTACGACCGCTACACGCCCTACCAGCCCTGGCGGGAGATCTACGAAATCCCGCTGGGTGCGGTGGCCGTGGTTGCCGGCATCGGTGCCAACGTGGTCAATGTGTTTGCCCTGGGTAACCTGCCGGACAGCGTCACCCATGACTGGCTGAGCTATGGCGTGGCCGGGATCAACCCGTTCATGAACGCGCCCTCCAACGGTCGTGCCCAACAGAACCTGGCTGGCATCAGCGAAGTCGAGAAGGGCAAGCACGAGGAACTGGTCAACCTGCCCTGGAGCGAGCGCCTGGTCGAAGTGAAGGCCGGCAAGCTGAGCCATGAGCTGACTACCGACAGGAACGGCGTACTGCGCCTGAACCTGCTGGACAGCCCATTCTCCGAGCAGAACCTCAACCATATCGGCACCCTGCATCTACAGGTGGTCGACGAGGACAATGGCGTGCGTGGCGATGCCAGCCTGCTGGTCAGTGGCACCCTGCGCAACAAGCTGCTCGAAGCCCACGACCTGATCTTCGACGACCTGGAGGACGACGATGTCGGCCAATGGGTTCATCGGGTCAAACGCCTGTCGGAGCTGGGCCTGGAGGAAGAGGCCAGCGAACTGGAGCAGAGCCTGATCGAGCTGACCCGCAACGATCCGGAACTGCAACAAGAGTTCGTGCAATCCCTGACCAAGGCGACCGGGAGATTGGTTGCCGACCCAGGCGCGCAATAACACGAGAAGGGGCTGCCTTGCAGCCCCTCTTCTATATATCCCCGAACAACTCCAGTTGCTCATGCGCCCCACGCAGATCACGCAACCTCACCCCTACTCCCAACAACCGCACCGGCTTGCCACCACGGGCGAATGCCTGGCTGAGCAACTGCCGATAACTCTCCAGATCCCTCCCCGCCCCCGCCTGCTCCATCGTGGTCTGGCTGAAATCATGAAATTTGACCTTGACGAAGGGCTTGTCGGGCCGATAACTGCTGTCCATCCGCGCAATGCGTTCATTCAGGCTGGAAAGCAGGTCTGGCAGCTTCTCAAGGCAACTGTTCAGGTCAGGCAGGTCATGGTCATAGGTGTTCTCGACACTGACCGACTGCCGCCGACTGTCGTTTTGCACCGCACGCTCGTCAATCCCTCGCGCCAGCCCCCACAGCCGCTCGCCGAAACTGCCGAACTCGCGAACCAGCGCCAGCCTCGGCCAGTCGCGCAGCGACAAGCAGGTGTCGATCCCCAGCCGTGCGAGCTTGTCTGCCGTCACCTTGCCGACCCCATGCAATCGTGCTACCGGTAATTGCGCAACGAACGCCTCGACCTGATCCGGGGTAATGACGAACAGGCCGTTGGGCTTGCGCCAGTCACTGGCGATCTTGGCCAGGAACTTGTTCGGCGCGACGCCAGCGGAAACGGTGATGTGCAGTTGCTGGGCCACCCGTCGGCGGATGTCTTCGGCAATGCGTGTGGCGCTGCCGGCGAACCACTCGCTGTCAGTGACATCCAGATAGGCTTCGTCCAACGACAAAGGCTCGATCAGATCGGTGTAGTCCCGGAAAATCGTGTGAATTTCCCGCGAGGCTTCGCGGTAGGCCTCGAATCGCGGCTTGACGATCTCCAGGTCCGGGCACAGCTTCAAGGCATGTCCGGACGCCATCGCCGAGCGCACGCCATAGGCACGCGCCTCGTAATTGCAGGTGGCAATCACCCCGCGCTGCCCCGGCTGCCCGCCCACCGCCATCGGCCGACCGGCCAGACGCGGGTCGTCGCGCATTTCGATGGCGGCGTAAAAACAGTCACAGTCGATATGAATGATCTTGCGCAGGGACATGGACGACGGCCAGTACTGTAAATTCATACAGATGTTACCCTAGCCGCCACCCCACGAGACACCCCGCAAACGACAATCGGCCTGAAAGGCCCGCCCAGGCTGGCCCGCAGGCCGATTCGAAGCGCTAAGGGTTTGAACGAAAAAGGGTTTTCTGAAATTAACGCTTGACACAGGGAAACAAATCCGTAGAATTCGATCTCACAGGCGCGGGATGGAGCAGCCTGGTAGCTCGTCGGGCTCATAACCCGAAGGTCGTCGGTTCAAATCCGGCTCCCGCAACCAGATTCAAGAAAAGGCCACTGTTTCGACAGTGGCCTTTTTTATTGCCTCTCGAAAGCTTTTCGAAAAAATCACGCCAAATCAAAGATTAACGTTTGACATCCCATCGAAAGCCCGTAGAATGCGCACCTCTGACGCGGGATGGAGCAGCCTGGTAGCTCGTCGGGCTCATAACCCGAAGGTCGTCGGTTCAAATCCGGCTCCCGCAACCAGATTCAAGAAAGGCCACTGTTTCGACAGTGGCCTTTTTTTATGCCTCTCGAAAGCTTTTCGAAAAAACCACGCTAAATCAAAGATTAACGTTTGACATCCCATCGAAAGCCCGTAGAATGCACACCTCTGACGCGGGATGGAGCAGCCTGGTAGCTCGTCGGGCTCATAACCCGAAGGTCGTCGGTTCAAATCCGGCTCCCGCAACCATATTCGTCAGAACAAGCCCCGCCTATCGAAAGATAGCGCGGGGCTTGTTGCATCTGCCCTACCCTCTTTTCCTCGCGCTGCGCAGGCGCTATCTTCGCCAGCCCCAGCTCGCATGGCATTACGCCACCTTCCGCGCAGCTGAATGAACTATCTTTAACTATCCTGAAACAGATTAACGACACGGCCCGGAGTAATATCTGGACACGTTTTCCAAAGGGACTTTCACTTGGCCGTACCTTGCCCGCACCTCGCGCTGACCGCACGGGGTAATCCATGACCGCCCCCACTCCCGACACCCAGGCACCGCTGACTGCGGCCTTGCCGACGGCCGCCCATCGCTTGCCCTGGCTGGAGCGCCTGAGCAAGTATCGCCAGCCACTCGGGCTGGCGGTGACCCTGCTGTTGTTCGCCATGGGCCTGATCGCCTGTCGTCACCTACTGAGCGAACTGGACATCTACGCGTTGCACGACGCCATGCTCAGCGTGCCGACTCACTCGCTGGCTGGGGCATTGTTAGCCACCCTGGTCGGCTTCGTGATTCTGCTGGGTTATGAATGGTCCGCCAGCCGCTACGCAGCCGTACAACTACCGGCGCGCACGCTGGTCCTGGGTGGTTTCAGCGCGTTTGCCATCGGTAACGCCATCGGCCTGTCGATGCTCTCGGGCGGCTCGGTGCGCTACCGCTTGTACGCCCGCCAAGGGTTAGGCGCCGCAGAAGTCGCCCGCATGACTGTGTTCGCCAGCCTGTCGCTGGGTTGCGCCTTACCCCCCCTGGCCGCGCTGGCCACCCTGAGCGACCTGTCGGCGGCAGCTACTGCATTACGCTTGCCCGCACCGTTGCTCGGTGGGATCGCCGTGGCCGTCCTGGTCGTAACCACGGCCCTGGTCATTGGCCTGTATCGCCGTCGCCTGCCCGAACAACCCTTGGCGCACAGCCTGCTGGTGCAATTCGGTCGCCGTACGCTGCGTCTACCCAACGGTCGCCTCGCAGCATTGCAACTGCTGATCACGGCACTGGATGTTGCCGCCGCGGCCACCGTGCTTTACATGCTGCTACCGGAAGCACCGCCCTTTGGGGCCTTCGTGCTGGTCTACCTGCTCGCCCTCGCAGCCGGTGTACTCAGCCACGTACCGGGCGGCGTCGGGGTGTTCGAGGCGATCCTGCTGGCCGCCTTCGCCAACCAGTTGGGTGCCGCACCACTGGCTGCGGCGCTGTTGCTATACCGCCTGATCTACGTGGTCCTGCCGCTATTGGTAGCTTGCGTGCTGCTGCTGGCCAACGAAGCCCGCCGCCTGCTGTTCGCCCAGCAAGCGATCCGCGCCGCCTCCGGCCTGGCCGCCCCGGTACTGGCGATCCTGGTGTTTCTCTCCGGCGTGGTGCTGCTGTTCTCCGGTGCCACGCCAGAGATCGACAGCCGCCTGGAACACATGGGCTTCCTCATTCCACACCGCCTGATCGACGCCTCGCACTTCGGCGCCAGCCTGATCGGCGTGCTTTGCCTGCTGCTCGCCCAAGGCCTGCGTCGGCGCCTGTCAGCCGCCTGGCTGCTGACCACTGTGTTGCTGCTGGTCGGCGCCGTGCTTTCGCTGCTGAAGGGCTTCGACTGGGAAGAAGCCTCACTGATGTGCTTCACCGCCGCCCTACTCGCGCTGTTCCGCCGCTCGTTCTACCGCCCAAGCCGCCTGCTGGAACTGCCCTTCTCGCCGGTGTACCTGGTGGCCAGCGCCTGCGTGGTCGGTGCTTCGGTATGGCTGCTGCTGTTCGCCTATCAGGACGTGCCTTACACCCACAAGCTGTGGTGGCAGTTCACGCTGGACGCCGATGCGCCTCGCGGCTTGCGCGCCGCCCTGGGCAGCGCCGTGCTGCTGGTGATCGTCTCGCTTACCTGGCTGCTGCGCACCGCCCGACCGGTGATCCACCTGCCCAACGATGAAGAGCTGCAACGGGCCAACCGCGTTCTGCTGGCCTCCGATCAGCCCGACGGCGGCCTGGCCCTGACCGGCGACAAGGCGCTGCTGTTCCACCCCAGCGATAATGCCTTCCTCATGTACGCCCGCCGTGGCCGCAGCCTGGTTGCGCTGTACGACCCTATCGGCCCGGCACAGGAGCGCGCCGAGATGATCTGGCAGTTCCGCGACCTGTGCGATCTGCATCACGCTCGCCCGGTGTTCTATCAAGTGCGTGCGGAGAACCTGCCGTTCTACATGGACATCGGCCTGACCGCGATCAAGCTGGGCGAAGAGGCCCGGGTCGACCTGCGCCGCTTCGATATCGACGCCAAGGGCAAGGAGATGAAAGACCTGCGCTACACCTGGAACCGGGGTGGGCGTGATGGCCTGAGCCTGGAGATCCACGAACCCGGCCATGCGCCGCTGGCGGAGCTCAAGGAAGTCTCCGATGCCTGGCTCAGCGGCAAGAACGTACGCGAGAAGGGCTTCTCCCTCGGCCGCTTCAGCCCCGAGTACCTGCAGCATTTCAGGATTGCGCTGATCCGTTTCCAGGGCCGCCCGGTGGCCTTCGCCAACTTGCTGGAAACCCACAGCAACGAGCTGGCCAGCCTGGACCTGATGCGCGCCCATCCGGAAGCGCCGAAGCTGACCATGGAATTCATGATGGTTGGCCTGATCCTTCACTACAAGAGCCATGACTATGGCCGTTTCAGCCTGGGGATGGTCCCTCTCTCCGGCTTGCAGCCGCGCCGCGGTGCACCCTTGACCCAGCGTCTGGGCTCGATGGTGTTCCAGCGCGGCGAGCAGCTCTACAACTTCCAGGGCCTGCGGCGCTTCAAGGACAAGTTCCAGCCGGACTGGGAACCCCGCTACATGGCAGTGCCGGCCGGGTTGGACCCGCTGGTGGCACTGGCCGATACCGCCGCCCTGATCGCAGGTGGCCTGACTGGATTGGTGAAACGTTGATGATCCGACGCTATTGGTTGTATGTACTGATTCCCCTCGTCCTGGCCGCCCTGGCCGGTGGCACGGCCTTCTGGCTGTGGACCCGCCCGGCGCCCGAGGTTCGCCTGGAACAGCTGACCCTGAAGGATGGCAGCAGCCTGACCCGCGCCACTCCCGGCGTACATGCCAAGGCCCGGGTCGCCATCGGCGTGCCCCAGGAGCAGGCCTTGAGCGACAAACAGCTGCTCGACCTGAGCCAGGCCGGTGAAGCCCAGCTGGTGC
This sequence comes from Pseudomonas entomophila, assembly GCF_023277925.1. NCBI lineage: Bacteria > Pseudomonadati > Pseudomonadota > Gammaproteobacteria > Pseudomonadales > Pseudomonadaceae > Pseudomonas > Pseudomonas entomophila. The sequence goes on from NZ_CP063832.1 coordinate 2,907,693, forward strand.
AGGTGATCCTGCCTCCGGCCGACTGTACAAAACAGCAGGCCGCCATGGACGAGGCCATCAGCCAGCTGGCCGACAAACCCACCCTGGTCGCCGGCATCGGCCCAGGCGCCGCCCAGGCCTGGCGCTGGCTGGCCGCACAGAGCGACGACAAGACCCGCGCCATCTCGGTGGACTTCAGCGTCGAGCAACCAGGCTGCCAGGCCGCCCTGCCCAAGGCCGCCGCCCATGGCCACTGGAACGTCGCCTGGAACGACAACCCGGACGACGCCAGCGCCGCCTTCGTGCGTGACCAGGCCAACGCCGAGACCAGCATCGCCGACTACGACATCCACCTGCCGCAGGTGCTCAAGGCCCAACTGACCCAGGCCCTGGTTGGCCAGGACGGCAATGCCCTGGCCATCCCGGTGGTGGAAGTCCCGGCCGGCCAGACTACCGACACCGTCACCCTGTTCCTCTCCGGTGACGGAGGCTGGCGCGACCTGGACCGTGATGTAGCCGGCGAAATGGCCAAGCTCGGCTTCCCGGTGGTGGGCATCGACACGCTGCGCTACTACTGGCAGCACAAAACCCCGGAACAGAGCGCCGCCGACCTGTCCGAACTGATGCAGCACTACCGCCAGAAGTGGGGCACCAAACGCTTCGTGCTGACCGGCTACTCGTTCGGTGCCGACGTGCTGCCGGCCATCTACAACCGTCTCTCCGCGGAAGACCAGAAGCGCATCGACGCCGTGATCCTGCTGGCATTCGCCCGCAGCGGCAGCTTCGAAATCGAAGTCGAGGGCTGGCTGGGCAAGGAAGGCCAGGAAGCACCCACCGGGCCGGAAATGGCCAAGTTGCCGGCTTCGAAGGTGGTGTGCATCTATGGCGTGGAGGAAACCGACGAAAGCGGCTGCACCGACAAGACTGCGGTGGGCGAGCGCATGAAGCTGCCAGGCGGCCATCACTTCGACGAAAACTATCCGGCACTGGCCAAGCGCCTGATCGACGAGATCGAGACGCGCCAGGGGAAGTCCAGCGTCGCTGAAAAGTGACATGAAAATGGGGCCGCTTGCGGCCCCTTTTGCTGTGGCTCTGTTCGCCGGCAGGGCCGGCTAACCGATCTCAGATCTCGACCTGAGTCCCCAGTTCGATCACCCGGTTCAACGGCAGGTTGAAGAACCTCAAGTTGCCGTTGGCGTTCTTCAGCAGGAACGCAAACAGGTTCCCCCGCCACCGCGACATCCCTTCCAGGCGTGATGCGATCACCGTCTCGCGGCTGAGGAAGTAGGTAGTGCGCATCGGACTGAAGTCCAGATCGTCCAGGTGGCACAGTTTCAACGCCGCCGGCACGTCCGGCTCGTCCATGAAGCCGAAGTGCAACAGCACCCGGAAGAACCCGTCACCATAGGCCTCGACCTCGAAACGCTCATGCTCCGGCACCCGTGGCCGATCCTCGCTGACCACCGTCAGCAGCACCACCTGGCTGTGCAGCACCTGGTTATGCAACATGTTGTGCAGCAGCGCATGGGGCACGGCATCGGCACGGGCGGTGAGGAACACGGCCGTGCCCTCGACCCGGTGCGGCGGCTGCACGCGGATGCTGCTGATAAAGACCGGCAGCGGCAACGCGCCTTCGTCGATACGGTCGACGAGGATCTGCTTGCCGCGCTTCCAGGTGCTCATCAGCACGAACAGCACAATCCCCGCCAGCACCGGGAAGGCCCCCCCCTGGACGATCTTTGGCACGTTGGCGGCGAAGAACAGCCCGTCGACCAGCAGGAAGCCCACCAGCAGCGGTACCGCCAGCACGGGTGGCCACTTCCACAGCAGCAGCATGACCGCCGACACCAGGATGGTGGTCATCAACATGGTGCCGGTCACTGCCACGCCATAGGCGGCGGCCAAGGCACCGGAAGACTCGAAGCCGATCACCAACAGCACCACGCCGACCATCAGCGTCCAGTTCACCGCGCCGATGTAGATCTGCCCCTGCTCGTCGCTGGAGGTGTGCTGGATCTGCATACGTGGCACATAGCCCAGCTGGATGGCCTGGCGGGTCAAGGAGAAGGCCCCGGAAATCACCGCCTGCGAGGCAATCACCGTGGCCATGGTGGCCAGGCCGACCAACGGCAGCAACGCCCAGCTCGGCGCCAGCAGGTAGAATGGGTTGCGCGCGGCCTCCGGGTTCTGCAGCAGGATCGCGCCCTGACCAAAGTAGTTGAGCACCAGAGCCGGCAGCACCAGGGCGAACCAGGCGCGGGCGATCGGCTTGCGGCCGAAGTGGCCCATGTCGGCGTACAGCGCCTCGGCACCGGTCAGCGCCAGCACCACCGCGCCAAGAATGGCCACGCCCATGCCTGGGTGGACAATGAAGAAGTTCAGCGCCCAACCCGGATTGAAGGCCTTGAGCACTTCCGGGCTCTGCGAGATGCCATGCACGCCCAGCGCCCCCAGCACCACGAACCAGGTGACCATGATCGGGCCGAACAGCTTGCCGATCTTCTCGGTACCATGCTTCTGCACCAGGAACAGCGCCACCAGCACTACCAGCGAGATCGGCACCACCCAATGGTCGATGCCCTCGAATGCCAGGCCCATGCCCTCCACCGCCGACAGCACCGACACCGCCGGGGTGATCATGCTGTCGCCGTAGAACAGCGAGGCGCCGACCAGGCCGCAGCCGACCACCAGCGCCCGCAGCTTCGGATACTCCGCCGTGGCCCGCCGCGCCAGCGCGGTGAGCGCCATGGTGCCGCCCTCACCCTGGTTGTCGGCGCGCAGGATGAACATCACGTACTTGAACGACACCACCCACAGCAGCGACCACAGGATCAGCGACAGGATGCCCAGCACCCCGTCGTGGTTGACCTGCACCCCATAGCCACCGGTAAAGACCTCTTTGAGGGTGTACAACGGGCTGGTGCCGATATCGCCATAAACCACCCCGACCGCTGCCACGAGCAGGCCCAGCGACCGCGCCGTCCCCTGCTTGCCTTCGTGCCCGCCCTCGGCGTGACTGCTTGCCTGAACCATCGACCACTCCCGAGAAGGCCCTAACAGACCAATAGAATCCTCACCCGCGCCAGGGCATGCCAGCCGCCCGGACGCAACGGCGCGAAGCATAGCGCAGCGTTCGTCGCTTTTCTGCTGGTAAAGCGACCTTGTGCTCGCTAGAATTGCGCACTTTTTGATCAGAGGCGCCTAAAGCGCCCTCCAGGATCGCCTCCGTTACCGGCCGGGCGACCTGTATTCAATACCGAGGTTAGCCATGTCCACCACTCCCGCCACCCCGAAGGTCGGCTTCGTTTCCCTGGGTTGCCCCAAGGCCCTGGTCGATTCCGAACGCATCCTGACCCAGCTGCGCATGGAGGGCTACGAAGTCGTGCCCACCTACGAAGACGCCGACGTGGTGGTGGTCAACACCTGCGGCTTCATCGACAGCGCCAAAGCCGAGTCGCTGGAAGTGATCGGCGAGGCGATCAAGGAGAACGGCAAGGTCATCGTCACCGGCTGCATGGGTGTCGAGGAAGGCAGTATCCGTGACGTGCACCCGAGCGTGCTGTCGGTCACCGGCCCGCAGCAGTACGAGCAGGTGGTCAACGCCGTGCACGAGGTGGTACCACCACGCCAGGACCACAATCCGCTGATCGACCTGGTGCCGCCACAGGGCGTCAAGCTGACCCCGCGCCACTACGCCTACCTGAAGATTTCCGAAGGCTGCAACCACAGCTGCAGCTTCTGCATCATCCCGTCGATGCGCGGCAAGCTGGTCAGCCGCCCGGTCGGTGAAGTGCTGAGCGAGGCCGAACGCCTGGTCAAGGCCGGCGTCAAGGAGATCCTGGTGATCTCCCAGGACACCAGCGCCTACGGTGTCGATGTCAAGTACAAGACCGACTTCTGGAACGGTCGCCCGGTCAAGACCCGCATGCTCGAGCTGTGCGAGGCCCTGAGCAGCCTGGGCGCCTGGGTGCGCCTGCACTATGTCTACCCGTACCCGAACGTCGACGACGTGATCCCGTTGATGGCTGCCGGCAAGATCCTGCCGTACCTGGACATCCCGTTCCAGCACGCCAGCCCCAAGGTGCTCAAGTCGATGAAGCGCCCGGCCTTCGAAGACCGCACCCTGGCGCGCATCAAGAACTGGCGCGAACAGTGCCCAGACCTGGTGATCCGTTCGACCTTCATCGTCGGTTTCCCCGGCGAGACCGAGGAAGACTTCCAGTACCTGCTCGACTGGCTGACCGAAGCCCAGCTCGACCGCGTCGGTTGTTTCCAGTATTCGCCGGTCGAAGGCGCCCCGGCCAACGACCTGGGCCTTGAAGAAGTGCCAGATGACGTCAAGCAGGCGCGTTGGGACCGCTTCATGGCCCACCAGCAGGCGATCAGCGCCGCGCGCCTGCAGCAGCGTATCGGCAAGGAGATCGAAGTACTGATCGACGAAGTCGAAGAGCAGGGCTCGGTCGGCCGCAGTTTCTTCGACGCACCGGAGATCGACGGCAGCGTGTTCATCGATGGCGACCATGGCTTCAAGCCAGGCGACAAGGTCCGCTGCCGCATCGTCGATGCCGACGAATACGACATGTGGGCCGAGCCCATCTAAGCGATGCCCACCTGAAGATACCCCGCCCACTGGCGGGGTATTTTTTTGCATCTATGTTTTCCTCAATGGCCCTGAGGATCATCGGATGTCGCCCACCGTCACGCTGCAGACACCCCACCTGAGCGACTACCCCGAACTGGTCCGGGTATGGGAGGCGTCGGTCCGCGCCACCCACACCTTCCTGCCGGATCGTTACATCGTGCTGCTGCGCGAACATGTGCTGCGCAAATACCTCGACGCCGTGATGCTGGTCTGCTGCAAGGACAGCAGGCGGCGCATCCTCGGTTTTGCCGGTGTGGCAAACGGCCGCGTCGACATGCTGTTCGTCGCACCCGATTACCGCGGGCAGGGCGTCGGCCGGCGCTTGCTGCGGCATGCGGTAAGCGAACTCAACGCCGAGCGACTGGACGTCAACGAGCAAAACCCCCAGGCCTTGGGCTTCTACCTGCATGAAGGCTTCGAGGTGTATGGGCGCTCGGAAACAGACGGCCTTGGACAGCCCTATCCCCTACTACACATGAGGCTTGTTCGTACAACACCCTAGGACCTCCACCAGCGAAGCCGTCTCCCCTCTCCTAAAAGGCGGAAATGACATCGATTTGCAGCCGCAGGCCTGCTAGGGCAGGTACAATGGGGACTTTCCCTGCCTCGTGAAACCCGTGTCCATGTCCGAACCCATTCGCCTTTCCAAACGCCTCATCGAACAGCTTGGCTGCTCCCGCCGAGAGGCCGAACTGTACATAGAAGGCGGTTGGGTCACGGTCGACGGCGTGGTGGTCGAGCAACCGCAGTTCAAGGTCGCCGACCAGCGCGTCGAATTGTTGCCCGGCGCCCGCGCCGAAACCCTGGAGCCTGTGACGCTACTGCTCAACCAGCAGGCGGGCCAGGACACGACAGCCGCCCAGGCCAGCATGACCTTGGCCAGCCTCAGTGAGGCGCACCGCGAAGGCGTGCGCCCGCTGCACGGACATTTTGCCCGCCAGGCTTGCGTCGCTCCGCTGCTACCCGGCGCCACCGGCCTGCAGCTTTTCACCCAGGACTGGCGGGTAACCCGCAAGCTCGACGCCGACCTGCGCCGCATGGAGCAGGAATACATCGTCCAGGTCAGCGGCCAAGCCAAGCCCGGGGCACTGGAGCGTCTCGCCCGCGGCGTCGAGCGCAAGGGCGTGGAGCTGCCACGGGCCAAGGCCAGCTGGCAGAACGAACAGCACTTGCGCATGGTCCTGAAGAACCCGCAACCGGGGCTGATCGAACAACTGTGCGAGACCGCTGGGCTGAAGGTCCTGGCCATGCGCCGCATCCGCTTGGGCGGCGTGTCGATGGGCAAGCTTGTGCCTGGGCAGTGGCGCTACCTGGCCGCCACCGAACGTTTCTAGCCTCACCGCCGCGCCCCGACTGGCGCGGCACCTGAACAGGATTTGCTGCAATGAACCACAACGATGTACTGCGCAGCCTGCGCTACATGCTCAAGGCCAACGACCAGAAGATGGCCGAGATCATCAAGCTCTCCGGCCTGGAGGTCACCGCCGAGGCCATCGCCGGCTACGTGAAGAAGGAAGAAGAACCGGGCTTCGTGCGCTGCCCGGAAAAAGTCATGGCGCATTTTCTAGACGGCCTGGTGATCCACCGTCGCGGGCGTGACGACAGCCGTGCGCCGCAACCCATCGAAGTGCCAGTGACCAACAACACTGTGTTGAAGAAACTGCGGGTGGCTTTTGAATTGAAGGAAGATGACCTGCACGCGGTACTCAAGTCGGTGAACTTCCCAGTCTCGAAACCCGAGCTCAGCGCCCTGTTCCGCAAGGTCGGCCATGACAACTACCGTCCCTGCGGCGACCAGCTGCTGCGCAACTTCCTCAAGGGCCTGACACTTCGCGTGCGCGGCTGACTGGCGATGCAGTATACGGTCTCGCCGGTCGGCATCGTCCGCTCCTGCTTCAAGGAGAAGTTCGCCATCCCGCGCCAACCGCAGCTGGCGCCTGCTGCCCGTGGCGTGCTGGAGCTGTTGCCGCCGTTCGATAATGGCGATGCGGTGGCGGGCCTGGAGCAGGTCAGCCATGTCTGGCTGCTGTTCCTCTTCCATGAAGCGCTGGAGGACAAGCCACGGCTGAAAGTGCGGCCACCCCGCCTGGGCGGCAACAAGAGCATGGGGGTGTTTGCCACCCGGGCCACCCACCGCCCCAATGGCATCGGGCAGTCGGTAGTACGCCTGGAGGGTGTCGAGCCCGGGCGTTTGCTGCTATCGGGTATCGACCTGCTGGACGGTACTCCCGTACTGGATATCAAACCTTATGTGCCCTATGCCGACAGCATTGCCGGTGCGAGTAACCTGATGGCCAACGATGCACCAGGGGCGATCGCCGTCGAATGGAGCGAGAGCGCCCTGCCCCAGGCCCATGATCAGGCACAGCGTCTGCAAGAACCACTGGTGGCACTGATCGAGCAATGCCTGGCACAGGATCCTCGACCGGCCTATCAAGTGCCACCGGCGGAACGGATTTATGGGGTGAAGTTCTGGGATGTGCAGGTCAGGTGGCATTACCCACAACCGGATCGGATCCGGGTGTTGGAAGTGGTCCGGGAAGGCTGAAGCCCATCTGTTTGCAGGCCCGGCCCTTTAGCCGGCAAGCCGGGCCGGCGAATGAACCTTCACTGGCAACCGCGATCTCGCAGGCATAAAAAACGCAGGCCCAGGCCTGCGTTTTTGCGTTTACCGCGATTCGCCTTACTTCTCGACGAACGCACGCTCGATCAGGTAGTCACCCGGCTCGCGCATGCGCGGGGAGATCTTCAGGCCGAAGCTGTCCAGCACTTCGCTGGTCTCGTCGAGCATGCTCGGGCTGCCGCAGATCATGGCGCGGTCGTCCTGCGGGTTGATCGGTGGCAGGCCGATATCGCTGAACAGCTTGCCGCTGCGCATCAGGTCGGTCAGGCGGCCCTGGTTCTCGAATGGTTCGCGGGTCACGGTCGGGTAGTAGATCAGCTTGTCGCGCACGGACTCGCCGAAGAACTCGTTCTGTGGCAGGTGCTCAGTGATGAACTCGCGGTAGGCAACCTCATTCACATAGCGCACGCCGTGGACCAGGATCACCTTCTCGAAGCGCTCGTAGGTTTCCGGGTCTTGGATGACGCTCATGAACGGCGCCAGCCCAGTGCCGGTGCTCAGCAGGTACAGGTGCTTGCCAGGGTTCAGGTCGTCGAGCACCAGAGTGCCTGTGGGCTTCTTGCTGATGATGATCTCGTCGCCCTCTTTCAGGTGCTGCAGCTGAGAGGTCAGCGGGCCATCCGGCACCTTGATGCTGAAGAACTCCAGGTGCTCTTCCCAGTTCGGCGAGGCGATCGAATAGGCGCGCATGAGCGGACGGCCGCTATCCTGCTGCAGGCCGATCATCACGAACTGACCGTTCTCGAAGCGCAGGCCCGGGTCGCGGGTGCACTTGAAGCTGAACAGGGTGTCGTTCCAGTGGTGCACACTGAGGACACGTTCGTGGTTCATGTTGCTCATCTAAGGGGCTCCTGAAGAAAGACGCGGCGCGCGCAAGACGCGCAGTTGCGCGATAGTTTAGGGGCAGCGACAATATCTGTTAACTGAATTATCAAGATATGTGTTATCGGTTATATAGATATGCGATTCACACTCCGTCAACTTCAGGTCTTCGTCGCCGTCGCCCAACACCAGAGCGTATCTCGGGCCGCCGGCGTGCTGGCCTTGTCACAATCGGCTGCCAGCACCTCTATCACCGAACTGGAGCGGCAATCCAGCTGCCAGTTGTTCGACCGCGCCGGCAAGCGCCTGAGCCTCAACGCCCTTGGCCATCAGTTGCTGCCCCAGGCGGTCGCCCTGCTCGACCAGGCCAAGGAAATCGAGGACCTGCTCAACGGCAAGTCGGGGTTTGGCTCTCTGGCGGTCGGCGCCACCCTGACCATCGGCAATTACCTAGCCACCCTGCTGATCGGCAGTTTCATGCAGGTGCACCCGGAAAGCCAGGTCAAGCTGCACGTGCAGAACACCGCACATATCGTGCATCAAGTCGCCCACTACGAAATTGACCTGGGTCTAATCGAGGGCGACTGCCACCATCCCGACCTCGAAGTTCAGCCTTGGGTCGAGGATGAACTGGTAGTGTTCTGCGCCCCGCAGCACCCCCTGGCCAAGGTCGGCCACGCCGATATGGCGCAATTGGCCAACGAGGCGTGGATACTTCGTGAACAGGGTTCGGGCACCCGGTTGACCTTTGACCAAGCCATGCGCCATCACCGCGCCAACCTGAACATCCGCCTGGAGCTGGAACACACCGAAGCGATCAAGCGCGCGGTCGAGTCAGGCCTGGGGATTGGTTGCATCTCACGCCTGGCGCTGCGTGACGCCTTCCGGCGCGGCAGCCTGGTGCCGGTGGAAACCCCGGCACTGGACCTGTTGCGTCAGTTCTACTTCATCTGGCACAAGCAGAAATACCAGACCTCGGCCATGCGCGAGTTTCTTGAACTGTGCCGCAGCTTCACCGCAGGCGTACGGCGCAGTGATGAAATCGTCCTGCCGCCGATCGCCTGAGCGCTAGCCCAGCAGGATCACGCCCCACACCACGGCCACCATGCTCATGGCCACCAGTTGCGCGGCGCTGCCCATGTCCTTGGCGTTCTTCGACAAGGGGTGACGCTCCAGGGAGATACGGTCGATGGCCGCCTCGACTGCAGAGTTCAACAACTCCACGATCAGCCCCAGCAAGCACACGGCAATGAGAACTGCCCGCTCCACGCGGCTGACCGGCAACCAGAAAGCCGTTGGGATCAGCAATACATTGAGCAGCACCAGCTGGCGGAAGGCGGCCTCGCCCTTGAAGGCAGTGCGCAGGCCATCCAGCGAGTAGCCGGCAGCGTTGAAGATGCGTTTGAGGCCGGTCTGGCCCTTGAATGGCGACATGGGTGCGTCACTTCACCGTAGAAAGGCCTGAAGGCTAGTTCAGTTCGAGTCAAAAAAGCGTGAACGTTCGGGTACTTAGCTACCCGAAACCGATTCAAGTTGTTGCAACAACAACGCCGCCTGGGTTCGCGTGCGCACACCGAGCTTGCGGAAGATCGCCGTCACGTGGGCCTTGATGGTCGCTTCCGAGACATTCAACTCGTAGGCGATCTGCTTGTTCAACAGACCTTCACAGACCATGGTCAGCACACGGAACTGCTGGGGCGTTAGGCTTGCCAGGCCTTCGCTGGCGGCCTTGGCTTCGGCCGATACATCGACCTTTTCGAACGCCTGCGGCGGCCACCAGACATCGCCATCGAGCACGTTGCGCACCGCCTCCTGGATCTTGCTCAACTCGCTGGACTTGGGGATGAAACCACTAGCGCCGAACTCGCGGGACTTCACCACGACCGCTGCATCCTCCTGGGCCGAGACCATCACCACCGGGATCTGCGGGTACTGCCCGCGCAACAGGACCAGGCCAGAGAAACCATAGGCACCGGGCATGTTAAGGTCCAGCAGGACCAGGTCCCAGTCGGATTTCTCGGTCAGGCTGGTTTCCAGTTCGGCGATGCTTGCAACCTCGACCAGGCGCACATCCGCGCCCAGGCCGAGGGTAACGGCCTGGCGCAGTGCGCTACGGAACAACGGGTGGTCATCGGCAATCAGGATTTCGTATGTGGCCATCGATCTAGGGATCCTGTTCTGTGCCAGGCACGGGGGTACGGAATACGCCTGGCGGGCAACTCAAGGCACGAGCGGCAAGGCCGCCGGCCGGGATGGCACGGCGAAGTCCGGGGATAACGGCAGCTTCGTAATGCCTGAAGCGGCGCCAAGGATGCCGAGCACGCCCCGGGTGGTCAAGCCAATTGCCCGGTCGTCCCCGCCTACCCTGGCTGCCAGCCCCGACAGTATGAACCAATCGGCCGCGCCTGCCCCTTGGACTATAGGAAGGTATGCAAACGCCGATGCACCTCGTCATGCGCGTCCAGCGGCAAGCGGCGCTTGCCGCTGAGGTAGTGCAGGCTGAACACATCCAGGTAGGCGTCCAGGGCCTGGGAGGCTTGGTTGTCGCCGGCCAGGTCCAGGCACATGGCTGCCACTTCCGCGGTGCAGAAATGGTCGTCGCGCTTAGAGCGGCGCAAGCGATAGCGCGACATTTGCTCGGCCTCCAGGCTCAACACTGGGAAACGGTCCAGGTAGGGGCTCTTGCGGAACATCTTGCGCGCTTCGGTCCAGGTGGCGTCGAGCAGGATGAACAAAGGCCGCTTGCCCGGCTCACGCACGACCTCATTGACCACCCGCTCCTCGGCTACGAACTCGCCAGGGAAGACGATATACGGCTGCCACTGCGGATGCTCCAGCAATGCCAGCAGCCCTTCATCAACCGAGGTGCGGAGCCAGCCGAAGGCCGAGGTATCCTCGATCAGGTCGGCAATCAACCAGCCGGTGTTGGTCGGTTTCAGTGGCTCGGTGTCATGCATCAGCAGGCACACGCCGGACTCGGCCTGTACCCGCG